>JAUWLU010000346.1 GCA_030613545.1 Desulfuromonadales bacterium
TCACGGCAAGGTGGCCCAGAGGCTGCGCCCGTTGCTGGCGGGGCTGTTGTTGCTGCTGGCCGCCGGCTGTGTGTCGGTGGGGCCGGACTACCAACCGCCGGAGCTGCAGGTTCCGGCAGTCTGGCAGGAAGGGGCGGACCCGGCCCTGGTGCCCGCGGAGGCGATGGTGGTTCGCTGGTGGACCCTGTTTGATGATCCGCTGCTGGAGCGGCTCATCGCGCAAGGGACGCAAAGCAATCTCGATCTGCGCAGCGCCGTGGCCCGGGTCAGGGAAGCCCGTGCCCGCCTCGGGGTCGCGTCCGGCGAGCGCTGGCCGGGCGTCGATGCTGCAGGCAGCACCATGCGCCGGCGCAGCAGCGAAAATAGCCTGGCCGCAGGTTCAGGGACCGAGACCGTTTATAATGTCGGCCTCGACGCCAGCTGGGAGATCGACTTGTTTGGCCGCATCGGCCGCTCGGTAGAAGCGGCCCGGGCCGATTATCAGGCCAGCGAGGAGGACCGGGTCGATGTGCTGATCTCCCTCTATGCCGAGATTGCCCGAACCTACTTTACCGTCCGAACTTCGCAGGCGCGCCTGGACGCGGCCGAAGGCAACCTGGCTTCGCAGCGACAGGTGCTGGACTTGACCCGGTCACGGTTTCGAAACGGCCTGGCCAGCGGCCTCGATGTCGCCCAGGCAGAGCGGGTGCTGGCCGTTTCCGAGGCGGCGGTACCGCCGTTGCGCATCGAACTGACCCGGGCGATCAATTCCATTGCCGTGCTGCTCGGCCAACCGCCCGGAGCCCTCTTTCCCGAACTGAGCGAGCCGGGGCCGATTCCCGTGCCGCCTGCCCAGGTTACCGTGGGCGTACCGGCCGATCTGCTGCGTCAGCGACCGGATATCCGCCGCGCCGAGCGGCAGCTGGCCGCGCAGACGGCCCGTATCGGCATCGCCACGGCAGACCTCTATCCCCGTTTGTCCCTGTCCGGGTCCTTTGCCTTTGAAGCTCTGCAAGGCGGCGACCTGCTCAAGTCGGGCAGCCGGGCCTTCGCTTTCGGCCCGACGGTGCGCTGGATGCTGTTCGACGGCCAGCGGGTGCGCAATCTGATCAAGATCGAGGATGCCCGCGCCGAGCAGGCTCTCTATCGCTATGAGCAGTCGATGCTCAATGCCCTGAATGAGGCGGAAAACGCCATGACCCGATATCTGCAGCAGCGGGAAAGCCTGGCGGCTCTGGAACGCTCGCAGCAGGCGGGTCGCCGCTCGGTGAAGCTGGCCACCGGCCTCTACAAAGACGGTTTGTCCGACTTTCAGAACGTGCTCGATGCTCAGCGAGCACTGTTCGAAATCGAAAATCAGCTGGCTGCCGCCCGAGGCGATGCGGTCATTAATCTGGTTCAGCTTTACAAGGCCATCGGTGGCGGTTGGAATCCGGCCGGACCGAAAGACGAATCAGCACCGGTTACCCCCAAGGCGCCGCAAGACGCAAGCAAGGAGAAGTCCTGATGCAAAAGATAAAGCAGAGAATGCGTGCATGGAGCCCTGTGTTGGTGCTGGGACTGCTGACTGTTGCCGGTTGCGGAGAGAAAAACACCTTCGTGCCGCCCCCGCCACCGACGGTGACCGTCGCTGAGCCCCAGGTACAGAGCGTGACCCGCTATGCCCAGTACAGCGGTACCACCGCAGCCGTGGAGTCGGTGGAGATGCGCGCCCGGGTCGAAGGCTATCTACAGAGTATCCACTTCGATTCCGGCAGCCAGGTCAACAAGGGCGACCTGCTGTTCGTTATCGATCCCCGTCCCTACCGGGCGCGGCACGATGAGAGCAAAGCCCAGCTGGCCATGCGCCGGGCGGAGATCCGCCTTGCCGAGGCGACCCTCAAACGCAAGGAGAGCGCTTATAAAGCCACCGAGGGCAGTGAGGTGGACGTGCTCGCGGCA
>JAUWLU010000077.1 GCA_030613545.1 Desulfuromonadales bacterium
GCTCTCCAGCACAAACTCGACGCGTCGGTTTAATATGCGCTCTTCCCCGCTGTTATTGGGAACCACGGGGTGCTGAGCCCCGTAGCCGACGGCCGACATCCGCTCCAGAGGGATAATGTTTTCGCTGGCGAAAAATTTAAGAGTGCTGACCGCCCTCTGTACCGACAGATCCCAATTGGTCAACTGCGGATTGCCGGAGGGCAGGTCGTCGGTATGCCCCTCGATGCGCATGTTCAGCGGCAACGGCCTGACCAGTGTGGCAATTTTTCTTAATATCGGATGGGCCTCCGGTTTCAGAAGCGTCGATCCGGAGTCGAACAGAATCGATTCTTTGACTCGCAACACCACTGCGCCGCGGTCCTTGACCAGATCGATATCCTTGTCGATGCGCAGCCGCGTGAGGACAGTGTTGACCTTTTGATAAAGCCGGCTGATGTAATCGTCGTCCATCGGCGCAAAACTGATGACCTTCGGTTTGGTCAAATCGATCTTACCGGCACTGCCGGCCAAACCGAAGGCCCCTTTCAGGGAACCGAGGGCATCGTGAAACTTTACTTTGTCCATGTTGGCCATGGACAGCAGCAACACGAAAAAGGTCAGCAGCAGGGTGACCAGGTCACTGTAGGTGACCAGCCAGGCCGGGGCGCCGCCGCCCTCGTCTTTTCTTTTCTTTCGTGCCACGGCGGCTACCCTCTTTTTCCGAAGTTCGACTGACGTTCTTTGGGAGCGACGAAGGCATGCAGCTTTTGCTCGATAATCCGCGGGTTCTCGCCTTGCAAAATCGACTTCATGCCCTCGGCAACCAGAGTTTTGTCGAGGATTTCACTGGCCGAGCGGTTCTTCAATTTGCCTGCCAGGGGCAAGCACAGGGTGTTGGCGATAACCGCGCCATAAAAGGTGGTCAACAGGGCGACTGCCATGGCCGGCCCGATGCTGGAAGGGTCACTCATGGTCTGCAGCATCTGCACCAGGCCGATCAGGGTACCGATCATACCCATGGCCGGTGCGTAGGCGCCTACCGCCAGCAGAATGTTGGCTCCTTTGCTATGACGTTCCTCGATGTATTCGATTTCCCGATCGAGCATTTCCTTGAGGTTTTCCGGTTCCTGGCCGTCAATAGCCATTTGCAGGCCTTTGATGAAAAATGGGTCATCGATTTCGGCAATGACCGTTTGCAGGGATAGTATCCCTTCCTTGCGGGCTTTGCCGGCAAAGCGAATCAATTGTTCGATGCGGCTGGTGCTGGAGGAATTTTGATTTTTGAAAGCCTTTTTTATGACCGACAAGGTGCTCATCACGTCGCCGAAGGGATAATTGACCAAAGTGGCGCCGATGGTACCGCCGACAACGATGATCAGCGACGGGGTATTGACAAAGAGCATGATGCTGCCGCCCTGAAGAATGGCCATTACCATCAGGCCGAAGGCGGCAACGATACCGATTATGGTCGAGGGATCCATGGATACAAAACCTTTTGCAAAACAAGTCGGGGTATTGTCAAAGGGGCACAGGGGCCTTCGTAGGTATTCATTGGCAAGGAGCGTGCCAGTTGCAGAGTGCACTGTGCTCTAGCCGGGAAGTCTTGGAAAAACCGTTTCTAAATCAAGCTGTTGGTTATATGCGTTAGGTTAATGGGCTGACATAATCAAAAAAACCGCCCCTGCTGACAGGGGCGGTTCATGGTGATGGTCATAAATTTGACCGCTGTCTAGCGCTTGAGATTGATCAATTCGCCGAGCATCTCATCGGTGGTGGTGATGACTCGGGAGTTAGCTTGAAAGCCACGCTGGGTGGTGATCATCTTGACGAATTCGGCTGCCAGGTCAACGGTCGACTGCTCGAGGGCGTTGGTGAACAGGTTGCCCAGTTCGAGGCCCGGTACGCCGGTGCGCGGCGGCCCGGCAGCGTCGGTGGCGGTATAGAGATTCTGGCCCTGCTTGGTCAGGCCGCCGAAGTTGGCGAACTTGGCCAG
Organism: Desulfuromonadales bacterium; assembly: GCA_030613545.1. Taxonomy (GTDB): domain Bacteria; phylum Desulfobacterota; class Desulfuromonadia; order Desulfuromonadales; family Syntrophotaleaceae; genus Syntrophotalea_A. The sequence goes on from JAUWLU010000077.1 coordinate 1,973, forward strand.
CACTATTTGGGATATTTTTTTCCTCTCGCCGTTGGAGTAGTTGGCGGTTACGGTGCCGGTTTCGTCGATGCTGATTTTCATCAGGTTGCCGGGACCGTAGCCGTCCTGATCCTGGGAAAGGACCTGCGAATCGTTGGCGTACTGGGTGGTTTTGAGGGTGAGAACTATGTCCTGCACGGTGGTGCTTCCGTCCCAGGGCAAGCCGGCGATGGTGATGCTGCCGCCGCCGGTCTGTTGGCCGTTGGTGTCGAAGGTCAGGGGCGTAACGCCCGAGCTGGCAACCACGGCGTTGCCTTCATCGACAATGTTGTATGCCCATTCGTTGTCGTCCGTTTTGCTGAAATAGGTGGTCAGCATGTGGGTATTGCCGAGGGAATCGTAGACCGTGGTCGAGGAGGCATAGTTGTAGGTGGACGGGTCGGTCACGTCGAAGCTGAAGGGGGCCGTCATGGTGGTGGCGTTGGCGTCGAGGTTGGTCGATAGGTTCATGTTGGCGGTCATGTTGGCGGGGATGGCCGCGTTACTATTGACCTGTACATCGCTGGCATCACCGGCGGTCAGGTTGCCGTCATTATCAAACGTTATGCCCTGCACCCGGAAGCCCTCGGGATTGACCAGGTAGCCGTCACCATCGAAGCGAAAGGCGCCGGCACGGGAGTAGTAGCTGGTGGTGCTGGACGGTTCGCGCAGCACGAACAGGCCGTCGCCTTCGATGGCCAGGTCGGTGTTCGACTCGGTGCTTTCGAAGGTGCCCTGGCCGAAGATGTTGTCGACGCTGGACAGGCCGGTGCCGCGGCCGACCTGGGAAGCGCCGCCGGAGCCGTTGATGCTGGCGGAAAGCAGGTCGGAGAAGACTGCACGGCTCGATTTGAAGCCGATGGTGTTGGTGTTGGCGATGTTATTGCCGATAACCGCCATGGCATTGCCGTTGGTATTGAGGCCGCTGATGCCACTGTACAGTGAACTTGAAATAGCCATAATCTATCCTCCATGATGGGACCACGTCTGTCGGTCGGTGGTCCGCGAACCTCCTGCGAGAGGACCGGTTCGGTTAAGCGATGATTGCGCTGTCGATTTTGGTAAACACGTTGTCCTTGAGGCTGTCTTTGTCGACCACGGTGACTACCTGGTTGTTTTTTACGCTGACGATCAGCGCATTGTCGTTGAGCATCACCAGGGAGTCCCGTCCCCCTTTGGCTCGGATTTGGCCGACGGCCTCATTGAGCCGTGCAAGCTCGGCTTGCGAGAGATCGATGTTGCGACTGGCCATGCGTTGCTGGGCGTGACGGGAGAAACCGATTTCGCTGCCGCGCAGCTCTTTGTTAAATACCTCGTCAAAGGAAGCCCCGGACGGTCTGTTTTGTCGGCCGATCTTGCCGCCGGTCCTTGCGGAGGGCGGTACAATCGGTTGTGAGATCAGGGTGATTTTATCGCTCATGATCAGAGCGCCCTGATGCTTTTGACGTTGCTGAGTGAATAGCTGCCGCAGTTGGTGACCAGGGTGCTTTGCGAGCCGTCGAGATCGACCCCGGTGACCTGGCCCTTGATCAGCGGTTGGCTGGCGATGCCCTCTTCATTGGAGTCGAGGGCCAGAACCGACAGGCTGTAGTCGCCGGGGGGTACCGGCAGACCGTTGCTGTCGGTGCCGTCCCAGGTCACGAAGTGGCTGCCGGCGGTCATGTCGGTCGGTTTAAGCACCGCCAGGCTTTTGCCGCGGCTGTCCTGAACGTGCAGTTCGACCCGGTGGGCTTGGGCATCGAGCTGACAACCCAGGGTGACGTCGCTGTCGCCCAGTTTGAATGTTTCTTTTTCGACCACCACTTCCCGGCCGATCAGGCTCAGGGCCGAGAGTTGTTGCTGGCTCTGAGAGGTGCTGACCAGGTTTTTAATGTTTTCATTGACCGACATCAGCTGTTCAAGGGAACTGTACTGGGCCAGTTGCGCCGTGAACTCGGTGGGGTCGGAGGGGTTGAGTGGATCCTGGTTCTGCAGCTGAGCCACCAGCAAGATCAGAAAATCCTCCTTGCCGAGGCTGTCGCTGCCGCTGATGGCCGAGAACTGGCCGGTACTGGAGCTGCCGCTTATGTCGGCGATAGTTGACATATGGCTGATTCTCCTCCTCGGTTAAATGCGCAGGCTGAGGCCTTCCGTCGAAACGGAACGCGCGGATGCGGTAGCCGGGTGCGCCGGGTCGTTGTTTATGGTATCAGCAGGGGCATTGAAATGTCTGCGGAACGAATCGGCTTGGCGATGGTTGGCAAAGGACTCCCGACCGGAATGACGACTGGAATCGACACTGACCTGGATGTCTTCGAGCTTCACTCCCTGCTGCCTGAGGGCTTCATGCAGCTTAGGCAGGTGCTTTTCCAGAATTTCCTGAACCTGCTGGTTCTGGGTCAGTAACTGGGCTCGCAGCTGATCTTTTTCCAGGGTGAGGGCCAGTTTGACTTCGCCCAGTTCCTCAGGGTTCATCTTGATTACGATTCGGCTCTGGTTTCCAGCGCGCTTGACGGAGATCCGGTCCAGTACCTGATTGACCACCTGGTTTTCACTGAGAAACTCACCGGAAGTCAGGCGTATGCTGCCTGGTTCGGCAGAAGCTGCCTGCAGCGGCTGGCTTCCTTGCTGGGCCATTGGAGAACCGAGCATGCCACTTTCCAGCACCGTTTCAAAGGGTGTACCGCTGGTGGCCGGATTGGTGCCGTTGGCTGCTGCATCGGCTTGTACGGCGGAGAGGCCGTTTTCCTGCTTGGATGCAAATGATGGTAGTGAACCTTCGTTTTGCGTCCCGGCAACGATCTGCGACGATTTTTCCGTTGGGATTGCGATGGAAGCGGTTTCGCTACGGTTGAGGTTCGCAGCCAGACGCCCGCGAGATTGCTCTCGTAGTGGTCTGACCTCCTGCAAAAGACTGCCCAGACTGCTTTCCATCAGACCCGTTTGCTTGGGGGGGGCGCTGCTGGCCACGGCGGTTTGCTCTGGGTCATTTACTGGCATCGCCTGGGTGGCGATCGATTCAGCGTTTGCCGGGATCGACAGTTTCTGTCTGGGGCCGGCTGCTGCTGTTCCATGTGCCGGCTCGCCAGGGAGGGCGCTGCCCGCGGCGTTCTTTTCGGCGATTGACAACGGTTCTGCCGCCATCGCGGTGCTAGCCTCGGGGGCTGATGTTGCTTCAGAGGCTATGTTTTCCATAGACCCTGTTTGACTTGCTGTGACAGGCGCTACGTTTTTCGCAGACAGCTTCTGGATTGCTACGTCAGGCGCTACACTTGCTATAGACGCTATCGCTTCTGCCTTGCCTCCTTGCAAGGTTGCTTCCGGTGGAAGCGGGGTTATGTTCGAGGATTTTTCGCCCTCTGTAACAATTCGCTCGTTATTGATTTTTAGGGCTGGTTCTGCCGTAAGCGCGGACGGGACAGGTTCCACGGGCAGACCGGGAACCGCACCCATGGCGAAATCGACCGGGGCCGTGTCTTCCTCAAACGGCTCCGTGGCTTGTTCTTCGCCTTCAGGGGAAACGACCGACAGAGAACGTTCTGCTACCTCGTCGCCCAGGTGCGCAGGACCGTTGAACTCCGCCCCTTCATCTTCTGCTGAATTTAACGAGCCTTTCTGCTGCTCGTTTTTCCCGTTTTGGTTGGCCTTGCCCAGAACGTTCAGAAAAGACGGGTTCGCTTCTTTGTCCGTTTTTCCTTTGGGCGCGGTCGTTGGGTTTGTCGGTGGTTGCGCAGGTGGAATGTTCAGCATTTCCATGTTTTCACCTCCTTTCCTGTGGGATAAAAAACTCTTTTCAGGCCGGCCTCTGGCTGAGATTAACGTTCCTCGAGGCTGGCGTAGGATTTACTTAAGATAGCCGCTATTTTCGGTTCCATATTGTTCAGGACTTTTCCGGCCTTCTTGCTGTTCATACCTTCGATAATGGTGACCGCCAGATCTTTGTCGAGGCTGATAAGCAACTGGGCCGCTTTGGGCGGGTCCATCTTCTCGTAGATCTTGCTCAACGCCTGAGCCTTTTCGTTCTCCATCCGTCTTTTTTTCTGGAGCAGTTCGATAAGAGCGATGCGGGCCTTTTCCATTTCAGCCAACTTCTTATCGACTTCTCTGCTCAGGGTCTTTAGCTCCATTTCCTTCCTTTCGAGCATTTTCTCTTTTTGCCGCAGCCGGATAACTTCCTGTTGAATGGAGGAGCGTATACGCCGCTCTTCCACTGTCGAAGTCGGTCCTTCCGGGGGGAGCAGGTCCGATTGAGTTTCGGCTCGGAGTCCCTGGTACGAGGGCATCAGGATCAGCCCCAGCAAGGTAAAGATGATGACAAGCTTGTTCATAGGGAATGTTTTCCGAGTCTCAGGGCAATATCGTCGAGGGTGGCTGATTCCCGCCGATTGGCCTGATATTTTTGCTCGGCCTCCTTTTTTTCTTTGAGGTTTTCCAACAGTTTTTTTTCCTGGGCGGATTCGGCCAGCAACTGGCGATTGTTTTTCACCTCCCGGTGCAGTTTTTCGGTCTGTTCGAGCAACGCCTTCAAGTCTTTACGCTGGCGATTGATACTGAGACGAAAGAGCAGCAGCTCGTGTACGGTGATCCCGGACTGTTGGCGGTGGGTGAGTTCCTGGTGGAGTTTATTCAGAGCTGCTCGTTGACTGGCAAGCTGATGTTGCATGGCGGTCTCGCGGCGCAGTGAATCCGCCAGTTTTTGTTGGGCCAGGTTTTCAAGCCGCTGCCTGTGGTTGAGGACGGTCTGGAGTTTGAAATTGTCGGCCATATAGATGATTCCGTTGGCGCGAGGAAAAAAATATATCTTCTTTTTGTTGGCAGCCAGGTCGCTGGTGACCATGGCTCTTAATCGGTCAGGTTACATGGCCAGCGATGTTGGCTAAGCCCTTTATGCTGGATAAGGGAACCTTGGTTCAGTCGAACAGTTCGCTGATTTGCTGCAGGGTAGAGGGAAAGTCGACCGCCTCGTTCATCCCCTGACGAAGGAATCGTTTCACCTCGTCGATTTTGGTCAGCGAATAATCGATATCGGGATTGCTGCCGGAGCTGTAAGCGCCGATGTTGATCAGGTCCTCAGCTTCCTGGTAGGTCGCCAGCACCTCTCTGACCCGGCCGCTGCAGCGATAATGCTCCTCGGAGACGATATCGCGCATGACACGGCTGGAGCTGGTCAGAATATCGATGCAGGGATAGTGGTTGGCCGCCGCCAGCTTACGGGACAAGACGATATGGCCGTCAAGGATGGAGCGGACCGCGTCGGCTACCGGTTCGTTCATGTCGTCGCCTTCGACCAGTACCGTATAGAGGCCGGTGATACTGCCGGCTCCCTTGAAACTGCCTGCCCGTTCCAGCAGCTTGGGCAAGGTGGCGAAGACCGATGGCGTATAGCCCTTGGTGGTCGGCGGTTCGCCGATGGCCAGGCCGACCTCGCGCATGGCCATGGCGAACCGGGTCACCGAGTCCATCATCAGCAGCACGTTCTTACCCCGTTTGCAGAAATATTCGGCGATGGTGGTGGCGACAAAGGCTCCCCGCATGCGCAGCAACGGTGATTGATCGGAGGTGACCACCACCAGCACCGAGCGGGCCAAGCCTTCCTCGCCAAGGTCCCGTTCGATGAACTCGCGCACTTCGCGGCCGCGCTCGCCGATGAGGGCGATAACGTTGATGTCGGCGCGGGTGTTCTTGGCGATCATGCCGAGCAGCACGCTCTTGCCGACCCCGGAACCGGCCATGATGCCCATGCGTTGCCCCTCGCCGCAGGTCAGCAGGCCGTTGATGGCGCGGATGCCCAGATCGAGGGGTTGGTCGATGTTCTTGCGGGCCATGGGGCCGGCGGGTAGGGCGTAGAGGGGCATCTCGATCTGAGGGGAGGGCAGGGGGCCGGTGTCGATGGGCTGACCCATGGCGTCGATCACCCGGCCGAGCAGTTCGGGGCCGACAGCCAGCGAGGCGCTGTCCCTTAATACTCGTATCAGACTGCCGGGACCGAGACCGCGCAATTCGCCAAGGGGCATGAGCAGGGCCCGGCCGTCGCGAAAACCCACCACCTCGGCCGGCACCGGCGCGCCCCCGTTTAAGGGCACCAGTTCGCACAAGGTGCCGACGGTCGATGCCGGACAGTAGCCTTCCACCACCAAGCCGACGATCTTGGTGACCTTGCCGCTGACCTGCAGGGGGTTGAGGTTGGCCACGCATTGCAGCAACTTATCCATCAGCCCTGCTCCACGGTGCTCAGCAAGGTGCGGCGAATCTCTTCCAGTTGTCCGTCGATGGTGGCATCCACTGCACCGAGGTCCGATTCGACCAGGCAACCGCCCTGCGCGATTTGCTCGTCACCTTCAACCGTAATGCTTTCCAAGCCGTTGATGCTGGTGATGAAGAGGGGCTTTTTTTCTGTGACCAGAGCCAGGTCGTCGGGATGGACCTTGATGTGATAATGGTCGGAACGCACGGCGGCGCGCAACGCCTTGTCAATCGTGGTCAGGATGAGTTCGCGGTTGAGGCTCACCTCGCCGTGAATGACCTGGCGGGCGATGGACAGTACCAGGCGCAGCATGTCCTGAGTGCTGTTCTGCAGCAGGGTAGCTCGCAGACGACTGACCTCCTCGATGCCCTGGGCGAGCATCTCCAGGGAACTGTCGAACTGCAGTCGAATTTCCTGCTGTCCTTCTTCCTTTCCCTGCAGATAAGCTTCCTCGATCTGCTTACCAAGGTCCACCGGCGGAGCTGGCTGACTGACGGGGGTCTGCTCGGGTTGGGCTTGTTGCGGTGTCGAAAGGGCCTCTTCGCTGAAGGACTCGTCCTCGAAGAGCAGGCCGTCTTCAATCACCTGGCCATCGGCACCGAAATCCCGAAAGCGGATCCGTTTAAGGCCTTCGCTATTATTGGAACGAAAAATCTTAGACGAGCGCATCTGCCCCTCCACGACCAGGGATCAGGATCTTTTCTTCCTCTTCAAGCTTGAGGACGATCTTGATGATAGTCTGTTGCATGGTTTCAACTTCCGAAAGTTTGACCGGACCCATGGCCTCAAGGTCGTCCTGAATCATTTCCGCGGCACGGCCCGAGATATTCTGGAATATCGCTTCCTTGAGGTTGTCGGACGCCGATTTGAGGGCCAGGGTCAATTGATCGTTATTGATCTCCCGCAGGATGGTTTGCAGGGTGCGGCCGTCAAGGCTGGTCAGATCCTCGAATCTGAACATGTTGTTGCGGATCTCTTCAGCCATATCCGGGTCGGTTTTTTCAATTCCCGCAAGAATATTTTTATCCGCCCCCTGACCCATGTTGTTGATGATGTCGACCACCCGGTTGACGCCACCGAGTTGATGCTGTTTATCCTGGCGGGCAACGATGCCGATCTCCTTACGCAGGGCGTCTTCGATCTGACCGACAATTTCCGGTGAGACCTGCTCAGTTTTGGCGATGCGGTACATAATGTCGGCCCGGACAGCCTCGTTCATGCAATTGAGAATCTTGGCCGAGTGGTCGATTTTCTGGGTCGACAAAATCAGCGCGACGGTCTGCGGGTGTTCGTTTTCCAGCAGGCTGGCGACCATGTGGGGTTGCATGATGGCAATGGTTTCCAGGGGCCGCGCTTCTTCTTCCCAGGTCACATCCTCCATTAATTTTTCCGCACGTTTTTGGTCACCGCTACCGGCAATAACTTTTTTGACAAATTCATTGCCGCTAATGAAGATCCCCGCATGGGTCTTCTGGGTTCGGTGAAATTCGGCTACCACCTCCCGGGATACCTGGGCCGGAATATGTTCGATGTTGACCATGCAGCGGGTGATGTCGCGCACCTCTGCATCGCTGAGGGATTCAAAAACCTTGGACGTGGCCTCCTCCCCAAGGCACAAAAGTAGAATGGCGGATTTTTTCGCTCCAGACAGCTTCTGAGGATCCATATTGTTCAAGAGCTCCTTCATCCTTCTTTAAGCCAGGTTTTGATGATCTGTGCGGAGACGTTTTCGGAATTCATTACCTCTTCCCTCAGTTTCACCGCTTCGGCGTTGGGACCCTCAAGCTGCAGTGGTCTGCCGGAAAGTTCGGATTCCAGCTGTTCGACAGTTTTGTAGTGCTCCACCATCTTGCCTTCGCCTTTAAGCGTCTTGACCAGAGGCCGGACGAGCAGAAAATAGAGGAGCAGGGCGGCGACCGTCAAGAGCCCGTATTTGACCATCGGCAGATAGCTGTAGATATCGGCGCCGGGGGTGGCCTCGGGAGCCGTCGAACCGTAAAAGTCGTTTTCAAAGGGGCGGGAAATAACCACGATCTGGTCCCCGCGCTGATCACTCAGGCCCAGGGCGCTGCGCACCATCTGCTCGATGGAAGAGAGCTCTTCCTTCGGGCGGGGTTCGTAAGTCGCCTCGTTTGCTTCGCCAGCAGGGAGCTGTCGATCGGCAACCAGTACCGCGACGGACAGGGTTTTGATGGATCCCACCGATTCCACAATTTTGCTCACCGTCTTGCTGACTTCGTAGTTGGTGGTCTCTTCACTGCGGTTGGTAGAGTTGAACCCCTTTGTGCCGGAGGATTCGTTGAGATTCGACTGCACACCGGGAACGCCGCCACTGATGCTGTTGCCGCTCTTCTCGGTTGAGGCCTGTTCACTGCGCACCGCCGAGCCGTTCGGGTCGTAGGTTTCTTCCAGATGCTCCCGTTGCGAGAAGTCGAGGCTGGCGGTGATCTGGACCAGCGAATTGCCGACCCCCAGCGCCCGGTCGAGCAGGGATTGGGCACGGTTTTCCAAACGTTTTTCCAGACTCTGCTGATATTGCTGTAAACCCGGGCTGAGGGGGCTGTCCATTTCCGTTTGAGGGGTTTTCGACAACACCCGGCCGTTGGCATCGATAACCGAGATCTGGCCGGCATTGAGTCCTTCAACACTGCCTGACACCAGATTGACAATGCCCTGTATCTGGCCGTCGTTTAGCTTGCGTCCCGGTACCAGTTTGACGATGACCGATGCGGTGGTTTTCTCCTGCTGTTCGCG
>JAUWLU010000100.1 GCA_030613545.1 Desulfuromonadales bacterium
TTCAGGTTATAACTTTTTGTTGTCGTAATGTATTTGAAGTGATAACATTGGCCTCCGTTGGAAAAGGGACTGTTTATATAGGTGCTTCTGCCCTGGGGGCAGGGGCGTTTGTACCTTTTTAACCTGCCGTTTTGGCATCCAAGGAGGAAATCAGCGTATGAAATCGATCTTTCGTCTGTCTCTCGTTACCCTGACCCTGTTGGCTTTTTTCTGCACCGGCGCCCTGGCCGCCGAGCGCCTGAAGCTGTCGACCACCACCTCGACGGACAACTCCGGCCTGCTCAAGGCCCTGCTGCCCATGTTTGAACAGAAGTACGACTGCAAGGTTGACGTCATTGCCGTCGGCACCGGCAAGGCGATTAAGCTGGCCGCAGCCGGCGATGTGGACGTGACCATGGTTCATGCCCGCTCCAAGGAAGACAAGTTCGTCGCCGACGGCAACGGTGTCAACCGCCGCGACGTCATGTACAACGACTTCGTCGTGATCGGCCCTAAAAACGACCCGGCCGGCATCAAATCGGCCAAGACCGCTGCCGAAGCCTTTGCCAAGATCGCCGCTGCCAAGATCAAGTTCATCTCTCGCGGTGACGATTCCGGTACCCACACCAAGGAAAAAATCTTGTGGAAAGATGCCGGCGTCGCTCCTTCCGGTGACTGGTATGTGGAAGCCGGGCGTGGCATGGGTGACGTTATCACCATGGCCAACGAACTGCAGGGTTACACCATCACCGACCGCGGCACCTTTATCGCTTACCAGGACAAGATCGAACTGCCGGCGCTGTTTGCTGGCGACGCCGCCCTGTTTAACCCCTATGGGGTGATCGCCGTCAACCCCAAATTGCACCCCCATGTGAACTACGAGCTGGCCATGTCCTTCATCGCTTTCCTGACCTCTCCCGAGGGTCAGAAAGCCATCGCCGACTTCCGCAAGAACGGTCAGCCGCTGTTCTTTATCTACGAATAAGTACCGATACCGCGGTTTATTTTGACAAACTGATGTGGCCCTCCCTGTCGATTCTGTTGACGGGGAGGGCTTTTCTTTGGGACACTGGCCCGGTGGCAGCCAGGCGCTGATCGCCAATCTCTGGGAAGGAATGTCGGGCGGTGAAGATCAAGTCCTTTGAATTCAATCTGCGCGAGTTGGCCGGCGCCATGGGCGACTTTGGCACCCTGTTTCCCCTGGCCATAGGCTACATAGTCGTCTGCGGTCTCGATCCCGCCGGCCTGCTGGTGATGATGGGCCTGACCAATATCGTTACCGGCCTGGTCTATCGTCTGCCCATGCCGGTAGAGCCGATGAAGGTGCTGGCGGTGGTGGCCATTGCCCAGCGGTGGTCGCCGTCCATGGTCTATGCCTCCGGCTTTGCCATGGGTATCCTCTGGCTGTTCCTGTCTGTAACCGGCCTGATGGGCTGGCTGGCTCGAATTACCCCCCGGCCGGTGATTCGCGGTATTCAGGTGGCCCTCGGCGTGATGCTGGCTGTTCAGGCCGTTAAGATGCTGGCCGGCGGCTGGCTGCTCGGCCTGGTGGCCATCGCCATCGTTCTGCTGCTGCGTCGGAACCGCTATGCGCCGGCGGCGGTGGTGCTGATGTTGCTCGGCATGGCGATTATGCTGGTCAAAGGGCATTTTGCCCAGGTTCAGGCGCCTGCCTTTGCCTTGCCGGCCATGATGAGTTTCACCCTGGCCGAATCGTGGCAGTCGTTGCTGCGGGCAGGATTTTCCCAGCTGCCCCTGACCGCTACCAACGCAGTCATCGCCACCTCGGTGCTGATCAAGGAATACTGGCCGGATAAACCGGTCAGCGAAACCCGTCTGTCCCTCAACATGGGGCTCATCAACCTGGTCGGCCCCCTGTTCGGCGGTATGCCCATGTGCCACGGAGCCGGCGGCCTGGCCGGGCAGTACTATTTCGGCGCCCGCACCGGCGGCGCCAATATTATCGAGGGCTTGTTGGAGCTGGCCATGGGCCTTTTGCTGGCCCAATCGATCGCCGGGCTGTTCACGGCCTTTCCCGTCGCCATCGTCGGCGCCATGATGTTTCTGGTCGGCATCGAGATGACCAGGTTCGCCAAGGACACCCGCTGGAACTGGGATCTGGCGCCGCTGCTGGTGACCCTGAGCGTTTCCCTGTGGGTCAACATGGCCTGCGGTTTTCTGGCCGGGCTTGTCATCTACTACGGTCTTCAGTGGCTGCGGCGCCGTGGCTGCCGGGGCCAAACCGGTTGAGGCGGGATGCCGGGTACCGGAACCGTTGATCGGCCAACTTTGATGGCGTCGCAAAAAGTCCGCTCTACTGCGTTGCAGCGTTTTTTCAGGACTTCGACATACACTATGTATGCCTTCACCCCTGAAAAACCACTACGCCTTGTAGATCGAAATTTTTGCTTAGCCATTTCATGACCTTTTGCGAAAGCATCAACTTTGCACGGTTTTGTTTATTTCCGATTCCTGCTTGCGCCAGTCACAATCAGTAGACTTGGTGGCGCCTTATAAAGTACCTGTTTTTTATGGCCAAGAGGCTGTATGCAGGCGGTGGTCGCAGGGCTGTAGCGTGAATTCCATAAAAGCGTTCTTCAGGATTCACTAGGAGGGTGTCGGGCTTAACGGGCCGAAACGAAAAATTGGCTGTTCGAGGCCAGATTTTCGAGAATTTGAGAGCGAATAGCAGGGCTATTTGGCGAAAATTATCGGAAATATGGGCCGATCAGACGATTTTGCAGTCGGTCTCATGGCAAGTCCGACACCCTCCTAGACTCAAAAAATGTCATCCAGGCGCTTGACCTGCAATCTGGACACCGCACAATTGAAATAGGTGTTTAATGCCTCCGGCGTGACGCGGTTTGGTTCCGCCGCAGAGCAAGGGCCAGCGACAGATGCAGAGGACTTATGAAGCGGACCATCATCGACCGTTACGAAATGAACGACAGCCGGCAGGTGGTGGTCGACGTGTCGGTACGCTCGGTGGAGGACCTGTTCGACCGTTTTGACCGCACCGCGCCCTACCTGAAGAAGGACCTCGATCCCCAGTTCGTCGATTACCTGATCGGCTGTGCCCGAGAGCTCGGCCGCCACGATTTCGTCATCCGCATCAATCTGGCGGTCCCGCCCACGGCGGATCACAAACGCCGCGTTCAGCAAAGTATCCGCAACTACCTCTACTATCTGCAGCAGATCGAGCTGCGGGAACTTCAATCCATGTTCCGCCGCTCCCTGGCCCTGTTCGGCCTCGGCCTGGGGCTGCTGACCCTGGCCATTGTCGTCGGAAGGCAGATGGCCCATGGCGACAGCGTGCCGGGGCAGATCCTCACCGAGGGGCTGACGGTGGCGGCCTGGGTTTCGTTGTGGCAGGCCCTGGCCAATCTGATCATCGAGTGGCAGCCGCACCGTCGGGAACTCATTATCTGCCGGCGGATCATGGCGGCGCCGGTGCAGTTTGCACCGTTTACCGGAAGTTGACGGGGCATTCCCCGCCTGCCGGAAAATCGCGGACAATTGCCTCAGGACCGCTGTCAAGATGCCTTTGCGCTAGAGCGAAGGTGGTGATTCTCATTAATTCCTTACACCTTAGACCGTTGCATTTGTCGGTCGATGTCTTGCGGACAGGACGTCTGGCGCTATAATAAATACGTGAAGCTATCCACATTCCGCAGCGGAAAGGAGAAGGGCGATGAGACTGCAAGATGGTGACGTTCTGATCGGCAAAGCAGGTGAATGTGATATTGAATTCACCGTGACCAAGGTATGCAAAGGTGATGTGTGCTGGACCGAATGCGACGCCGATGTGCTGTGCAACGGTGAGCCTATGGTGCCGGTTTCCTCCGGCGCCCGGCAGTCGGAGCGTTCTCCGGGACGCCGTGAGGCGGGGCATGCCGGCAAGAAGGGGTGAATGAAATAATCTGTAACGGCGCCGATGATGTCTCGACCGCCGGGCTGCTGTGAAGCATTAAGTAGGGTCATTTCCGCAACGGGAAATGACCCTTTATTTTGTGCCGAAGGCTTGTCGCAGAAACAGGTTTTGTGCTACCGCTTGCGCGCCGCAGGGCGTTGCTTTTCGGGCAGCCGCTGCAGCATGCGACACTCCTCATCGCGGTAGGTGGAGAGCCGGTCGGCCAACAGATCGAAGTCAACCAGGTGGCCGTCGAACTCCGGCCCGTCGACGCAGGCAAACTTAAGTTCGCCGCCGACCATCACCCGGCAGCCGCCGCACATGCCGGTACCATCGATCATGATCGGATTGAGGCTGACGATGGTGCGAATGTGATGGGGGCGGGTCATGTCGGTAACCGCTTTCATCATCGGTACCGGACCGACGGCATAGACCGCCTGAGGTACCGAACGGGGGTCGGCGATAAGCCCCTGCAGGACATGGGTGACGAAGCCCTGTTTGCCGCGGCTGCCGTCTTCGGTGGCAATGAGTACTTCGGCGGAGAATTCAGCCAGCTCGTCGGCCAGGATGATAAGGTCGGCGCTGCGACCGCCAATAATGGTGATGACCTGATTGCCGACTTCGGCCAGGGCTTTAGCAAGAGGGTAGAGTACCGCCGTGCCGACCCCGCCGCCGATGCAGGCGACCCGGCCCCAGCAGGCGATTTCCGTCGGCCGGCCGAGGGGGCCGGCCAGGTCGCGGAGGGAGGTGCCGGCCGGCAAGGCCACCAGGCGGCAGGTCGAATAGCCGACCGCCTGGACAAAGAGGGTGACGGTTCCCTGGCCGATATCGGCATCGGCGATGGTCAAGGGGATGCGTTCTGCTTGCTTATCGGCGTGCACAATGACGAACTGGCCGGGTCGGCGGGCTCGGGCGACGCGCGGTGCCTGAATCACCAGCCGGTGAAGGTTGGGGGCGATAAGGTCGTTGCTGACGATGGGAAACATGCGGCCCTCCCTTCGCGATGGCGCTGAGGCTTTTTCTGCCTGTCAATTATACCAGCTGGCGATCGTTTCAACAGGATTCTAAAATCCGTGACCTGCGCTGGACATCCCGGTGCGCCTCGCTATGCTGTTAAGCAGGCTGCCATTCAGGTAAAACCAACCACACAAGGAGGTGCCGACATGGGAACTCATTACATTACTGAAGACTGTATCAATTGCGGAGCCTGCGACGATATCTGCCCGGTGGACGCCATCAGTGAAAAGGGAGAGATCCATGTAATTGACCAAGACCTGTGCACCGATTGCGGTATCTGTGACGATGTCTGTCCGGTGGATGTCATCATGGTTGGCTGAAGCCCGAGGTCCTGGCAGCAGGACGGCGGGGCGTGTGTACTAGCTGATCGGGAAAAAGAGGGGCCGCGCCGGAAAACCGGGCGGCCCCTCTTTTTTGAGGCGGTGTTCAAGTGCCGTAGGCTTTTAGAAAGGGGCCCAGTCGCTGCAGAGCGGCAGCGATCTGTTCCAGGGAGTTGGCATAGGAAAAGCGCAGAAAACCTTCGGCCCCGGCACCGAAATCGATGCCCGGCGTCAGGGCAACGCCGGTCTGTTCGAGGATTTCCATGGCCAGTTGAAGGGAGTCGGCACAGATGTGGCGGGTGTCGGCCAGAATGTAAAAGGCCCCGGCGGGTTGGCTTTTGATCGTCAGCCCCAGGTCCTGTAGTCCCTGCAGCAAAAACAGTCGGCGTTCATCGTAGGTGGCCCGCATGCGGTCGAGATCGGCCTGACACTCCTGCAGGGCACTGATGCCGGCCTGCTGAACGAAACTGCTGGCGCAGATCATGAAATTCTGGTGCAGCGTCTGCAGGGTGCGCATGGCCTCCTGCGGCGCGATCAGGTAGCCCAGTCGCCAGCCGGTCATGGCATAGGCCTTGGAAAAACCGCCGAGGACGAAGGCCCGGTCGCTGAATTCGAGGGCGCTGTGCTCTGCGCCTTCATAGGTCAGGCCGTGATAGATTTCGTCGGAGACCAGCGGCACCGGCAGTTGGGCCAGCTCCTTCAGCCAGGCTTTCGGCAGCAGGCTGCCGGCCGGATTGGACGGCGAGTTGACAAGCACCGCTCGGGTGCGATCGGTTATCAGGGGGCGAACCTTCGCCGGCCGAGGCTGAAAACCGTCTTCTTCGCGGGTGCGCAGCAGGCGTGGCACACCGCCGGCAAAACGAATGAAGTCCGGGTAGCAGGCATAGCCCGGATCGCTGAGGATCACTTCGTCGCCTTCGTCGAGCAGCATGGAGAACAGCAGCAGCATCAGCGGACTGGTGCCGGCCGAAACCAGGATGCAATCGGAGTCGACAGTGACCCGGTAGCGTTGCCGGTAATGGTCGGCAATGGCCTGGCGAATCGCCCGGTCGCCCAGGGAGTGGGTGTAGCGGGTGCGGCCCTGTTCGATGGCGGCGACGGCCTGTTTCACAACGGGCGCTGGCGTTGGCAGGTCCGGCTCGCCGAGGCAGAGGTAGATAATGTCGTGGCCGGCCGCTTCGAGGGCTTGAGCCCGCTCCATGACCTCCATGGCCAGAAAGGGGGTAACGCTGCCAGCTCGGCGGGAACAATGGATGGACATGGTCTTCTCCTTAGCCGCTTTGGTCAGCGGCCGCTGTGCTTGCTGGCCGGCACCGCCCGTTTGAAGGCCCAGGCCTCGATCTTTTTGATCTGCTCGGCCATGGTTATCGACAGGGGCACCGTGCGACCGATGGCCTCCATAAGGTCCTGCTGGCTCATGGGCCGTCCTTGAGCAAGGGCCTCGAAGGAGGCGCCGGCCACCGCCTGTTCGATTTCGGCGCCGGAGAAACCTTTCGTCGAATGGGCCAGCATCGATGGCGAGAAGGCCGTCGGCTGGAAATCTCGCCGCTGCAGGTGGATATTGAAGATTTCTTCGCGTTCTTCAACGCTGGGCAGAGAGATGTAGAAGATCTCGTCGAAGCGTCCCTTGCGCAGCATCTCGGCCGGCAGCATTTCGATGGCGTTGGCTGTGGCGGCGACAAACACCGGCGTGCGCTTCTCCTGCATCCAGGTGAGGAAATAGCCGAGCACTCGGGACGCCGCGCCGCCTTCTGACTTGAAGCCCTGGTTGGAGATGCCGGCTTCGATTTCGTCGATCCACAGCACGCAGGGTGAGAGGGCTTCAGCCAGGGTACAGGCCTGGCGCAGGCTGCTTTCCGGCGAGCCGTAGGTCCCTTCGTAGACGGTGGCCATGTCGAGGCGCACCAGGGGCAGGTGCCAGCGGGCGGCGATGGCCTTGACAAACAGGCTTTTGCCGCAGCCGCTGATGCCCATCATCAGTACCCCCTTGGGCAGGTTGTTGCCGGAGGCCAGTTCTTCGGCGCCAAAGGCCTGCTCCCGTTTGTCCATCCAGTGTTTGAGATTTTCCATGCCACCGACCTGGGCGGCATCGATCTCGTTATCGACGAATTCCATGATGCCGGTGCGGGCCAGCAGCTGCTTCTTATCCTGGAACAGGGCGGCGCGAATCTCCTCGGCGCCGGCGTCCCGGCTGACTCGGGCCAGGCGCAGGGCACCGTCGATGGCTCGCAGGTCGAGGCCCTGGGCGGCCAGGGTCAGGCGATTCAGGTCTTCATCGCTGGTGATCATACGGCCCAGTGCCGGGTCCTTGTCGCGGTGGGCTTGCAGATAACCGCGAATCTCGGCCCGGTCGGGCAGGGCGTGGCGCAAGACCGTGACGTAAGGCTGCAGGGCTGGCGGTATCTCGATCTTCGGGCAGAGCAGCACCAGCATCTTGCCGGCGACCCGGCGTTGGCCGGCAAAATCTTTCAGCAGGCGCTGGATAGAGGGGTGGTCCTGCCAGAACCAATGCAGATCCTTGAAGATGTAGATGCCGCGCCCCTCCTGGCCGGCAGCCCAGGACAGGGCCTGTAGCGGCTCGCTGGTGTCTTGCTGGCCGGGGAAGCCGTTGGTGCAGGTCCAGACCCAGGGCTCTGGCATATCCTTGAAACCTTGTTGCACAGAGCGGCACAGCAACGATTCGCTGCGCTGTTCGTTACTGGTGGCGATCAACAGCAGGGGCGTGCCGGCTGCCACCAGGCGGATAAAGGCGCCGGGATTAAGCAATTG
>JAUWLU010000204.1 GCA_030613545.1 Desulfuromonadales bacterium
CGTCCGGTTCCCATCGAAGGGGAAACCTATGATCTGGCGGGGGACGTGGGGGTCAATGCCATCGGCACCCAGGCTAACCCGCTGCTGACCGCCAGCGCCCCCCATCTCAAGTTGAACAAGTGGGGCCATATCATGGCGGACGACCAGGGGGCCACCAGCCTTGAAGGGGTCTTTGCCGGCGGCGACATCGTTCGCGGCGGAGCCACGGTCATTCTTGCCATGGGCGACGGCAAGGCGTCCGCCGAGGCGATCGATAATTATCTTGGCCGCAACTGAAAATCATTGAGCGGATAGGTTCTGCAGGATTTCATGGGGAGCTGCAAACAAGTCGCAAAATAAAGAAAACAGCGGCTCCCCAGGTTAACGGGGAGCCGTTCGTTTGGAATATCGGGACAGGCAAGGTCAACTTGTCCCCAATGCAGCTCATACTACGGAGGCCCCGGCCGCGCAGGTGACTGATGGGCAAACAACGAGGAAGCTTCGTTCAAAAAAGATTGGGGGACACATGATAAGAATCTGCAGTTGGTGCAACAGTACGCTGGGCTGGACAGGTGGTTTCAAGGGAAAAACCCACGGAATCTGCCCGAAATGTTTGCACAAGCATTTTCCGGCCGAGGCGGAAGCTATTATTGAGAAAATGATGCAATGTTGAGAAACCTAAGGCAGGCCCTGCAAGCGAAACCACGCCTGTCAGCAGTGGTAGCCCTGGTTCTGTTGTCCCTGATATGGGGCTACAACTGGGTGGTGATGAAGATCGCCCTGCAGGATGCGCCACCCTTGATGTTCGCTGCCCTGCGGACCTTGCTCGGTGCGATCTGTCTGTTGCCTATTCTCTATTTGAAAGGCCGGTTGAGATTGCCGCAGAAGCCGGCACAGCTCTGCCTGCTCGGTCTGCTTCAGACCACCGGGTTCATCGGTTTCATGATGTGGGCGCTGTTGGCCGGGGCGGCCGGGAAAACCGCCATGCTGGTTTATCTGATGCCTTTCTGGGTATTGATTCTGGCGGGGGTTTTTCTCGACGAAAGACCGGGACCCTGGCAGCGGCTGGTCATGGTTCCGGCTTTCGGCGGACTGGTGCTGATACTTGAGCCCTGGCACCTCTCTGGTGACCTTACGCCCAAGCTACTTGCCCTGGGCTCCGGCCTCTGCTGGGCCGGAGGAACGGTGCTGGGAAAACGGCTCTGCAAAACGACCCATTCGGACCTTCTTTGTCTCACCACTTGGCAGATGTTGTTGGGCTCTCTTCCGCTGGCGGCCGCCGGCTTTCTGATTCCTGGACCGCCGGTCACTTGGTCAAGCTATTTGCTGGCGGCGGTGGTCTATAACGTTGTCCTCTGTAACGCCCTGGCGTTTATTCTCTGGTTTTACATCCTTAAAAATCTGCCGGTGGGCGTTGCCGGCCTGGGAACGCTCGGAACACCTCTGCTTGGCGCGATGGCGGCCTGGCTGCAGCTTGGAGAGCGGCCCGGCGTCTGCACCGGGATGGGGATGGGACTGATCGCCTGTGCCCTCTTTCTGTTATGCCGTCCCTGGCCAGGGGTGGGGTGTCGGCAGAACAGACAAAGTGACCTTGAACCCAATGAGGGAGTCGCGCGCTAATCGCTTTAATGCGGTAGCCGGGTGGTGGGCGGTATTGGGGTTTGTCTTTTCAGAAAAAGGATAATGAGCGTGATTGAGATCGATAAAGACCTGTGCAAGGGTTGCGGCTTGTGCGTGGCTGCCTGTCCCCGGAATTTGATTGTGTTGAGAAGGCAGGAAGGCTTTACGGAATTTCCTTTAGCGGCAATTCTAGAAACAGACAAGTGCGCTGGTTGCGCGATGTGCGCTACCATGTGCCCGGACATAGCCATTTGTGTCTATGGCGCAACCAAAAATAACTACACTTTAGAACGGAGCCGAGCTTTTTCGGTTGTTAAGAAAAAAATTAGAGAATGATCAGCCTGGCAATTAAATTGAATGATAATTAAAACGCTTCGGAATATGGCCGGTCGGCTATTCGTGCAGCATTCCCCTGCGGGAAACCATATCATAAAGTTGCCCGGGTGAAGGCCGAAGTGGGTTGCCTGATCAGTTGCGATAGGTGAAATGATCCCCCACCGCCAAGTGGCTTCGGGAGATTTTGCTGGGAAGGATTACCCGCATAGAATTACGGGACATTGCTGGCCTGGGTGAGTCATAAGGCCCATGCAATAGGATAGTATTGATGCACACTATCCTTCGCAACAGAAAACTGATCCGCATTCACTTGCATGCAGCCGCTTTCAGGGCGGTGTGGAGGATCCATGACCCCGACCATAGCAGTGCTGAAAGGCGATCAGACTGGCCAGGAACTTCTCGAAGAAGCCTTGCGGGTTTTAGATCCTGCCGTCACAGGCATCCCTGTTTATTTCGAACACTTTGACCTGAGTCTGGAAAATCGTCGTACAACCAGGAACAAAGTGGTCTACGAAGCCGCTGAAGCCATGAAAAAAACTGGATTGGGCCTGAAGGCCGCCACCATCACGCCTGCTGTCAAGGGCGATGTCGGCAGCCCCAATGCCATTCTGCGCGACCAGGTCAACGGTACCGTCATCGTCCGCACGGGCCGGCGCATTCCCGGTATCCGGCCGGCCGGCGGAGCCTATGCGCCGAGCTCCGTGGTGCGGATGGCTGTCGGAGGTGCGTACGGAGCTGAAGAATCCCGCCAAGGCCGCGGCCTTGATGAGGTCGCCTCCCGGACGGAGCACATTAGCCGCCGCAACTGCCATGCTGTGGCCGAATTCGCCTTTCGTCATGCTCGAAAACTCGGAGTCAAGGTTTTCGGCGGGCCTAAATTCACCGTCAGCCCGGTTTACGAGGGTATGCTCAAGGAGGAAATGGATGCCGCAGCGAAGCGCTATCCGGAGGTGGCTTACGAACCGCAGCTTATAGACGCTACCTATGCTCTGCTGCTGACAAGCGGCGGCGACGGCATGGTCATACCCTCGCTGAATCGGGACGGAGACTGCCTGAGCGATTTTGTGCTGCAGATGTTCGGCTCCATTGCCGGCGCCGAGTCTCTGCTGCTGTCCTTTGACGAGGAGTGGACCCCCGCGGTGGTCATGGCCGAGGCTCCCCACGGTACGGCACCGTCCCTGCAGGGCAAAAACATCGCTAATCCCATGGCTATGATTCTGGCCGGCGCTGCGCTGCTGCGCTATATAGACAAACCTGAAGCCCTGCGGGTTGCTCGATCCATTTATGAAGCGGTTTTCGAAGCCGTGCATCGTGGCATGAGTACTCCGGATCTGGGCGGCAGTTGCACGACGACGGAATTCACTGCTGAAATCATTCGGCGGGTCAAGTCAAAACTGGAGGTCTGGGAGGCTTTAGGTAGCTGACGACGGCCTTTAGGGAAGCCTAGGACTCCGCCGTAAAGGGGCGAGCCAGAAATTTCGCCAAACAAAAAGCACAGCAAGGGCGGAGAGTACCGCTCTTGCTGTGCTTTTTGTGTTTGTTCGGTGATGTGACCTGCTGAAAGTCAGGACAGTCTCATCCCACCTTATTGAACGTCGGTTTCTTTTCCACACCGAGCTCAGCGAGTTCTTCCTCGACTTGGCAGATATGCTGGTACATGGCTTCTTCCGCTCCGTCGGCATCTCCGGCTTTGATTGCCTCGAGTACTTTCTGGTGCGACGCCAAGACATGTTCTGAAAATTCGATACCGGGCTTCATATGCGATTTGATATCGGTAAGAATGCTGTTGACGAAGTCGAGAATCATTTCCATCACCGGGTTGCGGCTGGCTCTGGCCAGAAAGACATGGAAGTCGATTTCTTCTTGGGCCCCGACGATGTTTTTCTGCCTTTTGAAAACCGCTTGGCACTTTGCGTCGATGTCTTCCAGGATCTCGATTTCCTGGGCACTGAAAGTTTCCGCCGCCCGTCTGGCCAGATAGGGCTCAAGAATCTTGCGCACTTCCGACAGAGAACTGACAGAGACATTCTGAAAATGAAGGAAGTTGGCGATGGAGTCACGGGTCGTTTCCATATCGACCTCGCTGACCACCGGTCCGCCGCCGGCCCCCCTCTTGATTTCGATGAAACCCATGGCTTCCAGGGTGCGCAGGGCTTCGC
>JAUWLU010000399.1 GCA_030613545.1 Desulfuromonadales bacterium
CCATTGAGGGGCAGATACTGCTTGTTGACGGCGGCGCCCATGCGGCGCCCCATACCGGCAGCAGGAATGAGAACGAAGACACTCATGAGAATAACATTCAGGCTCTGACAGGCATGCCCTGGATTGACACTAGCGGTGGAATGGTGCTGCAGAAAGTCAGTCGACAATCAAAGCCGGGCTGCGACCCGGCTTCAAAAAAGAGCTTAGCGGAAGAAGCTCTCAACCCGCTCGACAACCTGCTGTTCCTCGGTGCCGGCGGCCAGGGCCACTTCCTTGACCAGCAGTTTGCGGGCCAGCTCCAGAACCTTTTTCTCGCCGTAGGACAGTTCTTTGGATTCTTTGATCTGATAGAGATCGCGCAGCACCTCGGCTACCTCGAACAGGTCGCCGGACTTGATCTTTTCGTTGTAGCCGCGCTGCCGGCGGCTCCAGGAAGCGATGGCCTGACCGATCTCCGACTTGTCGCTGAGCACGTCGTAGATTCTCGCCACCCGTTCCTTGTCGATCAGCGTACGCATACCCACCGACACGGTGTTGTTCACCGGAATCATGATGGTCATATCGCTGTCGAGAATTCTCAAAACGTAGAAATCATGTTTTTCGCCAACAAACTCCTTGGATTCAATCGATTCAATCACCCCGACTCCCTGAGTGGGGTAGACAGCTAAATCTCCAACTTTAAACATGAGTTTCTCCTTTGCTAATTGACGAATCCTATCACAATCCGACCCGCCCCGTCAAGGAAACGCCCCCCTTTGCGGACCGACAGCCCAAGGATGGCGCTCGGCAGTCCGCTGTGTTACAGATAGGGTTGTCAACTTGATCCGTCCGGCGCTCGATAGCGCCGAGCGGGCGCACCCCACCATCTTCCGACGGAGACACCCCATGAAAATAGCTGTCGTCGGCGCCGGAGCCCTGGGTCTCTACTACGGCGCCATGCTGCAACGGGCCGGAAACGAGGTGCACTTTCTGCTGCGCCGCGACTACCAGGCCATTCGCCAGGGCGGCCTGACCGTCACCTCCCCCGACGGCGATTTTCGGCTGAACGAGGTGCACTGCGCTCTAAACCCCGCCGAACTCGGCCCCGTCGACCTGGTGCTGGTCGG
>JAUWLU010000041.1 GCA_030613545.1 Desulfuromonadales bacterium
GATGGACTTCGTAGAGACAGCACTGTCTTCAGGGAAGTTGGCGATCCCCATTGGCCCCGGGCTTCCGTTGCGTCGTCGCGCCCTAGCCTGAGGAAGGTTTTCAGGGATTCTGCTGTTGTCCTCATCACAGGCCAAAGAAAAGCGGGGCAATAAAATCACTGCCCCGCTTTTCGTTTATTGAGATAGCCCCTTCGAATGAGGCTACTTCATCTTCTTCAGATAACGGTAGAAGTCGCTGTCGGTGGATAGTACCAGCTTGCCGTTATTGCCTACCGCTTTGCGGTAGGATTCAAGAGTACGCAAAAAGGCGTAGAACTCGCGGTCGCTGCCGTAGGCGGCGGCATAGATGCTGGCCGCTTCGGCGTCAGCCTTGCCGCGAATCTCCACCGCCTTGCGGTAGGCTTTGGAGGTGATGCCCTTGAGCTCCTTGTCCATCTGGCCGAGGATATCGGCCTTTTCCCCTTCGCCTTCGGAGCGGAACTGGGCGGCGACCTTCTTGCGTTCGGAGATCATCCGCTCGTAGACCCGCTGCCGGACCTGCTCGACGTAGTTGATGCGCTTGAACTGCACGTCGATGAGCTCGATGCCGTATTCGGGAGTGCTGGCGCGGGCCTTTTCCAGCAGGCCGGCGAGGATCTCCTCGCGGCCGACCAGCTGCTCGGGGGCGATGATCACCCCTTCGAGCTGGATCTCTTCAACGGCGTTGCCGGGGGGCTGGTAGTCGCTGCCGCGCACCAGTTCCACCAGCAGATGGCCCGAAACGGCGTCGCGCACCACCGAGTCGATGATGTCGTCGAGGCGGCCATGGGCGCCCCGCTCGCTGGCCACGGTCTTGAAGAACAGCAGGGGGTCGGCGATGCGCCAGCGGGCGGTGGTGTCGAGGAAGATGTAGCGCTTGTCCTTGGTCGGGATCTGGTTCGGGTCGCCGTCCCATTTGAGAATGCGTGTTTCAAAACGGCGCACGGTCTGGATGAAGGGGACGCGGACGTGCAGGCCGGGGCCGAGGACGCCGCCGACCGGCTTGCCGAACTCGGTGACCAGGGCCTGTTCTCCCTCGTTGACCACGAACAGCGGGTTTTGCATCACGCCCAACACCAGCAGGGCGACAATTATCAGTGGCAGAATGCGTTTCATTGCTTACCTCCTTGGCCCTGGGTGCGTAACTGCAGCAGCGGCAGGGCCGCGGTTCCCTGGCCATCCATGATGTAAATCTCGGCCAGACTCGGCAGGACCTGTTCCATGGTCTCCAGGTAGATGCGCTGGCGGGTTACTTCCGGCGCCTTGCGGTATTCCTTGAGCAGGGCCAGGTAGCGGCTGGTTTCGCCGCGGGCCTTGTTGACCCGTTCGATGGCGTATCCTTCGGCCTCTTGGATAGTTCGTAGTCCCACGCCGCGGGCCTTGGGTACCTCTCGGTTGTACTGCTCGCGGGCCTGGAAGATCAGGCTTTCCTTCTGCTGTTCGGCTTCGTTGACCTCGTTGAAGGCGGCCTTGACCGGATCGGGCGGGTTGACGTCCTGAAACTTGACGGTGACGATGCGTACGCCGATGTCGTAGTTGTTGAGAGTCTGCTGCAGCTTCTGCTCGATGGTGGTGGCGAGCAGTGCTCGCTCGGTGGTTAGAACCTCGTTGACGTTGGCGTTGCCCACCACCTTGCGCACCATCGCTTCGACAATGTCACGGATGGTCGACTTGGGGTCGCGAATGCGGAACAGAAATTTGAAGGGGTCGGCGATCTGATACTGAACGATCCACTCGACGTCGCTGACGTTGAGATCGCCGGTCAGGGTCAAGGATTCGCCTTCCAGGGCGCGCTTGGTATAGGTGGTGCGGACCCCGGCCTTGACGGTGCGAAAGCCGAATTCTTCTTTTTCGACCCGGCCGGTTTTGGCCTTGTAGACCCGGTCGATGCCGAAGGGGATTTTCAGGTGCAGGCCCGGTTCGGCAAAGCTGTTGAATCGGCCGAAACGAAGCAGAACCCCCGTCTCCTCGGTGTCGACCTTGTAAAAGCTGCTGGTTACACCGAAAATCAACAGCAGAGTCAAGGCAATGGTTATGATCTTGCCTCCACCGCCTTTTTTCAGGCGGTCGGCCAACTCGGCGACCTGGCGGTCGATGGGTTTGGGGGTACGTCCCCCTTCATGGTATTGCATGGCGCCTCCCTTGCAGAAAATGTCTGTGCCGATGTCGCTAAAGGTGCAACTATAGCACATGGACGGTTGTTGATTGGTGAATATTCTTATTGGGCCGAACCTTGGAAGGTAGCAGGGAGTTGTGCTACGATTGTTTTATAAATCGACTGTTATGGCATGAAGGAGGCGAGCCGTGAGTGATAAACTTCCAAACGATAATATCCAGTTCGAAAAGCAGAGCAGCAGCAAGAGCGGGCTGCCTTCCATGTACAAGGTGCTGATGCACAACGACGATTACACCACCATGGAATTTGTGGTTAATGCCTTGGAGACGGTTTTTCACCAGCCGCCCACGGAAGCCCATCGTGTCATGCTGAATATTCACACTCAGGGGGTCGGGGTCTGTGGTACCTATCCCTGCGAAATTGCCGAGACCAAGGTAGCTCGGGTGCATAGTTTGGCCCGACAGGCCGGCTATCCCCTGAAATGCAGCCTTGAGAGGGCCTAAAGGAAAACCTATGTTCACTCAGGAAGTCCAGATTGCCTTTTCCCTGGCGGTACGCGAGGCGCAGAAGCGTCACCATGAGTACCTGACCACGGAACATGTCCTCTATGCCCTGCTCTTTGAAGAGCACGGCCAGGAGATCATCGAGGCCTGTGGTGGCGACCCGGAAGGGTTAAAGACCCTGCTGGAGGATTTTTTTACCGTCCAGCTCGAACGAATGCCCTCCGGCCAGGAGATCGTCCCGGAACAGACCGTCGGCCTGCAGCGGGTTTTGCAGCGGGCGGTGCTGCACCTTCATTCGGCGGGCAAGAAGGAGATCACCATCGGCGACGTGCTGGCTTCCCTGCTTGAAGAGGAACAGTCCCATGCCGTGCAGTTGCTGGAGCAACAGGGGGTCTCGCGACTCGATGTGCTCAATTATATCAGCCACGGGGTCAGCAAGGTGCCGCGCCAGGAGGGTGAAAAGCCCTTTCCCGATGGTGGCAAGCGGCCGGCCAAGGAAGGACCGGGCGAGGCCGAAAACGATCCGCTGGCGGCCTACACCATCGATTTTTTGCAGCGAGCCACGGAGGGCCGCATCGATCCCCTGATCGGTCGGGAAAAGGAGTTGCGGCGCACCGTGCAGGTGCTCTGCCGGCGCCGCAAGAACAACCCCATCTACGTCGGCGAGCCGGGGGTCGGTAAAACGGCCATGGCCGAAGGCCTGGCGTTGATGATTTACGAGGGACGGGTGCCGAAGGTTTTGCAGGGGGTGCACATCTACCTTCTCGACATGGGGGCGCTGCTGGCCGGCACCAAGTTCCGCGGTGATTTCGAAGAGCGCCTCAAGGCGGTGCTCAAGGCCCTTGAGGATCGCACCGACGCCATCCTGTTTATCGACGAGATCCATACCATCGTCGGCGCCGGTGCCACCAGCGGCGGCTCCCTCGATGCCTCTAATATCCTCAAGCCGGTTCTCGCTTCCGGTGCCCTGCGCTGCATCGGTTCCACCACCTACGAAGAATACAAGAACCTGTTCGACAAGGATCGGGCTCTGTCGCGGCGGTTTCAGAAGATTGATGTGGTCGAGCCGACCGTTGACGAGACGGTCGCTATTTTGCGCGGGCTGCGCGAGCATTACGAAAGCCACCATCAGGTCACCTACACCGATGAGGCCCTGCAGGCGGCGGCCGAACTGGCCACCCGTCACATCAATTACCGCCATCTGCCGGACAAGGCCATCGACGTCATTGACGAAGCCGGCGCCGCCTGTCGCCTGACGGAAAAGACCGGCCATACCATCGGTGTGGCCGAGGTGGAGAAGGTGGTGGCTTCTATAGCCCGTATTCCGGAACGGACCGTGTCCAGTTCCGACCGCAAGCGGCTCAAGTACCTTGGCCGCGATCTCAAGGGCCAGGTCTTCGGCCAGGAAGAGGCCATCGATCTGCTCTGTCGATCGGTGCTGCGGGCCCGCGCCGGCCTCAGCCATCCGGAGAAGCCGACCGGGTCGTTCCTGTTTACCGGGCCGACGGGGGTCGGTAAGACCGAGGTGGCACGGCAATTGGCTCAGCAGTTGGGGGTCGAGTTCCTGCGCTTTGACATGAGCGAGTACATGGAGAAGCATTCGGTGGCCCGCCTGATCGGTGCGCCTCCGGGTTATGTCGGTTTTGAGCAGGGCGGCCTGCTTACCGACAGCATCGTCAAGCACCCCTATGCGGTGTTGCTGCTCGATGAAATCGAAAAGGCCCATCCCGACCTGTTCAACATTCTGCTGCAGGTCATGGATCATGGCCGCCTGACCGACAACAACGGCAAACAGGCCGATTTTCGCAACGTGGTGCTGATCATGACCAGCAACGCCGGCGCTCGGGATCTCTGCGTCAAGGCCATCGGCTTTGGCAGCGGCTCGCCGGGCAGCGTCACCCAGGCGGTGGAGCGAACCTTCTCGCCGGAATTTCGCAACCGCCTCGATGCCATCGTGCCTTTCAAGTCCCTTGGCCAGGAGACCATGCTGCGCATCGTCGACAAGTTTGTCAACGAACTGCGCCAGCGCCTTTACGACCGGCAAGTGACCCTGAAAATATCGTCCGCCGCCCGTTCGCTGCTGGTCCGTCGTGGTTACGATCCGATCTACGGGGCTCGGCCCCTGGCCCGGCTTATTCAGAGCGAGATCAGCGACGTCATTGCCCATGAAGTCCTGTTCGGTCATCTGGCTGACGGCGGCATGGTCAAGGTCGGTTGTCGACAGGACAGCTTGACTTTCCGCTATCAATGAGCCTCGTCGCGGGCGGCTGTTGATGGCAATCTATCGTCTCACCGAACAGCTCGTGTTTCCCAGCCCTGTGTTGGCCGAACCCGAAGGTCTGCTGGCGGTGGGGGGAGATCTTTCTCCCCACCGCCTGCTGCTGGCTTACTCGGTGGGCATCTTCCCCTGGTTCAACGAAGGCGAGCCGCTGCTCTGGTGGTGCCCCGATCCCCGTTGTGTGTTGTTTCCCGAAGAATTAAAGGTCAGCCGCAGCCTCGGCAAGCTTCTGCGTCGCAATATCTTTCGCATAACGAGCAATCGCGCTTTTGCCCAAGTGATCGATAGCTGCGCTGCCCTGCGTCAGCAGGAGGCCGGCACCTGGATAACCGATGAGATGCGCGCAGCTTACTGTCGGCTGCATGAGGTCGGTTATGCCCATTCGGTGGAAGCCTGGTTGGATGGCGCATTGGTAGGGGGGCTTTACGGCGTCTGTCTGGGGCGCTGTTTTTTCGGTGAATCGATGTTCTTTCGGGTCGCCAATGCCTCCAAGGTCGCTTTCGTTACCCTCGTACGTCACCTTCGAGAGCAAGGATTCGCTCTGGTCGATTGTCAGCTTCCTTCAGATCATCTCGCTTCCTTCGGTGCCCGTACCCTGCCTCGCAGTGAGTTCTTGCAGCGCCTGGTGGACGGCGGGGTGAAGCCGGGCCGGCCTGTTGCGGGGCTTTTTCCCGCCCTCTTTTGACTCTCAACCCCGTATGTACGGCCGCTGAGGGTGGCATTTTTGCCCCTTGATGCCTGCTTGGAATGGGGGGATACCTCTGACGCTGTGGCTTGTCAAGACGTGCCTAAAAAATAAGCAAAAGGCTAAGATGCCCCACGGTATGGGGACTGTCGCTTCGGTATGGCGGTGTTCCCCACAGGGTTTTCCACGAACCTGTGGATGGAATCGAAAAACCGCCACGAATCAGGGGTTTATTGGTATAGGTTGTGGGGGCAGGCGCTGTTCGACAGTTTGGCCGCAGCCGCAGGGCGCCCTGCGGCCAAACTGTCAAAACTTAAGGGGGAAATGACCGACCGGGTTGGCAAAAAATGTCTTTTCTGGTGGGGGACTCAGGCAAGGGCTTTAGTTGTTTTCGGCAGGTTCTGGTTCACGAACTGTTCGATTCGGTGCTGGTCCTGTTGCAGGATGTTGAGAAACTGCATGCCGGCGGTGGTGCCCTGTCCCTCCTCCCGTGGCGCTGTCCAGATAACCTCGGTCAGGGTGCAGATCGGTTCGCTCGCCTCGTCCAGGGCCAGCATCAAAAGACAGAGATCGTTCTTTTGGACGGTTGTCTGGATCGGCATGCGAATGCCGCTGGCGCTCAGGTTGACTCGGCCGCGGGCAAAGGTCGGGGCGGTCAGGGCTGCAGCGGTGGTGGTCAGTTTGGTGATCTGCTGCCGCCATTGTCGATGAAATGTCGGCAAGTTGCCCCGCTGGGCACTGTAGCGCAGGCCGATGCGGGCTTCGACCCGAAGCTTGGGGCGATGACGAAAGATGCAGAGGTCGTTGTTCATGCGCAGGCGAATCACTTTGTCGGAAGGCTGGCTGTGGAATGAGGCCGTCGATTTGAGCCACAGACCGTACCTTTCCGAAATGATTTCCAGTGGTCGACCTTCCGGGAAGGGCATGCCTTCATTGACCGGCCAGGTATGGGGGATAGCGACGTCGAAATGGCCGAGTTCGTAACTGGTGAACAGGACATTCATCGATTCGCGGCGGGCCGGGAGGTTATCGTTGCGCAGGGCATGGACCTGCAGTTTTTGTCCTGGAGAAAAATATCGACTGTACATGTTTTTGAAATACCCTTTCGCTGTTGGCAGGAGGAGACAACAGGCAAGGGAAGAGCAAATAGCGTTCCAGTGTTCAGGAAGAGAGGGGAGCGATCTTGCCGGCCATAGCCATGCGGCCGCTGAGGTCATCGATGAACTGCCGGGCCACTCGGCCGGAGCGACTGCCACGTTCCATCGCCCAGCTCAGGGCGGCCCTGTTGAGTTCTTCGCCGCTAATGATCAAGCGCCGCTGGCGGGCCAGGTAGCCGACGATCTCCAGATAGATCTGCTGGCTCATGGGATAAAACCCGAGGCTGATGCCGAAGCGGTCGGCCAAGGAAAGTTTTTCCGCCAAGGCCTCTTCGGGGTGGATCTCTTGACCGTCTAAGTTATCGCTCAATCGCTCGGGAAGCAGGTGGCGGCGATTGCTGGTGGCGTAGAGCAGGATGTTGCCGGCGGGTTCTTCGATGCCGCCATCGAGCAGGGCTTTGAGCTCCCGGTAGCCCGGTTCCTGTTCATCAAAGGAGAGGTCGTCGCAAAACAGGATGAAACGATAGGGTTGTTCTCGCAGCAGGTCAGTGATCTGCGGCAGTTGAAGCAGATCTTCCTTCTGCACCTCGATCAGGCGCAATCCTGCTTGGAAAAAGAGTTTAAGCAGCCCCTTGACGGCCGACGATTTGCCGCAGCCCCGTTCGCCCCACAGCAGAACGTTGTTGGCCGGATAGCTGTGGACGAACTGTTCGGTGTTGCGCTGCAGCCTTTCCAGGATTCGCTCGATGCCGAACAGGTCGTCATGATCGGTCAGGTCGGGGTGGGCCACCTCCGCCAGGTAGCCATTGCCCTGATGCTGAATCCAGCGAAAAGCGATGTAGTCGCGAAATATTGTCGGGTCAAGCTGATATTCGCTGAGAAGGCGGGTCAGATACTCCTCACCGAGATCGAGTATTCGGTCAAGGCGTTCGACAACATAATCCCAATCGATGTCCAGCCGTTCGATATCCATGATGGAGCCTTTCCTGGAGTCTTTGCGCCATCCGCACCATCTGTATAAAAATGATAGCAGAATCGGTTATTGCCTGCACGTCTTACGGGGGTTGGATTGCCAGAGGGTGGCCCCTGTGTTAGGATCGCTCCCCATTTCGGACAGCACTAGAAAAGTCCTGTCTATCGATTCTGGCTCGACGCTCCGCAGGTCTTGCATCCGTCGCCATTCTGACCCTTTGCGGTCCTTCAATGCGCGGTAAAGGAACATCGACGTGAAAAAGCACATTGAACAACTATTCGCCGCAACAGCGCCCGGTCTGGAAGGAGTCTGTGCGGCCGAACTGACCGCTCTCGGCATGGCCGGAGTCAAGGCTGTTGTGGGTGGGGTTGAGTTTTGTGGCGCATTGCGGGAACTGTACCTGGCCAACCTCTGGTTGCGCACCGCCAGTCGAGTCGTGGTTCGGCTCGGCGAGCTACGCTGTCGGGATTTTCCAACCCTCTATCGCAAGGCTCTGCAGCTGCCCTGGGGCCGTTATGTCAAGCCGGGTACGAGACTGCAGGTGCGGGCGACCTGCCGCCGTTCCCGGCTGCAGCATACCGAGCGTATTGCCGACACCCTCAATAAGGCCATGGCACGAACGTTGGGGGTTGTGGGAGCAGAAGGGGAAGGGCCGAAACAGCTTCTGATTGTTTCTCTGGAGGACGATCTATGTCGGTTGTCCCTGGACAGCTCCGGTGAGTTGCTTCACCGCCGCGGTTATCGGCAGGATATCGGAGCTGCGCCTCTGCGCGAAACCCTGGCCGCCGGCATCCTCATGCTGCTCGGCTGGCAGGGTGAACGGCCGCTGTTCGATCCCATGTGCGGTTCGGGAACCTTTCTCATCGAAGGAGCTTTGCTGGCCCTGCAACGGCCCCCCGGTGCCGAGCGACGGTTTGCCTTCATGGACTGGCCACGCTATCGGCCGGGACTTTGGCGGGCCCTGTTGCTGGAGGCCGGTAAGCAGGAGCAGAGTTGTTGTCCGGTGCTGACAGGCGCCGACCGCGATGCGGCGGTGCTGGAGGCGGCGCGGCGTAACGCCGAACGGGCCGGAGTGCTCGAGTTCCTGTCCTTGCAGCAGGTGGAATTAAGCCAGCAGCCCCCTCCCGCTTTACCGCCGGGCCTGGTGGTATGCAATCCGCCCTACGGGGCTCGTCTCGGCCGAGGCGAATTGGACGACACCTACCGCGCTCTGGGCAGACTTTATGCTGGGGTGCTCTCCGAGTGGCAGCGGGCCTTTTTGTGCCCGGAGCCGCGTCTGGCCAAGGATACCGGGTTGCCCCTGGCGCGACTCACCGATTTGCAGAATGGCGGTATTCGTGTCGGTCTGTTTACGGTGAAATAAGATGGCGTCGCAAAAAGTCCACCTTGCTACGTTGCAGCGCTTTTTCAGGACTTCGACATACGATATGTATGCCTTCACCCCTGAAAAGCCACTGCGCCTTATAGGTCGAAATTTTTGCTTAGCCATCTCATGGCTTTTTGCGAAAGCATCAAATATGGCTCGGACTATTTTTCCTTGATCTTTCTGCTATATTTACCTAGTATCAGCAGGTGCCTTCACATGCTGAAGGCTTAAGTAAGATAAGGGAAAGCGAGGTGATTGTCTTTGGAAATCCAAGTGGTCGACAACAATGTCGAAAAAGCCATTCGGGTACTCAAGCGTAAGTTGCAGCAGGAGGGGCTGTTTCGGGAAATGAAGCAGCGCAAATACTACGAAAAGCCGAGCGTCAAGCGCAAGCGCAAGGAGAAGGAATCCCAGCGCCGGTTGCGTAAAAAGATGCGGCTGATGAAGAAGTTTTAAGACCTCGCGAATTAGCTGACAAACACAAAAAGAGGGCCGATCCTAAGGATCGGCCCTCTTTTTGTGTGCTGCGTAGCCTGTTGCCGATCAGGCCGGCAGGGCGGGCAGGGCGATGCCGGCAACTTTCTGCAGCAGGCGCACCACCTGGCAGGTATAGCCGAATTCGTTGTCGTACCAGAGGTACAGAACGCAGCGGTCGCCGTTGACGATGGTTGCCAGCGAATCGACCACGCTGGCGTGACGAGAGCCAATGAAGTCACTCGAAACCAACTCCGGTGAGTTGACGAAAGCCACCTGGTTCTGCAGCGGCGAATGAAGGGCCAGATCGCGCAGGTAGCTGTTCAGCTCTTCGACGCTGGTTTCCTTTTTAAGGCTCAGGTTGAGGACCGCCAGGGAGACGTTGGCCACCGGCACGCGGATGGCGTTGCCGGTCAGCTTGCCTGCCAGTTCGGGCAGGGCCTTGGCCGATGCCTTGGCGGCGCCGGTTTCGGTGATGACCATATTGAGGGCGGCGGCCCGGCCGCGGCGCTCTTTTTTATGATAGTTGTCGATCAGGTTCTGGTCGTTGGTATAGGAGTGGCAGGTTTCGAGGTGGCCGTTGTCGATACCGAACCGGTCGTTGATGGCTTTGAGTACCGGAACCACAGCGTTGGTGGTGCAACTGGCCGCGGAGAAGATTGTTTCCTTGGCGTTGACCAGGTTGTCGTTGATGCCGAACACGATGTTGGGGATGTCGCCCTTGCCGGGGGCGGTGAGAATGACCTTCGATACCCCCTTTGCTTGAAGGTGCTTGCCGAGCCCTTCCCGGTCGCGCCACAGGCCGGTGTTGTCGATTACGATGGCGTCGTTGATGCCGTAGGCGGTATAGTCGATGCTTTCCGGTGAGTTGGCATAGATCAGGCGGATCATGTTGCCGTTGGCGATAATGGCGTTTTCTTCTTCGTCAAAGCCGAGCACGCCGTTGAAGGGGCCGTGGACCGAGTCACGCTCCAGCAGGCTGGCCCGTTTCTTCAGGTCCTCGTCGGTGCCCTTGCGCACCACGATGGCTCGCAGGCGCAGCTTGTCGCCGCCGCCGGTCTTTTCCACCAGCACCCGCGCCAGCAGGCGGCCGATGCGGCCGAAACCGTACAGGACCACGTCTCGCGGTTCTTTGAGCAGGGAGCCGCGGCCGTTGTTGACGCTGGCCAGTTCCTGAGCCACAAACTCGTCGAGAGACTGTTGGTTCTGCTGAGTGCGGTACTTGACCGTCAGCTTGCCGATGTCGATCCGCGAGGGAGACAGATCGAGTTTGCTGATGGCTTGCAGGATCGGATAGGTGTCGATGACCGTCAGTTCGCTGCCCAGCACCTGCTGGGCGAAACCGTGGGCCTTGAGAATGTCGATCACCGTTTTGTTGCCCAGCGACTGACCGTAGACGTTGGTGCTGATCCCGCGACTGCGGTAGAGTTGGCCGATCAGGGGAAGCATCGCCTCTGCGGTTTCGTCCTGGCTGATCCAGTCGTTGAGGTATTTTTGGTGTTTTTCCATGCGCATGGTTACTCCCTTTTGGTGGCTGTTTTTATCGACCGTCATCGACCGTCCGGGTCGGCCAAACGGCGCTATATGGTATACGAGCAGAGCCTAACTTTCAAGCCATTTCGCTCGGCTGCGGCATGACTTTTGGCTGGACTTAATTTGTCAATCTGCTATTAATTGTTCAATGTCGGGCCGGCAAGCGGTTACGACTTTTTTGGTGCCCGAAGAAGCCGGCTTTGCCGGCCGGTTGCTGCCGATAGAATTCAGGCGTTGAGCTGGCGCTGCACTACCATAGCGGAGGTGAACAGACATGACCAAGCGAGTGTATTATCAGGAACTGGGGCTGGCCAATACCCGGGAAATGTTTCAGAAGGCGATCAACGGCGGCTATGCCATCCCGGCTTATAACTTCAATAACCTCGAGCAGCTTCAGGCCATCGTCACCGCCTGTGTGGAGACTGCCTCACCGGTTATCGTGCAGGTAAGCAAGGGGGCCCGCAGCTACGCCAACGAAACCATGCTGCGTTATATGGCCATGGGGGCGGTGAAGATGGCCCGTGAAATGGGTTCGCAGATTCCCATCGCTCTGCACCTTGACCACGGGGATTCTTTTGAACTGTGCCAGGCCTGCATCGAATCGGGCTTTTCGTCGGTGATGATCGATGGTTCCCACCTGTCTTACGATGACAATGTGGCTTTAACGCGCAAGGTGGTCGAGTACGCCCACGACCACGACGTGACCGTCGAGGGCGAGCTCGGTGTGCTGGCTGGTATTGAGGACGAGGTCCAGGCCGATCATTCCACCTACACCAAGCCGGAAGAGGTCGAGGATTTCGTCTCCCGCACCGGAGTCGACTCCCTGGCCATCTCCATTGGCACCAGTCACGGCGCCTACAAGTTCAAGGTTGGGCCCGGCGAAGAACCGCCGCCACTGCGTTTCGATATCCTGCACGCAATCGAACAGCGCATCCCCGGTTTCCCCATTGTGTTGCACGGTTCGTCGAGTGTGGTGCCCGAGTACGTTGAGTTGATCAACCTTTACGGCGGCAAGATGGATGGGGCGGTCGGTGTATCGGAGGAGCAGTTGCGCAAGGCGGCGGCCAGTTCGGTGTGTAAAGTCAATATCGATTCCGACGGCCGCTTGGCGGTAACGGCCAAGGTGCGCGAATATCTGGCCCAGAATCCGGCCGAATTCGATCCGCGTAAATATCTCGGCGCCGCCCGCAGCGAACTGGTACGGCTTATCAAGCACAAAAACGAAATGGTGCTCGGCAGCGCCGGACAGGCCTGAAGCTCCGGCATCGTTTGACGGCAGCACTCTTGTGTATACGGCAGGTCGCCCCTTGGGTGGCTTGCCGTATTTTTTTGGCTGTATTCAGGTCTCAGGGTTGATGGCGTCGCAAAAAGTCCACACTACTGCGTTGCAGTGCTTTTTCAGGACCTCGACATACCATATGTATGCCTTCACCCCT
Organism: Desulfuromonadales bacterium; assembly: GCA_030613545.1. Taxonomy (GTDB): domain Bacteria; phylum Desulfobacterota; class Desulfuromonadia; order Desulfuromonadales; family Syntrophotaleaceae; genus Syntrophotalea_A. Next base: position 12,480 of record JAUWLU010000041.1, read on the forward strand.
GAAAAACCACTACGCCTTGTAGAGCGAACTTTTTGCTTAGCCATCTTATGAGTTTTTGCGAAAGCATCAGGGTTAACGGGCAGGGGAAAACCCTCTTGACAGAACCGGGCCATGGTTTTATGCTCTAGGTGTAAGTGGTACCTAAAAACATATGCGCCGGTCACATGTTCGTGCTAGGCGCCAACCATCACAGGATGGTGGAAGGGAGCAAAAGATGCCAGGAGGAGATAGAACAGGTCCGCTGGGTAATGGACAGCTGAGCGGCCGTCAGATGGGCTATTGCGCCGGTTACGATGCCCCCGGCTATGCCCGGGGCGGCGAGTTTGGCTGCGGCTTGGGTCGTGGCCGTGGTCACGGTCGCGCCTTTGGCGGCGGCCGGGGCATGGCTTTTCGCTACGGTGCTGCCGGGCGCTGCGGTTGGCCGTCTGCGCCTGCGTTCGGTGCTCCACCGGCGCCGCCGGTTAACGAAGTGGCCCAGCTCAAGTCGCAGATCGATGGTCTTGAGCAGTCTCTGGCCGCTCTCAGGCAGCGGCTCCATACGGTGGAGGGCGAAGCGAAGGAATAATCAGCCTTCCATTGCGAGCATAAGCGGAACAGGTTTCGTCCTGTTCCGCTTTTTTGGTTTGTCTGGCTCCAATAAAAACACCCCGCCGTCTCGATGACGTGCGGGGTGTCGACATTCTTTGCAGAGTGAATGGTTATAGAATATACGATGGGGCGGACAAGAATTCGGGGCTGTAAAGAAAATCGACAGACCTCCCGGTCCCTCACAAGAGCAAGCCCCCGTCCGGGACGGTGCCGGGCGGGGGCTTGCTGATCGAGGCCGATGGTAAGTGGCCGGCTATTGGTCGTTGACGACGGCAACCGGAGTGTTTTCCAGGTAGTCGTCAAACCAGTATCCATCTGGATTTCTCTGGCAGGCGATGATTTCGCCGGGGGTCTGTGCGGGGTCCGCCGGGCGGTGGTAGCGGAAGAAGATCTGTTCGTCGGTCATGCCGACCACTTCGATCTTGCCGGTGACGTGGGACATGCTGTAGCGGCAGCGACGAGCCAGTCCGGAGCAGTTGCTGATCGCTTCGGAAAAGATCTCATAGCCTTCTTCGATGGGAACGGTATAGGCGCTGTTTCCCTCGGTGGGGCGGCACTGAAAGACGTAATAAGGGGCGATGCCCATATAGGATAATTTGTTGAGCAGTTCGGCCAGGACCTCGGGGTCGTCATTAACCCCCCGAATCAGCGGCGTCTGGTTCATGACTGCGACCCCCGCTTCCTGTACTTGGTCCAGGGCACGGGTCGCCTCGGCAGTCAGTTCCCGAGGATGGTTGAACTGGGCCATCAGGTAGATGCGCCGTTCGGGCAGGCTGTATTGCTTGAGCATGCGCAGCAGGTCGGGGTCGTCCAGTATGCGGAAGGGGTTGAAGGCCGGTAGTTTGCTGCCGATGCGGATAATTCGAACATGGTCGATAGAGCGGAGCTCGGCAATAATTTTTTCCAGGTTGCGGGTCGAAAGCAACAGCGGATCGCCACCTGTCAACAGCACATTGTTGATCTCCGGGTGGTTGCGAATGTACTCAAGGCCGGCCGAAATATCGCGGCTCACCTCGTTGTTGTCGGCCATGAAGAGCCGCTTGCGAAAGCAGAAGCGGCACAGGCCGCCGCATACGTCGCTGGTTAGCAGCAGGGCGGTGTCGGGGTACTTGTGCTCCAGGCCGCGAGCCTTGGTATAGTTATGTTCACCGGAAGCGTCGAGCTGTCCCCAGCGCTGCAGTTCATCCTGGTGGGGTATGACGATGCGGCGAATAGGGTCTTGCGGGTCGTGCCAGTCGATGAGGGAATGGTAGTATTCGTTGCTGCGAAAGGCGTAGCGCTGCTCCACCTCCTGCAATTTGCGTAGCTCGCTGGCGGGTAGGTCAGCCAGTTGAGGAACCTGGCTCAGTTTGGTCAGATATCTGGTTCTGGTCACGATTTGCTCCTTTCGTGCCTACCCGTTTCAGCCAAAAAACAGGACAGCAATACCTGGCCTCCCGAGCCTTGTCGAGAAGAGGTTTGTCTTAGCGCGGGCTTGTGATTTGATCGGCTGGCCTTCGGCTAAAACGATTTGGCGGCAAGTAATGCTTGGAGCCCAGCGGGGAGGTGCTGCTAATAATACCGATGAAGGTGAAACCCGTAGTCTGTTCGTTCTTGGTTGAGGCCGTTGGTGGCTGTCCTCAAGGGACGCGGATTGCGTGTGCGGCCTTTTATTGATTCGTCTGTTTGTTTGACAGACCATAACATAGTTTTTTTTGTAACGCAAATCAGCCATATGCTTTTATGGTGCGGCTCATTTATGAACGGCGTTATTGCCGATTAGCCCTATGTTTAAGGCAGCTTCGGAGGTTGAGTGTTGAAAGCCCGAAAATTTTAAAACAATGTTCTGTCCTGTCGGGACCTTGCTTCGGTGCTGAAAGCGGGTTCGGGAAGAGGTGGCGCTCGCAGGTGGAGAAAATGCCTTTCGTTGTTATTTCTGGTTATTCTGGGTCTGTTCCGAGTTATTTTCAGTTTGCTGTTGACCTAAAATCTGTAACGATGATATATCTACTGACAAATCATAACCCACCTTGGCCACCCCACTATCAATATGTGGCCTTTCTCCTCCTCCTCACTGTGATTTGGTCGTTGCTTACGGCCGCCTGGCCGATCCCTCTGGGGTCGGCTTTTTTTATGTGCGCCCGGCAGGGCGCACTTGCTTGAGGGTGAAAGTCCCTTGTACACCCGGCAGGGGGAAGTACTAGCTGAACGGCAACTGCGACATCGCGAGGTGTTGTGGGGAGGAAGCCGAAGGCAAAACGCTGGCCTGACGAACAGGAACCGCATACGAGGCGGCCGTGTCGGATGAGGAGGCATATATCTCCAAAGTCCCATACCTGCCCGGAAGGCAGGGTCGTATATGCGGCAGGTATAAGCGTGAAGGCAGGTGCGCATTACCCGGGGAGGTCTCATGCCGTGCCACGAGCTACCGTTGTCGCGAGGCGGCGGGAAGCGACATGAGAAGTCAGCCGAGGCCATAGTAGTCCGCGTCGATCACGGGCGAAGGGCCGAACCTTGAGTTGTGGAAGGATCCTCTCACAGTGCGAACCGGATATACGGCAGAAAGCAGTTACGGCTGCGCCGGGGCAGAGGGTAGCGGACGGTATCCGCGAGAGTACGCCATCGGTGTCGCGGCCCGTCCATGTTTGGGAATAAATTCCGACCCGTCAGCACAGCATGACTTTTTGCGACGCCATCTTGATTATGGCAGGTAAAATTTTCTATCGTGAGCGCCGCAATCCCGGCGAAGGTTCCCGTCAGGCCCGTTACATGGTGGTGGCTGTTGCTGACGTTAACCTCAAAATGTTCGGCAAGCATCTGCGCAAAT
>JAUWLU010000303.1 GCA_030613545.1 Desulfuromonadales bacterium
CATAATAGGCCAACTCCCACCCTCAATGCAAACCGTACCATCGACAAGGCCCCGATATCTGCCTTATCCGTTGCGCTCGAACAGATATCCAGCCGCTGCTCGGCCAGCAGCGCATCGGTACAGAGATAGACAAAACGCTTACTGGCGATCCATGCCCGGGCGACCTCGTCCCGACAGGGCCTTGGAGACGGTCATGATGTCGGGCACCACCTGCCAATAGTCGACGGCAAACATGCGACCGGTGCGACCGAAACCGGTCTGCACCTCGTCGGCGATGAACAGGGTGCCGTAGCGATCGCAAAGCTGGCGGCCCCCGGGCCGAAAGCCGCCGCCCCATAACTAAAGAAGGACGGCGACAACCGTCAGCATTTTAGGTCAGCAAAGACCGGCTGTCCATCCTCAAAACACAAACGCTTTTTTGCTGTTATTACCGAGGCCAACCAGGTCTCGGCCTGCCCAAACGACACGGGCTCCGCCCCCCCTGTGGGGAGGGCGGAGCCCGATCGATTCAGCTCAAGAAAACGGCCCGGCTATTGCCGAACCGTGACCCTGGATTGCACCTCAGCCGGCAGCTGGGTGCGCATTTGTTCGGTCGGCACGAAGGGTGGATTGAAGGGCGGCTGGCCATAGCGGGCCAGAATCTTCTGGCCGCCCTCCGGATCGAGCAGGTAGTCGAGAAAGGCCACCGCCGCCTCACGGTTGGGTGCATTTTTCAGCAGCGTGATGCCGTAGGCGACAAACCGCCCCTCACGATCGAAAAAACTGCCGGGGCGCTCACCGGTCACCCGAACCCGCGCCTGCCGGTAAAAGGCGTCGTTATCGAGATTGGCCAGGTTAACATGTTCGTCCAGGGGGACGAACTTCAGGCCGTGCTGCAGGGCAATCGAACGGTAGGCCCAGGCATAGTCGAGATCGCCGTTTTGCACCAGAGCGGTCAGACTCACCGATTTACCCCGCATGTTGCCCAGGGGCCTATTGGCCAGCAACCGTCGGTAAAGGCCTGGTCGCTGATAATAGATCTCCGCCAGCTGCATGGCCATCATGCTGCGGTAGCCGCCCGGGTCGATGTTGGGATCGGAATGGCCGAAGGAGACTCCCGGACGGCTGAGAATCTCGAACCAGTTGTCCCGGTTGATCTCATCGGCATATTTGCTCTGCGCCCCGTAGGTCAGCACCAGCTCATTGGTGGCAAAGCGGATATTGCCAATACCGAGCTCAGGCAGCAGGCTCTTGTCGATGACCTGAAAATCGGCCGAGGCCATCAGGTCGGCGGGCTTGCCAACCTCGGAAATAAGCCGCGCCATACGTGTGCTGCCACCGTGTTCGCGCTGGATATCGACCCCGGGATAAAGGGCTTCGAACTCCTTCTCCATGGCGGCAAAGGGCACGGTCAAACTGCCGGCATGAAAGATTCGCAGCTTGCCGGTCACTTCGGCCCGTACCGCAAGGGGCAGGCTCAAGCAGCATAGCAGCACGGTCACGAACAGGGCACGGCGGGTGTTGAACATAGCGAATTCTCCTTTAGTAAAACATCAAGCTCTCACCGCAGAGGTCGCAGAGATCGCGGAGAAAACCATTTCAGAGCAAAAGCATTGCTCTACGTACTCGGCGGTAAATTGAATTTCGGGTCTATAACCCATATATGGGTTATAAGTCCGTTAAATTTTGTCGAAACAAACCGTCGATCCAACGAAACTTGCTACAACCTTTAAAAGACGTGAGCGGCCGCCGGATCAAAGCCGAGCATGACCGCATCGCCCACCTCAAAACCGCTCTTAAAGAGATGCTTGCGATCGAGATAGGTGATGAATTCGGCATCCTGGCAGCGGACACAGATTTCGTGAATAAAACCCAGAGGTACGATCTTTGCGATCTCGCCGGCAAACATCTGGCAGGCGGAATCGCTCAGCGGCGACTTGGCAAGGACGATATCCTCCGGACGCAGGGCCAGATAACGGGCACTGTCCGTGGCCGCGGGAATGGGGCAACTCAATCCGCCGAATTCAGCCAGGCCTTGAGCGAACCGCCCTTCAAAGATATTCTTCATGCCGACAAAATTCGCCACAAAGGGGGTCGCGGGCTGTTCAAAGATCTCTTCAGTGGTGCCGATCTGCTCCATGACCCCTTCTCGAATGACCCCGACCCGGTCGGCAAGACACAGGGCTTCGTTGAAATCGTGGGTGACCATCATAAAGGTAATGCCCAGCTCGCGATGCAGATCCTTCAGGGCCCGACGGATCTCCTCGCGAAAATTGGGGTCGAGGGCCGACAAAGGCTCGTCGAGGAGCAGCACCTGCGGATTGACGCTCAAGGCCCGGGCCAGGCAAACCCGCTGCTTTTCGCCACCGCTCAGGTGCAAAGGCCGCCGCTGGACGATGCGCTGCAGGCCAAGCAGTTCGATAAGCTGGGCGATCCGCCTCTTTCCCTCGGCCTCGTCAATACCGTGATAGCGCAAACCGTAGCGAATA
>JAUWLU010000030.1 GCA_030613545.1 Desulfuromonadales bacterium
CGCGAGCGCCGAAAGCCTTGCCGAAAAAAACCCTGCCGTCGGCCAGGGCCAGAACTGCTTTCATAAAGTGTTACTCCTCAGCTGCTGTAGCATCGTTGTTCGATATCTATAAATAAATAAAATCAGGTTCGGCGAAATCAGCCAGCGCCCGTTGCTCAGGCGCCAACCCTGCGATAGACAATTTTGCCGCTGACCAGGGTGCAGGTCGCGGCGCCTTTAAAGGACCAGCCATCAAAGGCGGTGTTTTTACTCTTCGACAACAGTTCCTCGGCCCGCAAGGTCCAGCTGCAATCGGGATCGATAATGGTGACGTCCGCCACCCTGCCGACCGCCAGGGTCCCGCGCGACAGACCGAGGGCGCTAGCCGGGCCGCAGGTAAGACGTGCGATGGCCTTGGGCAGGGACAATACCCCTTCGTCGACCAGACGCAGGGTCAGGGGCAAGGCCGTTTCAAGACCAACCACACCGTTCAAGGCGATATCGAACTCGACATTCTTTTCGTCCCGGTGATGGGGGGCATGGTCGGTGGCGATAACCCCGATAGTACCGTCGGCCAGCCCTTCCCTTACTGCCGCAACATCATCGGCACTGCGCAAGGGAGGATTCATCTTGGCGTTGGTGGCGTAGCCCCGCACCGCTTCTTCGTTGAGGGTGAAGTGGTGAGGCGTGACCTCGGCAGTCACGGCAACACCGCGCTTTTGAGCGGCGCGAATGATTTCCACCGCGCCACGGGTGGAGACATGGGCGACATGAAGTCGAGCGCCGGTGAATTCGGCGAGCATTACGTCCCGCGCCACCATGGCGTCCTCGGCAACCCAGGGAATCCCCTTGAGGCCCAGTTCGGTGGCGACGAAGCCATCGTTCATAACGCCTCCGGCCACTACCGACAGATCTTCGGCGTGGCTGATGACCGGCAGATCAAAGGAACTGGCATATTCCATGGCCCGGCGCATGATTTCACCGTCGCCCACCGGACGACCGTCGTCGGTCACCGCCACACAACCGGCTTCGCGCAATTCGCCCATTTCAGACAGGGACTCACCCTTGAGGCCTTTGGTGATGGCCCCTACCGGAAAAACATTGGCCAGTCCCGCCTCGGCGGCTCGCTGGCAGATATAACGAGTAACCGTCTTGTTGTCGTTGACCGGATCGGTATTGGGCATACAGGCTACGGCGGTGAAGCCGCCGGCCACCGCAGCGCGGACGCCGGACTGAATGTCTTCCTTGTATTCATAGCCGGGTTCGCGCAGATGGACATGGACGTCGATCAGTCCCGGCACCACCAGCCGGTTCGTAGCGTCGAGTATCTCGGCATCGCCAGCATCCAGATCGCTACCGACGGCCGCCACGGCACCGTCTTCGATCAGCAGGTCCAGTTGGTCATCGATGCCGCTGGACGGGTCCAGCAGGCGACCGCCCTTTATGAGTAATTTCATGGTCTACCCCAGTTGGTGATGTGTTGAAATGATATCAAGCGCTCTGTTCGGCCAGTTGCTCGCCGCCGGAGATCAGATAAAGCAGAGCCATGCGCACCGCCACCCCGTTCTCGACCTGATCGAGGATCACGTTTTGCGCCCCGTCGGCCACCGCCGAGGCGATTTCCACGCCGCGGTTCATCGGCCCGGGATGCATTACGATGGCGTCGGCCTTGGCCCGCTTCAGGTTGTCGGGGTTGAGGCCGTAAAACCGACTGTACTCCCGTGCCGAGGGCAGCAGGGTTTTGCCCTGCCGCTCCTGCTGAATACGCAGCATCATCACCACATCGGCACCTTCGAGCGCAGCATTCATGTCGGTATAGACTTCGGCGCCGAGGCGCTCGACCGCCGAAGGCAGCAGGGTTCGAGGGGCAGCCAGACGCACCGTGGCGCCCATCTTGTTGAGGGCGTAGATGTTGGAGCGGGCCACGCGGCTATGGGCGATATCGCCGACGATGGCCACGGTCAGCCCGCCGATGGTATCCTTCTTTTCCCGTATAGTCATCAGGTCGAGCAAGGCCTGGCTCGGGTGCTCATGGGCGCCGTCGCCGGCATTGACCACCGAGAAACCACAGCGCTCGGCCAGGTAGTGAGGAGCCCCCGAGTGGCCATGGCGCATAACGATAATATCGGGATGCATGGCCTCGAGGTTTTTGGCCGTATCCTCGAGGGTTTCGCCCTTTACCACCGCCGAGGTCGAGGCACTGATGTTGACTGTATCGGCGGACAGACGCTTGCCGGCAATCTCAAAGGAGGTCCTGGTGCGGGTGCTGGCCTCAAAAAAGATATTGATGATGGTCTTGCCACGCAGGGTCGGCACCTTTTTGATCTCGCGGGTACTGATCTCCTTAAAGCTCTCGGCCGTATCGAGAATCAGGGTGATGTCGTCGGCGGAAAGCTGTTCAATCCCGAGAATGTGCTTGTGTCCAAAGGACATGAGGACCTCCTGTTAAGAGCCTGTTGCCGCCCTTTACAACTAATTCGCTGGTATAAATTGGCCAAGGCGCTATGTGGAAGAGGCCTAACGGAACTGAGCCGCCAAGCGCTCAAATCATTTCAGGGTTTGGCCACCCGTACTTCGACCGGTTCCTGGTCTTCGCTGAACTGAACCTCGATTTTTTCCGCCACCGAGGTCGGCACGTTGCGACCGATATAATCGGGCCGAATCGGCAGTTCGCGGTGACCGCGGTCGACAAGGATCGCCAGCTGTATGGAGCGTGGCCGACCGATATCCATCAGGGCATCCATCGCCGCACGAATGGTGCGGCCGGTAAAAAGCACGTCGTCGACCAGCACAATGCGTTTGTTTTCCAGAGGAAAAAGCAGATCCGTTTTTCCCACCGGTAACGAGCCACGAGAAGCGAGGTCGTCTCGATACATGGTGATATCCACGGTACCGAGAGGCAGTTCCACCCCCTCGATCTCCTGGATGCGCTGTTGCAGGCAGCGGGCCAGATGGTCGCCGCCCCGCACCACACCGACCAGGGCGACGTCCTTGGTCCCTTTGTTACGTTCCAGGATTTCATGAGCAATGCGGGTCAGAGCCCGGCTGATCGCCGGTTGATCCAGTATGACGGTTTCCCGTGCGGCCATGCGCCGATACTCCTTCAGGGTTAGGGATTGGATACAAAAAAAGGTACCCTTTCGCTCTAAGGCGAAAAGGTACCTGGATAAATTACAGCCGTATATTGTACCAAGGACCTGCCACCTTTGCTAACCTCTCTGGATCAACTTAAAAGGTATATTATTACGTCAAAATCCAAATGAACTTATCAGATTCGCCTGCAGCGGTCAACGGCAAAACCCGATATTTCTTTGGACTCGCCGTTAGTCGATAAGCCGGCCGATACGATTCCATCGCGGCAAATTCTTTTCCCGGTTCCATGACCAGTATTTGATAAACGCCATTCCCTTGATTTTCTGTTCCGGAACAAAACCCCAGAAGCGGCTGTCAAAAGAACGATCCCGGTTATCGCCCATGACGAAATAGTGACCGGCGGGCACTTCAACCGGTCCCATGAAGTCCCGTGGCTGCAGGTTGCCGGGGACGATATCGAGTTCCTTATGCACCTCCTGCGACAACCGGTAGGGATCACCATTGACCAGGACCTGCTTGTTGCGCACTTCGATGCGGTCACCGGGCATGCCGACTACCCGTTTAATAAAATCGCGCCGCTGAAAATAGGACTTGTCGCCATCGAGGGGAAATTCAAAGACGATGATATCTCCTCGCTGAGGGTCGCGCAAAGCCAGGATGCGCTCGTCCATGAAGGGAAGCTGAGTGCCGTAGATAAACTTGTTGACTAGCAGATGATCGCCGATCAGCAGAGTATCTTCCATGGAGCCGGAAGGAATCTTAAAGGCCTGAAACAAAAAAGTACGAATCAGCAAGGCCAGAATCAACGCAAAGAGCAGGGCCTCGCCATATTCGCGATACCAGGGTTTCTTGCCTTTGCGGTTCTGTGACATAAGGGACATGCTATTTCTCTTTCACCTTAAGAATGGCCAAAAAAGCCTCTTGGGGTAGTTCGACGCTGCCGACCTGTTTCATGCGCTTTTTGCCCTCTTTCTGTTTTTCGAGCAGTTTGCGCTTGCGAGAGATATCCCCGCCGTAACACTTGGCGGTAACGTCCTTGCGCAGGGCCTTGACGTTGACTCGAGCGACCACCTTGTTGCCGATAGCGGCCTGGATAGCTACCTCGAATTGCTGACGGGGGATAAACTCCTTCATCTTGGCCACCAGTTCCCTGCCTCGATACTGGACCTTGTCGCGATGCACGATGAGGGACAGGGCATCGACCACTTCGCCGTTGATCATGATATTGAGACGCACCAGCTGACTCGGACGATAATCGATAAACTCGTAATCGAGGGAGGCGTATCCTCGGCTAAGCGACTTGAGGCGATCGAAAAAATCAAGGACGATTTCGTTCAGGGGCAGTTCGTAGACGACCATCACCCGGTTGGCGGTGAGATATTTGATCTCCCGCTGAACGCCGCGCTTTTCCGTGCAGAGAGCCAGCACCCCTCCGACAAAATCGTTGGGCACATGAATCGAAGCGAGGATAAAGGGTTCGCGGATCTCCTGTATAAACTGCACTTCGGGCAGTTTATTGGCGCTGTCGACGATCAGTTCCTCGCCCTTGACAGTGGTCACCTGGTAGCTGACCGTCGGTGCGGTGGTGATGAGATCGACGTTGAACTCGCGCTCCAGTCGCTCCTGAATGATCTCCATGTGCAGCAGGCCAAGAAATCCGCAACGAAAGCCGAATCCGAGGGCCATGGAGTTTTCCGGCTCGAAGGTAAAGGAAGAATCGTTGAGCCGCAGCTTCTCCATGGCGTCGCGCAGGGCATCGTAGTCGCCGCTGTCGATGGGATAGAGGCCGGAGAAGACCATCGGCTTGACTTCCTTGAACCCGGGCAGTGGCGTTTCCGCGGAGCGGTTCAGATGAGTGATGGTGTCGCCGACCTTGGCGTCATGTACATTCTTGATGCCAGCGACAAGAAAGCCGACCTCGCCCGCAGCCAGTTCCGGCAACTCCACCGGATGCGGAGAAAAGGCACCGAGTTTAAGGATTTCGTAGCTCTTGTTGTTGGTCATCAGCTTGATTTTTTCGCCCTTGCGCAAGGTACCATCCATCACCCGCACGAGAATGATGACCCCCTGGTACGAATCGTACCAGGAGTCGAAGATCAAGGCCTTGAGCGGTGCATCGACATCGCCGGTCGGCGGGGGAACCTTGGCTATGATCGATTCGAGGATGTCGTGAATGCCGATGCCCTCCTTGGCACTCGCCTCAACCGCATCGGCTGTGTCGAGGCCGATGATTTCTTCGATCTCTTCCTTGATGCGCTGCGGTTCGGCACCGGGCAGATCGATCTTGTTCAGTACCGGGAAGACTTCCAGGTTCTGGTCGATGGCCAGATAGACATTGGCCAGAGTCTGGGCCTCGACCCCCTGAGAGGCATCGACCACCAACAGCCCCCCCTCGCAGGCCGACAAAGAGCGACTGACCTCATAACTGAAGTCGACATGGCCCGGAGTATCGATAAGATTAAGGATATAGTCCTGGCCGTCGTCGGCCCGGTAATTGAGACGCACCGTCTGAGCTTTAATGGTGATGCCCCGTTCCCGCTCCAGATCGAGCTTGTCAAGAAACTGGTTGGTTTTTTCCCGCTCGGTCAGGGCACCGGTCTCTTCGAGGAGCCGGTCGGCCAGGGTTGATTTACCATGATCGATATGGGCGATAATGGAGAAATTGCGAATTCGGCGTTGATCCATAGGGACTCAGTATTCCTAGCAAAAGGTGGTACACAAAGACCTCTTAATTTACAAAAAGCGCCGCCATTTGTAAAGCAAAAAGCCCCGCCACCAAAGGCTGGCCGCACTGGCCAGACAGCGGCCCGCTCAAGCGCTTTGGGGTTGCCTTGCCGTTTTCGCGAGGCTAGTATGCAAGAATGATGGCGTCGCAAAAAGTCCGCCCTACAGCGTTGCAGCGCTTTTTCAGGACTTCGACATACTATATATATGCCTTCACCCCTGAAAACCACTACGCCTTGCAGGCCGAAATTTTTGCTTAGCCATCTCATGACTTTTTGCGAAAGCATCAAGAATTGTTTTTAGGTAAAAAGGAGTGTGACCGGTGAAGACTATCGACGAACTGATCGAAGCCAGCTGCCGAACGTTTGCTGATAAAACCGCAGTGCGATGCAAGCTGGCCGGCCATTGGCAAGAGACCAGCTATCGCCAACTGTGGCTAACCGCCAGTCAGGTCTGCGCCGGACTCCAAGCTTGGGGAATGGTCCCAGGAGACCGCATCGCCCTGCTTGGCGCCAATTCACCGCGCTGGATAAGCAGTTATCTCGGCATTCTGCACGCCGGAGGCATTGTGGTGCCCGTTGACAAAGAACTTAAAAGTGCCGAAATGCACCATGTGCTGGCCGATTGCGGAGCTCGGTTGCTGATCTGTGAACCTCTTGTTCTGGAGATTGTTGCTGAGATTGCCGGCGACTTGTCAGAGCTGAAGAGGATCGTGCTCCTCGATGAAACCACCGTGCGAGCCCTCCACTCTCCCCTGCAGGGGAAAATGGTTGCCCTGGCTAAGGAATGGCGTCGCCTGGCCAGACAGTTTGCCATACCGGATGAAGAGAGGCAGCCGCTGGAGAACCTCGGGCGGGAGATTCAACAACTGGTGACCGTCGATCCGGGGGATCAAAGTGCTTGCCGAGTCGGCCCTATGGCCGAAGCATCTTTGCCGCAAGGATGCGAACTATGTTCCTTCAGCGACTTCCTGACGGAACAAGCGCCGCAGCGGGTAAGGCGACAGCCGGACGATACGGCGGTGATTCTCTATACGTCCGGCACCACCGGCCGCTCCAAGGGGGCCATGCTCAGTCATCGCAATATTGTATCGAACCTCGAGAACGCCATCCCCCAGATGGGGGCCGACCATACCATGCACACCCTGTCTTTTCTGCCCATCAATCACATTTTTGAGCAGGTTGCCGGAACCCTTGCCCCACTGTCCCTGGGCGGCACCGTTTCCATCGCCGAATCGCTGAAAAAGATAGCTCAGAACCTGATCGAGGTGCAGCCGACCTACTTCATGGGGGTGCCGGCCTTCTACCGCCTACTGATCAATCGTATCATGAAAAACATCACCCAAAAGCCCCTGACGCGCACCCTCTTCGGCCTGCCCCTGACGCGACCGCTGATCGCTGCCAGGGTTCGCAAAAAACTGGGCTGCAGCCCCACCTTCATCAGCGGCGGCGCAGCCCTCGATCCGGAGATCGCACAGGGCATGGAAAGGCTTGGCTTCACCCTTTATCAGGGCTATGGCATCACTGAAACATCGCCGATCATTTCGATGGAATGTTCAAGCGCAAAAAAGCTGGGCAGTGTCGGACGGCCGATTCCGGGGGTCGAGGTGCGCATCGATGCGCCCAACAAGGAAGGGGTCGGTGAAATTCTGGTGCGGGGAGACAATGTCATGCAGGGCTACTATCGCCGCCCACAGGCGACGGCAGAAGCGATAAAGGATGGCTGGTATCACACCGGCGACCTGGGTCGCCTTGATGAGGAGGACCTGCTCTATATCTGCGGCCGACTGAAGAACCTGATCGTCACCCCCAACGGCAAGAACGTCTATCCGGAAGAGGTCGAGAACGAACTGCTGAAGAGCCCGCTGATCGCCGAGGTTATGGTCTACGGTCACCGTATCGACGCCACCGCCGAAGAGGTCCATGCGCAGATTTATCCCGACCAGGTGGCCCTCGATGCCCATGCCGCCGCCGAGGGGATCGTGCCTCTCGATCAGGATGCGGTCGAGGCCCTGCTTCGTCAGGAGGTGTTGCGTGTTGGACAACGGTTGGCCGACTACAAGCGCATCAAGCGTTTCACCCTGCGGGACGACGAGTTCCCCAAAACCACCACCCGTAAAATCAAGCGTTTTGTAGTGGAGGCCGACATCAACGCCACTATCTGAGGACAGCTCGCTGGCCTGATCTCAGGCTTCAGCAAAAACGCCTTTCTGGCGTTCGAGTTCGCTGGCATAGCGGGCCAACACGACTCGGCGGGAGAGCATAAACAGCACCTTGCCGGGGTCCTCATCATCCACCACCGGAATCTCTTCCAGGCCTCGCAGCGAAAGTTTGCGCATCACCCCTGTCAGCGATTCGGCCGGACTGGTCGTCACCACCCGCGACATGGCGATATCGCGGGCACAAATCAGACCTGGGGGAATCTCTTCGTGCAGAATACGGCGAATATCATTGACGGAAAAGATACCGCTTAAACGCCCGTCATCGTTGATCACCGGATAGTAGCCGCCGGCCGCTCCGGCGATCTTCTGCAGAATGGCCTTCAGCGGCAGCCCTTCCGGAATCAAGGTCGGTTCTCGGCCTAGCTCCGCCAACTCCCCAACGGTAATCCCCTCCAGCACATCGATCACCAGATCCCCGAGATGGGCCGGTGAATCGACCCGCCCGCGAACCTGCTTCTGATAGATGGTGTTGCGCCGATAGACGACCATAGCCACCACGCAAACGAGCATCAAAGGCGCCAGCAGAGCGTAGTTGCCGGTCAGTTCGCTGACCATGATCAAGGTGGCGATAGGGGTATTGGCGACCCCGGCAAAGAAGCCGGCCATGCCAAGTAGCACGCAAACACGGGGGTCCTGAATCAGGGCCGGAAAGAGGGCATGGGACGCAGCCCCGAAGGTGCCGCCGACCATGGCGCCGATGACCAGACTCGGTGCAAAGACCCCGCCCGATCCGCCCGAGGAGATGGTCAAACTGGTGGCGACAATCTTGGCCAGGGCCAACAGCAGCATCAACCACAAGGCCATTTTGCCATACAGGGCAGCCTGTACCCAACCATAGCCGGATCCGAGCACCTGCGGCACCGCCATCGCCAGCAGCCCCAGCATCAGACCGCCGAGGGCCGGTTTCAGCGCCCGCGGGAGCCTGAGCCGTTCGAACATGGCGTGAACGCCATAAAAGGTGCGGACGTAAAGGCGCCCCATGACCGCACAGATGATGGCCAGTACCAAGTAAAAGCCTAGCTCCGTGGGATGGCGAAACTGGAAGTCCGGTGTAGCAAGGAGCGGTTGCCAACCGGTTACGACGCCGAAAAAGGAATAGGCGACGATAGAAGCGATGATGCAGGGGATCAGCCCCTCATGTTCGAATTCCGGATCCTGATAGAGAACCTCAACCGCAAACAGGGCCCCTCCAAGAGGAGCATGAAAGGTGGCGCCAATGCCACCGGCCATGCCGGCCAGGAGTAAGGTGCGCCGGTCGACGGTACCAAGCTTGAGCCGGTCGGCGAGAAAAGATCCGAACCCGGCCCCGATCTGGGCGATGGGGCCTTCACGGCCTGCGGAGCCGCCTGTAGCGATAGTCGCAATCGAAGCCAGAGCCTTGACGTAGGGCACCCGGCCGCGAATGCGGCCCTTTTGATTATGAAAGGCCTCGAGAGCTCCGTCGGTGCCGTGCCCTTCAGCTTCCGGGGCAAAGGTGAAGACCAGCCAGCCAGAAAAGAGCCCGCCGAGGGCCGGGACCAGAAACAGGAACCATCGATGGGGCACAGCCAGGGAGTCGATGAGACCTCCTTCGGCGGCAGCTGCACCCTCGCCCGTCGGGGGGTGAAAGCCGGCCCACTGGTCGAGAAGCCAGAATTCACTGAAATTGGTCACCATATAAAAAGCAACCGCACCGATGCCGGATACCAAACCGACCAGGCAGCTCAGCAACATGAACCGCCCGACATTACGTATGTCCAGTTTGTTCAGCGTGTTAGGCAACTGCAACCGCTGCGGCATCAAACTCTCCCTCTCCTGCGCCGTCACGGCCCACTCCAATCCGAAGCAAAACCTGTCGACAAATTAATGAGCCCAGTTCCATTCTGTAACAAAAACAACTGAATATAAACGGCCTGTTGATATTATGCAATCGACAAATCTGGTCATCGTCCGCGAGGTCGCCAGGAAGGCGGCCAAACCATGTTATATTAAGCAAAATATCCGACCTCAAGTGGACCATTCTGCTTGGCCGCATGAAACACTCAAAAAAGCAAAAGCCCCGGCAATGCGGGGCTTTTGCTTTTAGCAATCAATTCCAATGACGAAAGGCCCCTTGGTCTCGTAATCGAGGTAAGTGAGGTTGTCGTCGAAATAGTTAAAATTATATACGACGCCGAGCTTGGGATTTTTCCCCGAATGGCAGTAGAGGGCCATCGGGAGCCCCTTTTTCAGGTTGTCGGCCAGGGTATTCCGCAGCATGAAGGTGTTCTCTGCAGGCATCAAACCATACAGCTACTCCTCGTTTTTCCGAAGTGGCAAATGAAATTTTGCCTGAAGAAGTGACAACAGGGAGAGAGCCAGGGAAAAGGTTTTTTTACCTGACAACATGCAGGCGGGAAACCAAAAGAGGAACACTGGGAAGAGCCCCCTTGCCAGACCACAGCAGGCCGACAGATGACCTGCCTTAGGAAACGGGAAATATATGAGGGAAGCAACGGCGAAGGAACGGCATAAGCGAGCGCCGATCAGCTGAGCAGAAACACTTTGGCGTCGGCTTCGGCGCAAAGTTCGCCGGCTGCTTCCAGTCGGGCCTTGACGCGCAGCACCTTGCGACGGCGATCCACCACCTCGCCCTGCACCGTCACTTCCTGCCCCACCGATACCGGTTTGCGGTAACGCACGGACAGTTCGGCGGTCACCAGCGTTTCAGCCAGTGCCCGACCGGCGTAGATGCAGGCTTCGTCGAGCAATGAGGCAATAACTCCCCCATGGACAATAGCTTGCCATCCCTGAAAGCGTTCCTCTATAACCAGACGACAGAAGGATTTTAGCTGCTCTTTGTCGCAGCTAAAATCAGCCTGCAGGCCTGTGGCATTTTCCGGTCCGCAGACAAAACAGCCGCGATCCTTGTCGAAATCCATGATGAATAATTTCTCGCTATATCAATGGCTGGAAAAGGGGCAAAAAATCGACAGCCTGGGTCAGGCCATACGATTGACTTCGGATATTTGGTCGTTGAGGGTCCAGAAATCGTACAGCACGCCTAGCAGGAAAAATCCACCGGTAAGCAGATAAATGATGCCGCTGAGCCATTTGCCGAGATAGAAACGATGAGATGCCAAAGAGACCGAGAAAGACCAGCAGAATCCAGGCGATATTGTAGTCTGCCGGTCCCGTTTCAAATCGCAGGTCCGCCTGGCGATCCATGGAGGGAATCAGAAAGAGGTCAACAATCCAGCCGATAAGCAGGAGGCCAAAGGTGAAAAAATAAATGGTGCCGGAAACAGGCTTACCGTAATAGAAGCGGTGCGACCCGGTAAAGCCGAATAGCCAGAGAACGTAGCCGATGACCTTGCTGTGAGTGCTCTTGCCATTTACCATGTCGTTTGCTTCCTTCAATTGGGCTCAGCAAGAATACCTGAGAAAGAGTCTCAAGTATTCTCTCTAGACCATTATTAAAAGGAACTTTTAGCTGTTGTCCTTCAAAAGCGTTCCCGGTGAATCTTGTGGTAGGGCAAGCTCTCTTTGCCATGTCCGACCTTTTCTTTAACCGGATAGCCGATGCCGATAATCGCCTCAACTTCGTAATGGTCGGGCAAACCAAGTACCTTGCTCAGATAATCCGTGGCCGAATCGCCATCGGCGTGGCTGCGCAGGCGAATTTGCGACCAGCAGCTACCCAGGCCGAGATCCAATGCCGTCAGCTGAAGAATGATTGCAGCGATGGAGCAGTCCTCGATCCAGACGTCGCATTGGTCGGGGTCGGCGCAGATAACGATAGCCAGAGGCGATTCGGCGACAAAGGTACCGCCCCTGGGCTTGGCAGCTGCCAGCTGAGCCCGCTGGTCTGGGTCGGTTACAACGATAAATTCCCAGGGGTTGCGTCCTTTGGACGAGGGCGAACGGAGCAGTGCTTCAATCAGCTGATCGACCTTCTCTGCTTCAACCGGGCGCTCCATAAAACGTCGTACGCTACGTCTTTTTCTTAACAAATCCAGCATCTTCTACCCTTCCCTGCTAAACAATATGGAAAACCAACAATCGGCCAGAAGCATACCGCCAAACAAAAAGACTTTCAACCTTGGTTGATGGCGTCGCAAAAAGTCCGCCCTACTACGTTGCAGCACTTTTTCAGGACTTCGACATACCATATGTATGCCTTCACCCCTGAAAAACCACTACGCCTTGTAGGTCGAAATTTTTGCCTAACCATCTCATACCTTTTTGCGAAAGCATCAACCTTGGTTGATCAGGATTGATTTTCTGCGGCAAAGGGTACGAACAGCCGCTCACGGCGACACTTTCACGCAACAGGCTTTTCGAAACCGGAGCAGCCTGGTCGGGTTGTCGTTACAAGTGCTTCAGGTGAGCCGGTTCGTTTTTGTGATAGATATCGAAAAAGATAACACTGTGGTCGGGGACGCTGTCGCAATGGTTGCATTGATCCGCCATGCGACGGCTCTTTTTGCGGCAGATTCGGCACCACTCGTAAATAAGCCGATAGTCGCGGCGGCCGACATATTTTTTCAGCCGACCATGGTGAACGCCACGCATCTGGCCGTCAGCGTCGCTCGGGTAGAGCAGCAGTCGTTCGATAACCTGCTGGATGCGTCGGTAACCGGGAGGATCCTGTTTCTGGATCTTCTCCAGTTTGGCGGAAAATTGCGGGGTGGGAAAATAGACAAAGCGAGTCATGACTGATCGGGCGGATCGCCGGAGGCGAGCAATAACTTCAGCTTGCACAGCTTAGATTCGATAGCCCGCTCTACCCGATCCTCGCCGAGCATGAAGGAAAGCTGGCCGACCATCAGCGCAACATCGGCCAGTTCGTCGACAATCTGCTGCTGGCCAACTTTGTCCCGTTTGAAATGCTTCAAGGCGGCGATCAATTCGGCGCATTCTTCGACGGCCTGGTCAAATTGGGCCTCTTCGCCCCACTTGGCCAGGGCGGCCCGGTAGATATCGTGATATTTAGTCATGGCTGATTTGATGGACTCGCAAAAAGTCATGTAGTGGTACTGCCGTCGCTGCAGCAGATCTTGTATTTCTTGC
Source organism: Desulfuromonadales bacterium (assembly GCA_030613545.1). Taxonomy (GTDB): domain Bacteria; phylum Desulfobacterota; class Desulfuromonadia; order Desulfuromonadales; family Syntrophotaleaceae; genus Syntrophotalea_A. The sequence continues at coordinate 13,049 of JAUWLU010000030.1, forward strand.
CACTGCCGCAGGGGCACGGTTCATTGCGACCGATTCTGGCCGTCCGAGTTTCAAGCTGAGCGGCATAGCCCTGAATTACGGCCACCGCATCGGGCAAGGCAAGCAACAGGATGGCCAGCAGTTCGCATTCGTCCTTCGGCTGATCGAGACAATCGTCATCGGCCAACAGTTCATCGGCCTCATCGGGCCAGGCAATGCCGTTTACCACGGAAAAACTGGTGAACAGACATTCATCGTCGTCCATGTTATCCATGGGGCCATTGCCTAACCAGATTTCGGGACGCATTTCAAGCGCCAGGTTAAAGCCAAAGCCCCAATCAAGTGCATTGCTGACTGTTTCTTCGGAAGGCTCTCTTAAACAGTAAGGAAAATGAAGCTGGCCTTGCAGGTGCAGACTGTCGAAGCGATTGTAGACGGCAAACAAACCTTTAAGAAGGCGCTGCCCTTGCTCCTGATCGATAAAGGTACCTATCTCCTCTCCAAAGACCTGGGGCAGCCACTCGCTCGGTTGAATAGCTTCGGGTGTAATTACCAGGCCGTAGAGAAGGCCCTGCAGCTCAGCCAGGTTAAGTACCTGATCCTGTTGCTCTGCGCAGGCCAGCAGTTCGTCCAGCTGGGAATGTTCCGAAGAGGTCAGCATAAGCAGGGTGTCAGCGTCAAAAGAGGAAGAGCGGTTGCCTCAATGAAGGCAGCTCAGGATATCGGAGCCTGTCTTTCGGCTATCAGCGATATCATGAGCGACGATTAAAGGCAAGCCATAATGAGCGGCTTTCGAAGCGGTTTATGGCAAATCGGCCGATTTGGACTGTTCGTCCGTTTTGGCCGATCCGGCCCTGGGCAGAAGAACCCACAACCGTCCATCCTGTTTCATGCGTCCAGCCAATGCGCCGGCCTCGTTGCCGAGGCCCCAGAAAAAGTCAGCCCGCACCGCCCCCTTGATGGCCCCGCCGGTGTCCTGAGCAACCATCAACTGCTGCAACGGTTGACTGCTGTTGGGCCAGGTGGTGGCGATGAAGACGGGCGAACCGAGGGGGATGGTTGCCGGATCGACAGCCAGGCTACGCTTAGGCGTGAGGGGATAGCCAAGGGCGCCGGGGGGACTCGCCAGATCCTGTTCGGCCGAACCGAAAAAGACATAGCTGGGATTTTCGCCCAAAAGCTGCCGTACCTTATCGGGATGACGTTGAGCCCAGGCCTTGATGTTCTGCAATGACATCTGGTCCCGGGTCATGGCGCCCGATTCGATGAGCAGTCGGCCGATGGAGCGATAGGGATGACCATTCTGGTCGGCATAGTTGACCATCACTCGCTCGCCATCCGCCAAGGAGATGCGGCCCGACCCCTGAATATGCAGAAAGAACAGATCCACCGGATCTTTCACCCAGAACAGCTCCTTACCGGCAGTCGGCGCCTGCCCGGAATCGATCTCAGTGCGACTCCAATAAGGCACCACCCGCCGTCCTTCGAGGCGGCCGCGCAGCCTGCGACCCTTCAGATCCGGATAGAGCGCGCTCAGATCGACAACCAGCAGATCGTCAGGGACGGCCAGAACAGGATAGCGATAGTTTTCGTCGGGAGTGCGGCTGCCCTGCAGGTCGGGGACGTAGTAACCGGTAATCAGCCCTCGGTCCGTACCATCGGGGTTGTGCACCCGATAAGGGATAAAGCAGTTTTCAAAAAAGCGTCGAACCGCCTCCCCGTCCCCAGTATCGATTCGCAGCGCTTCGCTACAAACGGCCTGCCATTGGGGATGCGTTTTAAGGGACGGACAGCTGACGACAAAGGCCTCCAGGGCCGGTCGCAGGTCTTCCTGCTGCCAGCATGGCACATCTTGCCAGGTCACGGCCTGCAATGGCTCGACGGGCCCCTTGATTTCAGGTGGCGCAGGAAGGATTGGAGCAGGGGGACGGGCACAGGCAGCCAGAAGCAGCAGGGTCAAAAAGCAGCAGACCGGGAGAGAACCACTTAGGCGAGATAGACATCCGGAAATCATCTGAGGACCTCAAAGATCAATTCTGGGGGAAATTTATCCAACTAAACCAACAGAGTATAAGCAGCGGCGCCTGCTTGACACCGCCCGATTAATGGATAGGTTGAAATGACAGCCTTATCATTAAGCATATAAGGGCCCACTTGACTCAGGAGGAAACAACATGCAAGAAAATAGGCTTGAAATGTCGTGAGCTGGTTCGAAACGAAGAAGGCGCAACCGCCACCGAATATGCCGTAATGCTGGCACTGATCATCATCGTCGATAATGATAGCTCTCAATTGCATGTTTACATCCATTAAAATGACAGGGCATAAAACTTTCTGCGCCATTGGCAGCCAGTTTATCATCTAACCGAGCCCCATGTCCAAAGGGGCAGTCAGGATCGATGACAGATAATCTCAATCCCGCACAGAGAGGATAAAACGGGTACCGATATACACGATCTCTTCGGCAAGAAACACCCGGCAGAAGCGATCACGCTGGTTGAGATAATCGCTGACCCGGCTTCGATCATGAGGCAGGTTGACAAACACCTCCCCTTCGATGACCGTGCCGAGCGAAGTGGTGATCTGCACCCGGTATTGCTCGCCGAGGGTCATAAGCTCATCCCCCTCTTCCATAACCGGCATATGAGCGGCGATAATGTTAACGATATTCAAATGAATCGTGCCGCTGGCCGTTTCCACCGGGATAAAAGCATCCTCGCTGTTAAGCAATTCGCCGACCCGTTGTGGCCCTTCATGACAGGCCTCGTAAAGGCTGAGAAAGACCCTCCCCTCGACGGTACTGCCATCTGCCAGAGTAAACAGCACCTGGCGGCGGTTTTTGACAATTTTCTGATCTTCCATGACAGCTGTCAGCCTTCCTGAAACAGGGATTTGTTGGTTGCATATTTGTAGGCTTCTTCACGACTGATTCGACCCTCGGCAAGCAAATCCTGAATCGCCTGATCCATCAACTGCATCCCCTGGGAACGGCCGGTTTGAATCACCGACGGAATCTGAAAAGTCTTGCCTTCACGAATCAGATTGGAGACGGCCGGATTAACAGCCAGAATCTCCATGGCGGCGCAGCGCTTGCCGTCCAGGGTGCGCAGCAGTTGCTGACAGATGACCCCCTGTAGAGACTCGCCAAGCATGGCCCGAATCTGCTCCTGCTGGTTGGTGGGAAAGACATTGATGATGCGGTCGATAGTCTTGGCGGCACTGTTGGTGTGCAGGGTGCCAAAGACCAGGTGGCCGGTTTCCGCTGCGGTAATGGCCAGTTCGATAGTCTCAAGGTCACGCATCTCGCCGACCAGAATCAGGTCGGGATCCTCGCGTAAGGCCGCCTTAAGGGCTGCGGCAAAAGATTGGGTGTGGCGACCTACTTCCCGCTGATTAATCAGGCTCTGCTGACTGATGTGAACAAATTCGACAGGATCCTCTACAGTAAGGATGTGCTCCTTGCGGGTTTTGTTAACATGATCGATCATCGCCGCCAGGGTGGTCGACTTCCCGCTGCCTGTCGGTCCGGTGACCAGCACCAGGCCTTTTTTAAACTGGGTGAAGTTGAGAATCCCAGGGGATAATCCCAACTGCTCGGCGGTGAGGATCTTGGCTGGAATCAGCCGAAAAACAGCACTGATGCCGAGGCGCCCCATAAAGATGTTGGCGCGAAAACGGGACTCCAGAGCCGGAACCTCATAGGCAAAATCGAGATCATGGGTCGATTCAAAGCTTTGCTGCTGCGCCTCCGTCATGATCTCGTAAAGCAGGGATTTGATCTGCTCGCGGCCGATGGCCCGGTCGATAACCGGCTCCAGGTCGCCCGTGCGACGAATCAAGGGCGGGTTGGCTGGAGACAGGTGCAGGTCTGAACCTCCCTTATCCTTCAAAATTTTGAACAGAGCGTCAATTTTTGCCATGGATAGTCCTCGTCCGCATACCAGGCGGTATCTTCAAGTGATTGATTTGTTGTTGTTTTGTTGCATTGACATAACATCATACATTGGTCGTTCGGTAAGCTGCAGATGAAATGATGCAGTTTACATGCCTTCGTTACCTATCAGATATCTGACCATAAAACAAAAGGCCCTTCGTCAGAAGAGCCTTGCCTTGCCATTAACCTGTCGCGGATTCAGCCCGCAATCACCACCGCAACATAAGGCACGACATTGAATACAATGATGAACAACTTGTAGAGACCGATAAATCCGTAGATGGCCAGGTTGAAAGCATCCCGTGACATGGGGAACCACATGCTGTGGAGCCGGTACACCCAGTCTCCGGCAAAAGCGCAGACTAGAAATGACAGAAAGTAGAGGCACAGATTGATAACGGTACACCAAGCCAAAAAGGCACGCAGCATATCGAGGTTCATGGGCGACTCCTTTCGAAAGGGCAGTCCGGGTCATGGGTAATCGGTGGCCCCCGGTGGCTATTGGCCCGAACCAACGTGCCGGTCCAAAAATTGAGACCGGCAGGCGAGGGCCATACACTGTTTATATCATAGCAGGCCGCTCCTGCCCTTTCAGCCTTCGCTGGCGATGCCGAAAATGCGGTCGGAAAACTTCACATACCAGGCCGCCGACTGAACACGCACGATATAGGCCAGGGCAATGATAATGGCGATTTCCGCCCCGCTCTCCGTGAACACGGTCATGGCGATAGCCAGAGCGACGGACAGATTGCGCATCACGGTGCCGCAGCCCAGGGAGATTCCTTCTCCGCGGGAAAAGAACAGTTTGCCGACCAAGGTGCTAAGGGCAAAATTCACAAGGTACAAAAGAGTCAGGGGAAAAGGTAAGAATGAAAAATCCTGGATTACGGCCAAAAGCGAAAAAGGGCCGGACTCTGGTCCGGCCCTTTTTCGCTAGCAGATAATCAAGGACGTCTTGGTACGAAATGTTTCGCTGGATGCTTGTTGACCTGGACAGAAACAGCGCTCAACAGGCGAATTATCGCTGGCATGCCTGCCAGGTTGAAGTCGCCTGTTTCTCAGCTGATGGCTGAGGGCCGGAACGATAGTCCGGTAAAAATTCGGTTTCGGAAGGACGATGTGATAATAGGCAGCCCAGGCGTCAATCAGGGCTGAGTAGGCGGGCTCTTCATGGCATCATCCCGCTATTAGCCAGCTGCAATCCCTGCATCGCGAGTCCTTTACTTACTCTTGAAGAAGCTCAATGTTGGCAATGGTCTTGCGGGCTTTGGCAGTGTTGTCTGTCCATTCATATAGGGCCCGGGCCTTTTCAACAGAGGCTAACCCGGAGCTTGTGTTGCCGCATATAACGTGGATATAGCCGATATTCCCATGCTGGTCGGCAACTTTGTCGAGGTTACCAAGTTGTTTAAACCTTTGCAGAGCCTGCTGATAATATTCAAGAGATTGGTCATAGTCCTGCCGATCCCTGCACACCGATCCCAGGTTACCCAACTGTTCGGCCACCCTCTCCGGCTGACCGCAAGCATCGAATTTCTGCCGGGCATCATTAAATGATGTCATGGCATCATCAAAGCGCTGCAGGCGTGTCAGCAGCAGTCCAATATTGTTTTGAACCATGGCCATACCTGCTGTATCGCCAATCTCGGCGAAAATTGACTGAACCTGCCGGTACGTGGCCAAGGCCTTGTCCTGTCTTTCGGTTGCGCAGTATATGTCTGCCACGATCATCTGCTGGGATGCCTCGCTGGCGATGTCCCCATCTTCCCGATAGAGTCTGGCCGCTTTTGACAAAGCGGCCAGTGCAGCGTCGTAAGAAGCCCTTTTTAACTGGTCGAGCCCTGCACGGACAAAAGAGTTTGCCATGTCCCCTTTCGATTGACTGTCCATGGGATCTCCTGTCAATTTAACTAGTTTCCATCCGGAAACGGCCCTTTTCCGCAATCTCGGCGTCAATCTGCACGCTTGCGTGTGACTCGGACCCTCCATGGCCCTCGCCCTTCAGGCCGCCAGAGGCTGTCCCATTCCGCTGTCCTGCGGAATGGTGTGGCGTAGACAGCTACGCCTCCGCGCAACCGTTTGATTTCCTTGACCTTGCGAAAAATCGCTCGTTTCCCATATGGAAACTGACCACGTGCCCCTCCGGGGTTTCCGGATGGGCACTAACTCATTTAAGTGTTTAAAAAGTGCGGCCTGGCAAGTGGGAGGTGGGGGTTATTCCTTGTGCAAAGCTGTCCAAGAGAGGAGAATGTGGGAGCATTTGCCAGGCCGCATTACAAACTTGTTGGGGGTTATTTCCAGGAACTGGGCAGATATTTCAAACGGCCTCGACCGAAGTCAGCAATGGCAAACGTTTCCAACAGATTGCCCTGCTCATCGATATCGACATCGACCTCCTCAATCAGGCCGGAAGCCCGCATGGAGGTAAGATGTTTTTCAAAACTCTTTACCGAGAACTGACCTTCTTTGCCGTACTCGGCACGCAGATCTTTCATCAGATCGTGAACGTTAGCCTTGATTTTGGTGGACATAAGATGCAAGAGACGGAACCGCAATGGAAGTTTGTTAGCCATATTCTTATGCTCCCTGACGCAAAGTGAGAAGTTCTTTAGGATTGGCTACAACCAGGATGCCACCAGCGGTAACGATCAAACCGCCAACCACCAGGTTGGTAGTCAGTTGGAGGTCAGTCATGAAGAAGCCAAAAACGATACCCCAGATGACGTAGGTGATGTTGAGGGCCATGGCGCGGCCGACACCGGTCATATTGAGGCTCTTGTACCATGCCAGGTAAGAGATACCGCCGATCACGCCGGCACAGGCCAGAATCCACAAGCTGTCGAAGTTAGTAAAGGCCTTGCCGAGCATGGCCCAGCCGGCGACAAAGGGTAGAACACCAACCAGGGACACGATGCAGGAGACCGATTGGCGAATGCTGATGGCGATGTCGGGATCAACCATGTCCATGCCGAAGGTGGAAAGAACGCCTTCGATACCCCAGCCAAAGCAGGCCAACAGAGCACAACCGATTCCCAGGGAGAAATGAGGCATGAGACCGCCCGCGGGGGGAGTCCAGCCGACGATCAGGGCACCGATGACCGATAGAACGATACCGGTCCAGACCAGCGGCGTAATTTTCTCTTTGAGGAAGATG
>JAUWLU010000318.1 GCA_030613545.1 Desulfuromonadales bacterium
CGTCCGCGATCTGGAGCGAACCGGCCAGTTGATTCATATCAATGTTGAGCTCGACGCGAAACTGGAGATCGCCGCCGTGCAACGCCGGGTCTATCAGGCCGGCGGCCCGGCCTTGCTCTTTAGCCGAGTCAAAAACTGTACATTCCCCATGCTCGGCAATCTGTTCGGCACCCTGGAGCGGACCCGCTTTCTGTTCCGCGATACCCTGCCCACCGTGCAGCAGCTGCTGGCCCTGAAAACCGACCCGACGCAGCTGTTGAAGACCCCGACACGCTGGCCCGGAGCGCTACAAGGCGCCCTGCAGCTGCTGCCCCGCAAGGTCGGAAACGGACCGGTGCTCGACTGCCAGACCAGCATCGAGCGCCTGCCGCAGCTCAAGTCGTGGCCCAAGGACGGCGGGCCCTTCATCACCCTGCCCCAGGTCTATTCCGAAAGCGCCAGCCGGCCCGGCTGGCGCCACTCCAATCTCGGCATGTACCGGGTGCAGCTGGCCGGCAACCGCTACCGCCTGAACCAGGAGATCGGCCTCCACTACCAGCTCCATCGCGGCATCGGCTGCCACCACAGCGAAGCCCTGGAGCGGGGCGAGCCCTTTCGAGTCAACATCTTCGTCGGCGGCCCACCGTGCCTGACCGTGGCGGCGGTCATGCCCCTGCCGGAAGGCATGCCTGAGCTCTGCTTTGCCGGCCTGCTCGGCGGGCGGCGCACTCCCCTGATCTGTCAACCCGGTCAGCTGCCGGTTCCGGCCGAGGCCGATTTCTGCATCAGCGGCACAGTGATTCCGAACCAGACCCTGCCGGAAGGCCCCTTCGGCGACCACCTCGGCTACTACAGCCTGCAGCACGACTTTCCGGTGCTGGCGGTGGAGCGGGTCAGTCACCGGCACGGCGCCATCTGGCCCTTTACCAGCGTCGGTCGTCCGCCCCAGGAGGACAGCTCCTTTGGCGCCTTCATTCACGAATTGACCGGGCCGCTGATCCCCGAACTGGTGCCCGGCGTGCAAGCGGTGCATGCCGTCGATGCCGCCGGCGTCCACCCGCTGCTGTTGGCCATCGGCAGCGAGCGCTATGCCCCTTTTGCCGAACGGCAAGCCCCCCAGGAACTGTTGACTCAGGCCAGCGCCCTGCTCGGAACCGGACAGCTCTCTCTGGCCAAGTACTTGTTCATCATCGCCCGCCAGGATAATCCACAGCTTAACATTCACGATATCCCGGCCTTTTTCAGCCACCTTCTGGAACGGGTCGACTGGCAACGGGATCTGCACTTTCAAACCCGCACCACCATCGACACCCTCGACTATACCGGCAGCGGCTTTCAACAAGGCTCCAAGCTGGTTATCGCCGCCACCGGCCCGGTGCGCCGCCAGCTGCCCAGCGAACTGCCAGGCGACCTGCGCCTGCCGGCCGGGTTCAGAAATCCGCGAGTGGCGCTACCCGGAGTGCTGGTTATCGAGGGTCCGGTCCACCAGGCCGCTCGCGGCGAACCCGATCTCGCAGCGCAGTCGTTCTGCGCCTCCATCAGCCCGGAACAGAACATCAATCGTTTTCCCCTGATCGTATTGAGCGACGACAGCTCCTGGACCGCCCGCAATCTCAACAACTTTCTCTGGACCACCTTTACCCGTTCCGACCCGGCCGTCGACAGCTACGGTATCGGGGCGCAAACGATGTGCAAACATTGGGGCTGCAGCGGAGCGCTGGTCATCGACGCCCGTCGCAAGGGCCACCATGCGCCCGCCCTGGAGGACGATCCCGCGGTGGAACGGCGGGTGGACAGTTTCGGTGCTCCCGGCGGACCGCTGCATGGGATTATCTGAAACCGTTAGGTGTGATCGGTACCCCTAAAGCTATGAACAGGGAGGGCTCCGGCGGCCGACTTGGACAGGCGAGGTTAAAGGTTTTAACCGTCCAGCTGATTCGATTGAAAATCAACACCGGCGGGTCGCGTCCCGCCAGACGCCTTCCTTTTTATCCAGGCGGCAACAAAAAGGAAGCAAAAAGTGCCTTCCCCTGCGGGGGGCATTACTGTCGCGCAGGGTCAGAGAAGGCTAAGTACCGTTGCACTGTGCCGCAGCACCGGCGGTTTCTTTGCCGCTCCCCCTCTTCCGACAGTTGGTAGCTAAAGCTATCGGTCCGTTTTTCTTGCGCAAGGGGGATCGGTGTGGCTGGGGGGTAAAACCCTATAACGCATATGCAATACCGCGACGGCACCCTCTGGCGACCGCTGCCTGCAAG
>JAUWLU010000226.1 GCA_030613545.1 Desulfuromonadales bacterium
GCCGGCGGCGGTGGGCAGGATGGTGCCGGGCGTCTGCGGGGTGAAGATCTCCGGTCGCCGCTCGCCGCCCAGATAGGACTGACCGGGGAAGACCGCGCCGCCGCCAGCCCTTTTGGGAAAGGGATCGATGGCGAAGGTCCCGCCCGCAGAGGGGTTGGCTCCGGTTACCGCCGTTGACCCGCCGGAAAAGGCTCCGCCGAGAATGCCCAGCCCGGCGCTTAGCAGGCCGCCGAGCTCGCCGCTGGTGGCGAAGTTGGAGCCGAACAGACCCTCCATGGCCTTGACCGACGCCCAGTCGGCCAGCATGCGGTTGACCATGTCCCGAAAGGAAGCGCCCAGGTCGCTGAAGTTGCCCTCGAGCACGTCGAAGAAGAAGTCCGAGGTGATGCGCTGCATGGAGCGAAACGCTTCCAGCCAGAACTCGGACAGCTCCTCGGTCTCGGCCTCGATCTGATCGGTGGTGTCGATGTAGTCCTCGACCAGCTGATCGTAGGCGCGCTGGTAGGTGTCTTCGTCGATGAAGAGGTGGGGCTTCCCCTGTCCGTCGGTGTACACGTGGTCCCGAAGATACTTCAGCTTCTCGGCTTGGGCCTGCATCTGCTCGAAGGGGGTGCGGGTGTCCTGGTGGACCTTGGCCGCATCGGATTTCAGACTTTCCAGCTCGCGGCGAGCTTTGGTTTCCCTCTCGATCTGCTCCACCAGGCCGGCGATGCTCTGCCCCGCCTGGCTGTTGATGCCCACCCCGGCGCGCTTGAGCTCGTTGTAGACCTTCTGCGCGGTGGCCGTGCGGTCGAGCTGCTCCTGCTCAAAGCGCAGCCGATCGATCACCGCCTGGATCTTGTCGAGGGCCTTCGGGTCCACGGGCGGGGTGCCGCCACCGGCGCTGTTGTCCGTGTCAGGTGGCGGCGGTGCCCAGATGTCAGCGATCATCAGGTTGGCCGCGTCCCGGATGGCATCCCGTCGTTCCGTTGCGCCAGTCAGCTGGTTGACTATCCCGAGTCCGGCCCGGGAGGCCAAGGTGCCGGAGGGCGACAGTATGAACATCAGCAGATCAACCCAATCCCCTTCCTCGAGCAGATCCCGAATACCGCGCAGCGACCCGGTGATGGAATCGAACGCCGCTATCGCTGGCCCAGCCGTGGCGGACGTCCGGCCGAAGGCCTCGAGCAGGTTGCCCCACTCCTTGCTCAGGTCGCTGGTGGCCTTGTTGATGCCGGTGTTCATGGCCTCGGCGGTGCCGCCGAACTCGCCGCGCAGCTCCTCGAGGATGACCTGCATGGCCTCGGCCTGGCGGCCCGTCTCGACGAAATTTTTGATCTGCTCTTTTTGCTGGGCGCTGAAGGTGATGCCCACCCGCGAGAGGGCCGAGATGCCGGCCACCGGGTCGTTGAGGGCCTTGCCGACCTGCACGATGGACGACTTGAGGTCCTGGCCCATGGTCTGCGACAGGTCGATGGACAGGGCCAGGGCCTCCTCGAATACCTGGCCGGAGACGTTGCGGAAGGTCAGCAGGGTGCCGGCGGCGTCCCGCACCTGCTCATCGCTGAGCACGGTAAGCCGGGCGTATTTCTGCGCCAGGTCCTCGATGTTGCCGGCGGTGAGCCCAGCGGCATGGCCGGTGGCCTTGAGCACCGCCTCCAGGCGGCGCTGCGAGACTTCGGCGTCGCGGGCTGCATCGATGCTAGCGGTCAGGAAGCGCCGCAGCCCCTCGAAACCGGCGTAGGCGCCGATGCCGCCGCCGAAAAAGCCGAGCATGCCCTGCAGGCCCTTGACCTGCCGCTGCAGCCCAGCAAAGCCCTTCTCCACGCGCTTGAAGGTGCTCTGCGCCTGGCGGTCATTGGCGGTGATCCGGATGTTGACCTTTTTGTCCATCCTTGCTCCGTTGGTGTTCGAGCCAGGTTGCGTCCAACTGCTGAATCAGCTGAATGAAGCCCGGCAGATCATCGGGCGGAAAGGCAGCGGCCCAGGCAAGGATCTCGCTGAGAGGGATGGCCCCGGGGCCGAACCCAACAGGCCGGCTGCGGCTCAGCAGATGAAAGGCCTGCCACACCGGCAGCAGGTCGGGCCAGATCTCCGGCCGCTCGAGCAGGGCCCTGGGAGGGGTGCCGGTGTCGTCGGCGATCTCTTCCAGCCACGCGCAGCGGCCGCCCCACTTCAGGGCCCAGGCCAGGGCCCCGGTCAGTTTTTTTCCGCGTCCTCCAGATCCCGCTCGCGAAAGTTGTCAAGGCGCCGCGCCTCATCGGCGACGAAATCGGCAAAATCCTTAAGCTCGGTCAGCAGCTTGAGCGCCGCTTCGCGGCTGTAGGCCAGCGGCGCGCCATCTTGTTTCAGGCCCCGCCAGTCGAGCAGCACCCCCTCAGCCAGGGCCTCTTTGAGCAGGCGCTTTTCGGTGGCACTGTCGAGCAGCCCCTGGCGGATCAGGTTGCGGTGCGGCTTGCACAGGCGGCGGTAGGCCTTCTGGAATTTTTCGTTGCCCATGCGGGCGATCTTGACCTCGATGCCTTCGCAGACCGGAATCCACACCCCCTCGGTTTCGGCGGCGGCATCGGTGGCAAAAAGCTGGTGCAGGTTGGTGGTCATGTTCATGCTCCTTTATCGAATGGGCTTTCGGTGTTCACCCATCACTCGTTACGGCCTTTAAAACTTATCCACCTGCAGGGTGCAGTCGTAAGTGGCGTGGCGAATGGCCTGGAACTGCAGGTCGAGCATCACGTCCTGGTCGCCGCCGGAGACTTCGGCGTCGTTGCTGCTGCTGTACTTGACCCTTGGCAAGGTAAAGATATAGCCGTTGCCGCTGCCGTCGATGACCCGAAAGTCGATGCTGGTCTCGGTATTGTCGATGAACTTCTCGTAGAGGGTTTCGTCTTCGAAATAGAGGGAGATCGACCCGGTCACCTCGCAGCGGCCGACCCCGATGCCGGCATTGCCGAGCACACCGATGGCCTTCTGGCCGCGCAGGGCGTTGGAGAGGGCCAGCGACAGGCTCTTGGCATAGGTGCCGGAGATAGCCGCGCCGCCTTCGCGGAGGTTGACGACGTTGCTCACCGCGTTGCAGGGCGTGCCGGTGGGCGCAGCGGTAGGGCCCCCGGTGCCGACGGTGACCTGGGCGATGGCGCCGTCCTTGCCCATAAAGCCGAGGGAGCCGGTGACGATGGCGCCGGCCTCGACGGCCAGGTTGAGTTCGCTGACGATCATCCCGGTATAGCTGATGAACTGGGTGATGTCGGCGAATTTCTTCTCCAACGTGTACGACTTCTTGGTGGTGCCGTTGCGCAGCATGCTGCCGGCCATGGTCACCGTGTCGCCGGCCGCCTCGTCGGTGAGGGTCAGACCGGTCACCACCAGCTTGCTGGCCGCCACCGAGGTGACCCGGCAGAAGCCGTTGTTGGCCGCGTCGGTAAAGCCGGCCACCTTGATCCACTGCCCGGCGCTGATATTTTCAGCGGTGAAATCGGTGGTCGTCGAGTTGATGCTGTTGTCGGCGTTGGCCGCGCTGAGGTCGGTGGCCGCGCTGGCCACCGCGGTGCTGAAGTCGCCGAACCGGGGCCCCTCGAGCCGGTCGTCGAGGAGCGCGGCGGAGAGCTCGCAGTTGATCTCGCC
>JAUWLU010000109.1 GCA_030613545.1 Desulfuromonadales bacterium
CGATACCGACTTCGATGACCGTGGTGGCGACCAACAACTGAATATCCCCGGCCTTAAAGGCCCGCATCAGCTGTTCTTTTTCATCCGGTTTGAGACGGCCATGCAATAAGCCGAGCTGAAAGTCGGGAAACACCTCTTGGCACAGATAATCAAAACCTTCACTGGCGGCAAGCAGATCACTTTTTTCCGTCTCTTCCACCAGGGGGTAAACGATGTAGGCCTGTTGTCCCCGGGTGAGTTCTGCGTGGATGTGTCGGTAGGCCTTTGCCCGGTCGCGATCGGCCAGAACCCGTGTTTTTATCGGAGTACGCCCCGGAGGCAATTCATCGATAACGCTTAGGGCGAGATCACCATAAACAGTAAGTGCCAGAGAACGAGGTATCGGCGTAGCGGTCATGACCAACAGATCGGGGTGATGCCCCTTTTGGGGCAACGCAGCCCGTTGCCTGACGCCAAAGCGATGTTGCTCGTCGATAATGCCGAGACCCAGCTTATGAAAGTTAACCCCCTGCTGCAAAACCGCATGGGTGCCGACCACCATATCAACTTCGCCGGCGGAGATCTGCTGCAAGACGGCCTTTTTGTCCTTTGCCGTGGTTGAGCCGGACAGATACACCGCTTTAAGGCCCAACTGTTCAAGCCATGGCTGAAATTGAAAAAAATGCTGCTCGGCAAGGATCTCCGTCGGCGCGACTACCGCCACTTGGGTGTCATTTTCGATAGCTATCAGGGCACTCATCAGGGCGACTATAGTCTTGCCGCTGCCGACATCACCCTGTAGCAGACGATTCATCGGCCGCGATGCCATCATGTCCTGTTTGATCTCATTGAGCACTCGTCGCTGGGCGTCAGTCAACCGGTAGGGCAACATTTTCGCCAGCGGTGCGGTGTAGCGATGAGCAACGGCAAAGGCAAAGCCCTTTTCCAGGGCGATGCCTTTGCGGCGCAGGGCCAGGCCGAGCTCCAGAAAAAAGAATTCGTCAAACACCAGGGAGCGCCGAGCCAGGTCGGTACCTGCTTCCAGTTGTTCGATGGGCGTTTCTGCCGCTGGCCAATGGGCCAACTGCAGGGCTTCGGCGAGGGGCAACAGCCCCTGGCGACGGCGGATATCGTCGGGCAGCGGCGAAGATGCCAGCGGCGCGAAATGTTCTACCACCTCACGCCAGATTTTGCGCGCGGTTTTTTGATGGAGCCCCTCGGTCAGGGCATATACCGGCAAATAACAGCCATAGGATAATGGATCGGCAGCGGTTAGCTCAGTAAAAGACTGGCCGGCGGCAAGGAACTGCACGTCGGGGTGATGAACTTCGCGGGTCGCCCCAAAACGCTTGGGTTCACCGATAAAAATCGCCTCTCGGCCGACCACGAACCGCTGCTGCATCAGGGGTTTGCGGTAGTGGAACCACTTCAGGGAAAGCTGACCCGTGCCATCGCTGACCACGACTTCGTAGAGTTTTTTGCGCCGTCGTGCGGTCAGGGATTCCCCGGCGGCGAGAATCTTGCCGGAAAAGACCTGAATACCCTGTTCATGAAGTTGAGAGATTCTGCGGATTTGGCGGCGGTCTTCGTACCGTAAAGGAAGGCAATAAAGGGCGCTTTCCACGTCGGAAAGGCCAATTTTGGCGAGTTTTTCGGCGATGCGGGGGCCCACCCCCCGCACCTGATGAAGGGGGGTGGCAAGGGGTTGGGAGTTGAGTTGCTGATAGCGAGTGGCGGACACCTGCCCTACCCCTCACCTAGCTGCTGATAGCAGCATTAAGATCGCGGATCAAGTCGTCGAGATTGATTCCATGAGCCTTGGCGCCCTGTTCGATACTTTCGAACTTGGCCGCGGCACAACCGACGCAACCCATATTGTATTTGACAAAGACCTGAACCGCTTCAGGACCCATATCGAGTACTTCTTTGAAGGTCATATCCTTGTTGATCAGCTGGCTCATGTTCGGTCCTTTCACAGCAGTCGGGTTAACGGCTGCTATTCGTAACGAATATCGGTGATTTCGTAGATTTTGACGCCGGAAGGTACGGTAATGCTTACCTCGGCATCGATACTGTGGCCGATCAAGGCCCGACCGACCGGAGAGGTAACAGAGATCTTACCCATTTTTATATCGGCTTCATCCTCGCCGACAATCTGATAGGTGACTTCATTATCGCTGTCGACATCGAACAGGGTGACTTTGGCGCCGAACAGAACTTTGTCACTGTTCAGGGAGGCCGGGTTGATCACTTCAGCCCGAGCGATCTTGTCGTTGAGCTCTTTAATGCGTCCTTCGATGAAGCCTTGGCGATTTTTGGCTGCATCGTATTCAGCGTTTTCCGATAGATCACCGTGGTCGCGGGCTTCGGCAATATCCTGTACTACCTTGGGCCGCTCGACACGGATCAGTCGTTTTAACTCTTCTTGAAGATTACGATAACCTTCGTCGGTCATGGGGATTGAGCGTGACATACGGATAACAGTCCTTGTAAAAAAAATCTTCGGGCGGGAAACCCCGCCCGAAGGTGAATTGCTTTAATGGTCGTCAGGTGCTTATATTTTAACCTTATTCATAATACTCTTGCAGAGGCGTGACGTCAAGGTTTTCTCGCTGCAGAGCCAGCACCCCGGCCACCGCCGCTTCGATACCGGCCACCGTGGTGAAGTAGGCCAGATTTTGCATCAGCGCCGAGCGACGAATGGAATAGGAATCGGAAACCGAATCGGCGCCAAAGGTGGTGTTGAAAACCATGGCGATTTCCCGACTCTTGATGGCGTCGACGCAATGCGGGCGCCCTTCCTTGACCTTGTTGATAGCGGTCACCTTGATGCCCTGCTGTTGCAGATAGCTGGCGGTGCCGCGGGTCGCGAGCAGCTCCAGGCCAGCCTCTTCGAGTTGCCGCATGGCAGCGACGATCAGCGGCTTGTCGGCATCCTTGATGCTGACCAATATCTTGCCGGCCACCGGCAGCTTTACTCCGGCGCCGAGCTGGGCTTTGGCGAAAGCCTTGCCGAAGTCGGCATCAATGCCCATAACCTCGCCGGTCGATTTCATCTCGGGGCCAAGCAGGGTATCGACACCGGGGAATTTGACGAAGGGAAAGACCGCTTCTTTGACCGACATATAGGCCGGGGTAATCTCACCCGCAATACCAAGCTCGGCCAGGGTGGCGCCGGCCATGATCCTCGCGGCAATCTTGGCTAGGGGCCTGCCCGTTGCTTTGGAGACAAAGGGTACCGTGCGGCTGGCTCGGGGATTAACCTCCAGCAGGAAGATGACGCCGTCCTTGACGGCAAATTGAATATTCATCAGGCCGACCACGTTCAGCTCAAGGGCCAGGGCTCGGGTCTGGCGACGAATCTCTTCGACCAGTTCCCCGTCCAGCGAAAAGGGCGGCAACACACAGGCCGAATCGCCGGAATGGATGCCGGCCTCTTCAATGTGCTGCATGATACCGCCGATCACCACATCCTGCCCGTCGCAGAGGGCATCGACGTCGATCTCGATAGCCTGCTCGAGGAACTTGTCGACCAGGATCGGATGGTCCGGTGAGGCCTGTACCGCATGGCGCATGTAGTTACGCAGCTGCTCAACCTGGTAGACAATTTCCATGGCCCTGCCGCCGAGCACATAGGACGGCCGCACCACCACCGGGTAGCCAATGCGGGTAGCCACCTGTTCGGCTTCTTCAAAGGAGCGAGCCAGGCCGTTTTCCGGTTGTTTGAGATCGAGCTTATAGAGCAGCGCCTGAAAGCGTTCCCGGTCCTCGGCGCGGTCGATGGCATCGGGGCTGGTGCCGATAATCGGCACTCCGGCCTCTTCCAGGGCCACGGCCAGTTTGAGGGGGGTCTGACCACCGAACTGAACGATCACCCCTTCGGGTTTTTCGATGTCCACAATCTCCAGAACGTCTTCCAGAGTCAGCGGCTCAAAATAGAGTCGATCGGAGGTGTCGTAGTCGGTGGAGCCCGTTTCCGGGTTGCAGTTAACCATGATGGTCTCGAACCCGGCCTCGATCAGGGCCATGACTCCGTGCACGCAGCAGTAATCGAATTCGATCCCCTGGCCGATGCGGTTAGGACCGCCGCCAAGGATCATGATCTTGCGTTTATCGGTCGGCAGACTCTCACATTCAGTTTCGTAGGTCGAATAGAGATAAGGCGTATGGGCGACAAATTCGGCGCCGCAGGTGTCGACCCGTTTATAGACCGGGCGGACGTTCAGGCGTTGGCGCAAGGCCCGCACCTCCCCTTCTTTGACATGCCAGAGGACGGCCAGATGTCGGTCGGAGAAGCCATATTCTTTGGCTTCCCGTAGGATTTCGGTGAGCGATTGGTCATCCTGGATGGTGCGCGGGTTGCGCTCAACAAGCACCTTTTCCATGGCGACGATCTGGGCGATGTTTCCCAAAAACCAGGGGTCGATAGCCGTTTCCTGATGCAGCTCGTCGCAGGTCAGACCGGCACGCAGGGCATCGGCAAGATACCAGAGCATCTCCCAGTTGGCGGTGCGTAGTTTGCTGTAGAGCAGGTTGCTTTGCTCTTCGGAAAGGGGCCGGCCAAAGTCAGCCGGTGTTTCATAGAGGCGACTTTCGAATCCGTAGGAGCCGATTTCCAGCGAGCGCAGTCCCTTCTGCAGGCTTTCCTTGAAGGTTCGGCCGATAGCCATCACCTCCCCTACCGATTTCATCTGGGTGGTCAAGGTACTGTTGGCCTGGGGAAACTTTTCAAAGGTGAACCGGGGGATCTTGGTCACCACATAGTCGATAGTCGGCTCAAAGGAGGCAAAGGTCTCCTGAGTGATATCGTTGGGAATTTCATCGAGGGTATAGCCCACCGACAGCTTGGCGGCAATTTTGGCAATGGGAAAGCCGGTTGCCTTGGAAGCCAGAGCCGAGGAACGGGACACCCGCGGATTCATCTCGATGACCACCAGTCGCCCATCTCTGGGATTGATCCCGAACTGAATATTAGAACCGCCGGTGTCGACGCCGATTTCGCGAATGATCTTCAGAGACGCATCGCGCAGAATCTGATATTCCTTGTCGGTCAGGGTCTGAGCCGGAGCCACGGTGATGGAGTCGCCGGTATGGATGCCCATGGGGTCGAGGTTTTCAATGGAGCAGATGATCACCACGTTATC
The DNA here is from genome assembly GCA_030613545.1 of Desulfuromonadales bacterium. GTDB lineage: Bacteria > Desulfobacterota > Desulfuromonadia > Desulfuromonadales > Syntrophotaleaceae > Syntrophotalea_A. The sequence continues at coordinate 5,124 of JAUWLU010000109.1, forward strand.
GGCCATGTCGCGCATGACCTCAAGCTCGTACTCCTTCCAGCCGATGACCGACTCTTCGATGAGGACTTCGTCGGTCGGCGAGGCGTCGATGCCGGCCATGGTCATGGCCTCGTACTCTTCCAGATTATAGGCGATGCCGCCGCCGGTGCCGCCCAGGGTGAAAGAGGGTCGGATAATGGCCGGAAAACCGACATGCTCAATAATCGCCGTGGCCTCCTGGTAATTGTGGGCCAGCCCGGAACGGGGCACGGCCACGCCGATCTTTTCCATGGCGGCTTTAAAGAGGGTGCGGTCTTCGGCTTTTTCGATGGCCGGCAGTTTGGCGCCGATCAGCTCGACGCCGTACTTTTCCAGCACTCCCGACTTGGCTACCGCCACTGCGGTGTTGAGAGCGGTCTGGCCACCCATGGTGGGAAGCAGCGCATCAGGCCGTTCTTTTTCGATGATTCGCTCCAGAGACTCGGGAGTGACCGGCTCGATATAGGTGCGGTCGGCAAAATCCGGGTCGGTCATGATGGTGGCCGGATTGGAGTTGAGCAGAATCACCGCATAGCCCTCTTCCTTGAGAGCCTTGCAGGCCTGGGTGCCTGAGTAGTCAAATTCGCAGGCCTGGCCGATGATGATGGGGCCGGCTCCGATGATGAGGATTTTTTCTATATCGGTACGCTTAGGCATTCTCAGTCCTTCAATAGTGTTAACCGCCTGTTCGGGCGGATGGTCGTTGACTGGGGGCTTTCGCCCGGTTATTCGCCGCGTTGTTTGGCCATCAAAGCGGTAAAGCGTTCAAACAGGTAGCGGGCATCGTGGGGCCCGGGAGACGCTTCAGGGTGGTATTGCACAGAAAAGGCCGGCAGGCGCTTGTGCTCAAGCCCCTCGATGGTGTTGTCATTGAGGTTGACATGGGTTAGTACCACATCGTTGTCAATGCTACCGGCTTCTACGGCGAAACCATGATTCTGGGAGGTGATTTCCACCTGGCCGCTTTCAAGGCGCATGACCGGCTGATTGCCGCCGCGATGCCCGAACTTGAGCTTGAAGGTCTTGCCGCCAAGGGCCAGAGCCAACAGCTGATGGCCGAGACAGATGCCGAAGATCGGGGTCTTGCCGAGCAGTTGGCGAATATTATCCTGGGCGTAGGCGATGGGCTCAGGATCGCCGGGACCGTTGCTGAGGAAAACCCCGTCCGGATTCATCGCCAGCACCTCTGCGGCGGGCGTAGCGGCCGGAACCACGGTGACTCGGCAGCCAGCCTCGGTGAGGTGGCGCAGGATATTACGCTTGATGCCGAAGTCGTAAGCCACCACTTTGAAGCGGCCCTCTCCTTCAGCCTGTCCGTAACCGCTGCCCAGGGTCCAGAGGCTTTCCTGCCACTGATAGGGGCTCTTGCAAGTTACTTCCTGCACCAAGTCCCGTCCAACGAGAGGCGGTGCCTGCCGCGCCAGGGCCACCAGACTCTCCGGATCAAGATCGATGCTGGAAATAATACCGTTCTGAGCGCCCTTGTCCCGTATGTGCCGCACCAGTGCTCGAGTGTCGATGCCCTGAATACCGACTACTTCGTTTTCCACAAGGTAGTTGTTGAGGGTCATATCCGACCGCCAGTTGCTCGGAAAGTCGCAATATTCCTTGACCACAAAACCGGACAGATGCGGCTTGCTCGATTCCACATCCTCGCGGTTGATACCGTAATTACCGATCAGCGGATAGGTCATGGTGACGATCTCACCGCAATAGGAAGGGTCGGTAAGAATTTCCTGGTAGCCGGTCATGCTGGTATTAAAGACCACCTCGCCGGTTACTTCACCGCGAGCGCCGAAAGCCTTGCCGAAAAAAACCCTGCCGTCGGCCAGGGCCAGAACTGCTTTCATAAAGTGTTACTCCTCAGCTGCTGTAGCATCGTCGTTCGATATATTAACAAAATACATGGTTTCAACTGGGTGGTCAGAGCCTGATGTTTCAGGCATCGTCTCTGTTATAAACAATTTTCCCGCCAACCAAGGTGCTGATAGCCGCGCCTTTAAAAGACCAGCCGTCAAAGGGGGTGTTTTTACTCTTGGACAACAGTTCGTCAGCCTGCAAAGTCCAGCTGCAGCCGGGGTCGATAATGGTGACGTCCGCCACCCTGCCGACCGCCAGGGTCCCGCGCGACAGACCGAGGGCGCTAGCCGGGC
>JAUWLU010000304.1 GCA_030613545.1 Desulfuromonadales bacterium
TGGCGAGCATATTTTCACCGACTGGTTCGAGGTCCACGGCGACCGACTCTATAGCGACGATCCCGCTCTGGTCTGTGGCTTCGCTCGTTTCGACGGCGAGCCCTGCGCCATCATCGGCCACCAGAAGGGGCGGGACACCAAGGAAAAGGTGCTGCGCAACTTTGCCATGCCCAATCCCGAGGGCTATCGCAAGGCCCTGCGGGTAATGAATATGGCCGAACAGTTTGGCCTGCCGATCTTCACCTTTGTCGATACGCCCGGGGCCTTCCCCGGCATCGGTGCCGAAGAGCGGGGCCAGGCCGAGGCCATTGCCCGCAATTTGCGCGACATGGCTGTCCTCAGTGTGCCGATTATCGTTACGGTCACAGGTGAAGGCGGATCGGGAGGGGCTTTGGCCATTGCCGTTGGCAATAGGGTGCTGATGATGGAGTATTCGGTCTATTCGGTCATCTCACCGGAAGGCTGTGCCGCCATTCTGTGGAAGGATGGCGCCAAGGGCTCTCTGGCGGCAGAAGCCCTGAAGCTGACCGCTCGCGATATCGACAAACTCGGCTGCGTTATCGATGATGTGATCCCTGAGCCTCTCGGTGGCGCCCACAACGATCATCGAGCGGCCGCGCAGCAGGTGCGAGCCTATCTCAAAAAGCATCTCGATGAACTCAAGCAGCTTTCGCCCGAGGAATTGAAGGAACAGCGCTATAAAAAGCTGCGGGCCATGAGCTTCATCGAGGAATAAGCCAGCTCTCGAAGAGACCCCTTTGGCGAAACAAGCGATTACGGTGGTCGGACTGGGGCAATGCTCCATCGATATTCTCGGTGGCCTGACTCAGTATCCGCCCGTAGACAGCAAGTGCGATCTCGACACCGTCCTCATTCAAGGGGGCGGCCCGGTGGCTACGGCCCTGGTGACCCTGGCCCGTCTCGGCGTGGCCAGTGCCTTTGTCGGGCGCATCGGCGGTGACGATTTCGGTCGCCGGATCGGTCGCGGCTTAGAGGACGAAGGGGTTGACTGCCGCCATCTGCTGGTCGATGACGCAGCCGGCAGTCAGTTTGCCTTTATCGCTGTAGAGCAAGGGAGCGGCCATCGCACCATCTTTTGCCATCGCGGCAGCTGTCGGCCTTTGAGTGTGGAAGAACTGCCAACGGAACTGATCCGCAGTAGTCGCTTGCTGCATCTGGATGGTTCCCATTTAGACGCGGCCCTGGCGGCCGCCCGGCAGGCAAAGGGGAACGGCGTAATCACGGTGCTCGATGGTGGCAGCTGGCGGCCGGGTATCGAAGAGCTGTTGCCCCTGATCGATCATCTGGTTGTTTCCGCCCGGTTCGCAGAGCATTTGCTCCCCGGGCGACCGGTGCGGGAAGCCTTGCCGCTGCTGCTGGCCTACGGTTGCCGGGCGGCGACCGTTACCGACGGGGAAGCGGGCAGCCATACCCTGAGCCGGGCCGGCAAGGGCTTTCACCAGTCGGCTTTTGCCGTGAAGTCCGTAGATACCACCGGTTGCGGCGACGTTTTTCACGGCGGGTATCTGTACGGGTTGCTGCAAAACTGGTCTTTGCGCCGAACGGTACGGTTTGCTGCGGCCTGCGCCGCCATCAAGGCCACCGCACTCGGCGGCCGGACCGCCATTCCAACCCTGACCGAGGTCGAGGCGTTGCTGGCGGCCGGAGAGGGTAATACTCGGTTGTTTCGGTGCTGGTAACAAGTGTCTGCGGAGGTAAGAATCGCCATGATCTGTATGCGTATTTCGAGAGTTGCAGCCGCCGGTTGTGCGCTGCTGCTATTCACCGCTTGCGGAGGCGGTTATCGGACCCGAGTGCTGGACAGCCCCGCCACCGTCGGTCTGAAGCCCCACCAGAAACCCTACACAGTCAACGGTCAGCGCTACGAGCCTCTCGCTACTCATCAGGGCTTTGTCCAGCAAGGGCTGGCCAGCTGGTATGGCCGCAAGTTTCATGGCCGCAAAACCAGCAATGGCGAGATCTACAACATGTACGCCATGACCGCCGCTCATAAGACCCTGCCCCTTGGTACCTATGTTCGCGTCCACAATTTAGCCAACGGCCGTCAGACCGTGGTGAGGGTCAATGATCGCGGCCCCTTTGTTCAAGGGCGCATTATTGACCTTTCCTATTCGGCGGCGGACAAGCTCGGTGTCGTCGGGCCGGGCACCGCCCCGGTAAAGATCGAGGCTCTGGGTTTTAAAGAACAGGATGCTGCCGGCCGAACCGTTTACCGGTCGACCGCCAGTGATCAGGTGGACAGCTATGCCGTGCAGGTGGGATCTTTCAGTTCCGACGCCAATGCACAGCGTCTGGCGGCAGAATTGCGCAGCCGGTTCGGCGTCGCCAGTGTCTGTCGCAGCCTAATCAACGGCAGCGATTACTTTCGCGTGCGGGTCGGCAAATATGCCTCCCTGGATGCCGCCGAGTCGGC
>JAUWLU010000049.1 GCA_030613545.1 Desulfuromonadales bacterium
GGTCGGCGAGTCGTTGCTGCTGGTCACCAATGCCTGCGCTGATCTCGCCTCCCTGCGGGGCACGGATTTCGTTGTGCTCGTCAAGGAGCCCACGCCCCGAAGGGAGGCGATAACCGGGCACGAGGTTCCGGGCGGTGCTTCTAGAATCACGGGCATGCCGTCTTGCTGGTGTGCCTTCACTGCACGGATCAAGGGCGTGGCCATGGCCACGCCTACGTCAATACGACCATGGGCCAAGGTAATATTCTCCGCCTGCGCAATCTCGACAATGCCGATGCGCTTGTCGAGCTCTCCAATGGCGTTTTTGGGCCAGACCATTGCGCAGCCGCCGGTACCGCCTGTGCCACCTTGCGCGCCGTACCTCCAGGGCCGGGCCTGTAAAGGATGTTGTGTAAACGGCCTGTCGATCAGAGTGTCCGCATCCGGTCTTCAAAGATAATTGTTAATTGATTCATCGCTGGGGAATGAACCCCGGTTTTTCGTGACCTTGCGCAGTGACATGTTCACCGATTCGATGGCGTTGGTCGTGTAGATCGCCTTGCGGATCTCCGGCGGACAGGAGAACATTTTGAACGCTATCCGCGTTTTGAAAAAGCCCATGTGGGTTGTCGCCCTTGGAATCAGCCGAGAGGGGCAGTGACAGCTTCTAGGTGTGTAATTTGTTGACCGAAAGAGTGAAACGAGCTGGCGGGTATTTGTTGATGGTTTGCGCAATCGGGGTCTGCATCGCGTGGGGTTTGTCGTCCGTAACAACCATCTCGGGCTGAAAAAGATCTGTCCGGGAAGTGTTGCTGGAAACAGCCTGCAACGCAGTTTACGTATAAAAAAAGCCGTGACTTCCGTCACGGCTTTTGGCGTTGGTCGGGGCGAGAGGATTTGAACCTCCGACCCCCTGCACCCCATGCAGGTGCGCTACCAGGCTGCGCTACGCCCCGTCAATCAACGCGAGCGGATTATTGTCCATCCGCCAAATAATGTCAAGGAGAAAAGCCCCTTGTAGATGCTACTTCTTTGCAAACTAATTACAAAATATACTCAAACTCTTATCCTGACAATCTTGCTACATGCTGTAGACAGAATCAGCAGATAGCACCTTTACGCCGCTAGCGGTAAGAGCAGCAATTGCCTGGTCACTATTGTCAAAGCGGAAAATGATCACCGCATTATCCCCGCAACGCTCGATAAAGGCATACAGATATTCAACAACGATTTGAGCCTCGTCCAGCATGTGCAAAATATGGCCGAGCCCCATGGGCCGATCAGGAACCTGTACGGCCACCACCTCGGTTTTGTCGACGGTGAAGCCCTGCTTAGACAGCACCTCTTTGGCCAGGTCGGTACGATCGACAATCAGTCGCAAAATGCCAAAATCCGAGGTCTCGGCCAAAGACAAAGCCCGGATATTGACACCAGCTTCGCCCAATGCCGAAGTGGCCTGTGCCAACCTCCCGGCACGGTTTTCAATGAAGACGGAAATCTGCTGCACTGTCATCTGCCCTCTCCTTTCGCCTGCCCCGCCCGCTGAATTAACGTCGCTGATCGATGACCCGTTTAGCCTTTCCTTCACTGCGCGTGATGGTTTTCGGTCCGACCAGTCTGACTTTGCAGGTAATGTTGAGGAGGCTCTTGATTTCATGACGGATACGGTCGCTCAGACCTTGCATGATACGCACTTCATCGGAAAAGATATCCTCGGTAACCTCTACCTGAACTTCAAGGCTATCGAGGTTATCTTCCCGGTCGACGATGAGTTGATAATGGGGCTCGACTCCTTCGACCTGCATTAACACGCTCTCGATCTGCGAGGGGAAAACGTTGACACCGCGAATGATCAGCATGTCGTCACTGCGGCCGCTCATACGTTGCAGCCGTCGATGGCTGCGGCCGCAGATGCACGGCTCGCTGATCAAACGGGTTATATCGCGGGTGCGGTAGCGGATCATGGGGATACCCTCCTTGGTGATGGTGGTGATCACCAGTTCCCCTTCCTCTCCGTCAGGCAGCACCTGGCCAGTGACTGGATCGATAATTTCGGCTATGAAATGGTCTTCCCAGATGTGCAGACCGTTTTGCGCTTCGATGCATTCAATGGCAACGCCAGGACCAAGAATCTCCGACAATCCGTAGATGTCGATGGCCTTGATGTTGAGCTTCTGCTCGATTTCCTGACGAATCGATTCGCTCCAGGGCTCGGCGCCGAGGATACCGACCCTGAGGGCAAAAGAGCGGATATCGAGACCTTCCTCGGCAGCCGCCTCGGCCAGATAGAGACTGTAAGACGGGGTGCAGGTAATGACCGTGGAGCCGAAATCCTGCATGATCATGATCTGTTTTTTGGTGTTGCCGCCGGACATGGGGATAACCGCGGCACCGATTTTTTCAGCTCCATAATGGGCACCCAAGCCGCCGGTGAAGAGACCGTACCCATAGGCATTATGGATGACGTCACCGCGGCCGACCCCGGCTGCGGTAAAGGAGCGGCCCATCAATTCAGACCACATGTCAATATCACGCCGGGTATAGCCAACAACGGTCGGCTTGCCGGTTGTGCCTGAAGAGGCATGTAACCGTACGATCTGCTCCAAGGGCACAGCAAACAACCCATAAGGGTAATTGTCGCGCATGTCCTGCTTAAGAGTGAAGGGCAAACGTTGCAAGTCTTGCAGGGTTTTGACCTGCTCCGGCTTCACCTTGGCCTGATCGAAGGCGTCACGGTAAAAAGGCACCGTGGCATAGACCCTTTCCAGCGTGTGCTGCAGGCGTTTGAGCTGAAGCGAAGCCAGTGCTTCACGGGGCAGGGTTTCGAATTCGGCATTCCAGATCATGGCTGTATCCCGTTGCTGTCACATGTAACTGGGCTGACCGGCAGCAAGGCGACCGGCTAGTTGACCTAAGTCACAGGTTGCGGCCCAAACTGAAGGCCTTGAGGTTTTCTTCCAGATATTTCGCTGGAACCATCTTGCGCAAAGTCGGCTGCCAGCAAGAGTCATCGATGGCGATCTGCTTCGACAAGGCTCCGAGCAATACGGTATTCACGGTACGCTGATTGCCGGCTTCGATGGCCAACTGCAGACCGTCGATCAGGCTGCTGTCGGGAAAGGCGGCAGCGATCTTGGCCGGGATATCGCTAGGATAGCTTTCTTTGCCGAGGGTTACCGGCGGCGGAAAAATTTGCAGCTTGTTGGCCAGGACACTACCGCCCTGGCGAACCAGTGGCAGGTAGCGATAGGTTTCAAGTAGTTCGAAACCGAGCAGAACATCGGCCTGCCCTTCGGGGATAATGGACGAATAGACCTTCTGCCCATAACGGATGTGCGAGATGACGCTGCCTCCGCGCTGCGACATGCCATGAATTTCATTCTTTTTTACATCGAAACCGGCGCGCATCAACACTTCGGAGAGGATTTCGCTGGCCAGCAGGATACCCTGGCCACCGACGCCGGAAATGAGAATATTGGTTACTCGATTATTCATGAATATCTCCCACGGCGTCGAAATGGCAAACCTGCTGACAGAGACCGCAGCCGACGCAGAACAGACGGTTGATGTGGGCGACGCCCTTGCCTTCAGCGGTGGTGCGCCACTCAATGGCCGGACAGCCAAGATTGAGACAGGCCCGACAGCCGGTGCAGCGTTCGACGTCAACGGCCAAAGCCGGCTTGCGCGCTACCGGGTCGCGCTTGACCAGCATGCAGGGTCGCCGGGCAATGACGACCGAAACCTCGTCACGCTCCATTTCCTCTTTGAGGACCTGGCGGGTGGCCGCTATCTGATAGGGGTCGACGACCTGCACGTGGCGCACACCGACCGCCCTGCAGAGCTGTTCCAAATCGACCCGGTAACTATCGGCCCCCATCAGGGTATAACCAGAGGTGGGATTCTCCTGGCGGCCGGTCATGGCGGTGATACGGTTGTCGAGAATGACCACGGTAGCGGTGGAGCTGTTGTAGACCATATCCATCAGACCGTTGATGCCGGTGTGCAGAAAGGTCGAGTCGCCAATTACTGCCACCACCTGCCGCTGTTGCTCAGCGGAAAGGGTCTTGCTCAGGCCGGTGGCGTTACCGATACTGGCGCCCATGCAAATACAGGTGTCCATCGCCGACAGCGGTTCCATGAAACCGAGAGTGTAACAGCCAATGTCGCCGGTGACAAAAGCCTTCAGACGATTAAGGGAATAGAAGACGCTGCGATGCGGGCAGCCCGGACACATGCTCGGCGGCCGACTGGGCAAGGGCTCGCTGTGGCTGAAATAGGGTTGTTCGGCTTGGCCGGAAAGGCTTTTGGCTACTCGGCCCGGGGTCAGTTCGCCGCAGATGGAGAACAGATCCTTGCCTTTAACCTCGATGCCCATGGCGAGCACCTGTTCTTCAATGAAAGGGTCGAGCTCCTCGATGACATACAGCGTATCGTAGTTGGCGGCAAAGTCGCGAATCAGTTGCTTGGGCAGGGGATAGACCATGCCCAGTTTAAGGATGTCAGCGTCAGGCAGAACCTCACGGGCATACTGGTAACTTACGCCAGCGGTGATCACCCCGATTGCGCCGCCCGCCTTTTCCACCCGGTTGAATGATTGCTGGCAGGCCCACTCTTCCAACTGCGCCAGGCGCTCTTCGACCAGAGGATGACGTTTACGGGCGTTGCTGGGCAGCATAACGAACTTGGCGGGATTTTTTTCCAGCGCCGGCTCAGGAAGGTCGGTCACCGGATTCTGCAGGGTGACCACCGACTTGGAATGGGAGATGCGAGTCGTTGTACGCAACATCACCGGAGTATCGAACAGCTCGCTGGTTTCCAGGGCGATGCGGGTAAAGGTCAGCGCTTCCTGACTGTCCGCCGGCTCAAACATGGGGATCTTGGCAAACTTGGCGTAGTTGCGGTTGTCCTGCTCATTCTGTGAAGAGTGCAGTTCGGGATCGTCTGCTGTTACCAGCACCAGACCACCTTTGACTCCCGTATAGGACAGAGTGAACAATGGATCGGCGGCGACATTGACCCCGACATGTTTCATCGCCACCAAGGCTCGTCCACCGCCAAAGGAGGCGCCGATGCCGACTTCCAGGGCCACCTTTTCGTTAGGTGACCAGGAAGCATCGATGGTCGGATATTGAACCATGTTTTCGAGAATCTCGGTGCTCGGCGTACCAGGATAAGCCGAGGCGACCTTCACCCCGGCTTCGTAAGCGCCGCGGGCGATTGCTTCATTGCCTGACAAGATAGCACGTTCCATGTAGTATCATCCTTGATGCTTTCGCAAAAGGTCATGAGATGGCTAAGCAAAAATTTCGACCTACAAGGCGTAGTGGTTTTTCGGGGGTGAAGGCATACATATAGTATGTCGAAGTCCTGAAAAAACGCTGCAACGCAGTAGAGCGGACTTTTTGCGACGCCATCATCCTTGACTGCAGTGCCGGCAAGGCTTATCGCCGCCAGCAATAGACACATTAAATCGACGTTCGACTATAGAGAAATAACGCGGAGCTGTCAATCGGCGGGCCGTCATAAGCAGACTGCCGCCTCAAGGTTCTTCGGTCCGTCAACAGTTGCCACGAAGACCGCGGGTGATGTTTCCGACATGCTCGCCGATTTTTCCCACATGATGCAGAATATCGATGAACAGCAGTCCTTGCGCCGTACTGCATTCGCCGGTACTAAGTCGCTGAATATGATTATTCCGCAAATCAACCTCAAGATCAAAAATAACTGCTGCCCGTCCCTCCCCTTCCAGACCCTGCGATTCCGATTCGTCATCGATGGCACTAACCGCCAGGAACAGAAAATCGCGGGTGCGGGCAATAAGATCGTCCAGTTCTTCGATCGCCGCTTCCGAAAAAACGATCTGCCGGTCAATTCTGGCAACAAAAAGCCGTCGCAGATCCTCGCAATGATCGCCGAGCCGTTCCAAATCGTTAACGACATGCATCAGCCCGGCTGCTTGCCGGGAAACCTCTCGAGTGATCGATTGCTGGGATAGATTGACCAGAAATTCGGTGATTTCCCTTTGCAACATATCGAGGGAATTCTCCTCCCGTCTCAACTGGCTCAACTGATCCTCATTGTAGCCCGGCAACAGCAGCAAGGTCTGATCGAAAACCCGCAGGCCCAGCTGGGCCATGCGTTTGGTTTCCAGCTGGGCCTGGCTGATGGCCAGAATGGGTGTATTGAGGACTCGGCTGTCCAGGTACTGCAGATGAAATGACTCAGCCGTCAATCGGCCCTTCATCAGCACGGTCGTGAATCGGGCCACCCACCGAAGTAGAGGTAAAAAGACCAGTGCATTGATCACATTAAACAGGGTGTGGCTGTTGGCGATATGGCGGGCAATAAAGGGTTTGTCACCCATCACGGCGCCGAACTGGGCGGCGAGTTGCGGGGTACTGACGACGAACTCGGGATCGCCCGGCGTGAGCAGGTCGACCAGATCAAGAAAATAGGGAAAAAGCAGAAGAATATAGGCCACACCGACCAGATTGAAAAGCAAGTGGGCCAAAGCGGTGCGGCGAGCAGCGAGATTGGTTTTAAGGGCGAACAGATTGGCACTGCAGGCGGTACCGATATTTTCCCCTAGGATCAGGGCGATGCACAGATCAAAAGGGAGCAGACCGTTTCCCGCAAGCGCCAGGGTCAGGCCGATGGTGGCACTGCTGCTTTGAATCAGGACGGTTAACAATGCACCCAGAGCGACAGCAAGGAGTTGATTCTGGCTGACCATAAGCAGAAAATCATGAAAAGCGGCATTGTCCTTGATCGGGACAAAGGTACCTTGCATGATAGTCAGGCCGAAAAACAGGATGCCGAAGCCAAGCACAATCTCGCCGAATTGCGACCAGCGTTTATTGGAGCAGAAGAGCTTAAGGCCGGTGCCGACACCTATAGCGGGCAGAGCAAAGTGGCCGATGTCAAAGGCCAACAACTGAGCGGTGACGGTTGTGCCGATATTGGCCCCGAGCAACACGCCGAGAGCCTGGGCAATCGATATGAGACCGGCATTGACAAACCCTACCACCATCACTGCAGTAGCGTTGGAGGATTGCACGATGGCGGTTACTGCCGCGCCGGTAAATACGCCCATCAGGCGATTGCTGGTCAGGGTGGCAAAGGCCCGCCGCAAACGATCGCCGGCAATCTTCTGCAGCGCCTCCGACATGATTTTCATGCCGAACAGTAAGAGGCCAAGACCGCCGATTAGGCCGAACAGCAGGGGTTGATTGATAAAATCCGGCAGCACAGTGACTCTCTTCCAGTTTCAAAGAGCCGGCATGGAAGCGTTATCGACCGATTCCATGCCGGGTTATTACACGCTGGGGGGTGTTACTTGTGACAGGTCAGGCAGACGCAGCCTGCCATCAGGTGGCTATTAAAGTTGATGAATCCAGGAGGTGTCGCCACTCCCCTGCCGCAGAATTTCCACCCGATCATCAATGAGACTGATAACCGTCGATTGATCACCGAGCAGATTCCCTCCATCAATGACCAGATCGAGCTGTTTACCGACCTGCTGTTCGATCACTGCAGGGTCGCAGTGGCTCTCTTCGCCAGATACGTTGGCACTGGTGGTCACGATGGGGTGGCCCAGTTCCCGCACAATGGCCAGGGCAATGGCGTTATCCGGGATGCGTATGCCAACGGTTTTTTGCCGGGTTGTCAGCACATCGGGTACGACGCGAGTGGCTTCCAGGACAAAGGTGTAAGGCCCCGGCAAATAGCGTTTCATGATCTTGAAGGCAAAGTTGCTCACCTGGGCATAGTTGGAGACGTCAGAAAGATCGGCACAGATAAAAGAAAACGGTTTGCGGGGATCGCGCTGTTTGATCTGATAAATCTTTTTGACCCCTTTTTTATTGAAGATATCGCAACCGATACCGTAGATGGTGTCCGTGGGATAGGAGATTACTCCCCCCTGTTTCAGGCACTCAACCACTCGCTTGACCAGCCGTTGCTGAGGGTTTTCCGGATTGAGCGAAAGGATCATGCTGGGTCCTCCCTAGAGTATTTGATTTGCGGGTATCAGACGTTCTATAAAGATAGTAGCATACTCAGGCCCACAAACCGGAACCTAACCGGTGTGACCAAAGCCACCAGCGTCGCGGGCCGTTGTGCCGAGCTGTTCAACCGGGGTCAGGCAAGCCCGCTGTACCGGTGCAATAACCAGCTGAGCAATTCTTTCTCCGCTGGTTATTGTCACCAGATCCTGACCATGATTGATCAACACGACCTTGACCTCTCCCCGATAGTCGGCATCGATGGTTCCGGGGGCATTGACCAGGGTCAGCCCCTTTTTGATAGCCAATCCTGAGCGCGGCCGTACCTGACCTTCGTAGCCGGCTGGTATGGCCAGAGCGATACCGGTCGGCACCAGGCGCCGTTGCCCAGGAAGCAGTCGCAGGTTTTCTTCGAGGCAGGCAAAGAGATCCATGCCGGCAGCCAGTTCCGTCATATAGGCCGGCAACTGTGCTCTATCATGTAATAACTTCACCTGAATATCGACTATACTCATTCCCACCCTTCCTTGTCTGTGACGGATATCAACCGAGAGTCAGGTCCATGAGGGGAAAGGCATCACTGGTCAGATTGCCGACCATCTGCAACACCAGACCCTTGTCCTGAAAAAGATTCTCGGCAAGTTGCTGAATGGCGCTTGCGCTGACCTTGTCGATATTGGCCAGAATCTCCTCGGGAGCCAGAACTCTCTGCAGGTAAACTTCATTTTTGGCCAATCGGGTCATACGGTTATCGGTGCTTTCCATGGACAGCATGAACTGGCCCTTGAGTTGATCCTTGGCCGATTGCAGCTCATCGACAGAAACGATTTGTTTTTTCAACTGGTGGAGTTCCCGCAGAATGACCCCTATAGCATGGCCGGCATCATCGGGAGAAACGCCGGCATGGACCACCAGAGTTCCGCAGTCGGCATGGGCATTGAGATAGGAGTAAACAGAATAGGCCATGCCTCGTTCTTCGCGAAGTTTTTGGAAGAGTCGCGAACTGATACTGCCGCCGAGAATGACATTGAGAATCTGACCGACATAGCGCTGAGAATGGCCCTGCGACAGCGCTGCAGTGCCGAGGCAGATATGCACCTGCTCCAGCTTTTTGTTCAGAATATTGACCTGCCGCAAAGGCATATGGGCAGGCGGCACTGTCTCAGCCCTGCATCCGGCCGGCAAACCACCAAGGGCAGTGGCGACACAATCGACCACCTGCTGATGATTCAGATCGCCGGCGGCAGCGACAATGAGGTTGCTGCCCGTATACCGTTCGGCCAAAAAATCCAGCAGAACCGAACGATCGAGGGAGGCAACGGTTTGAGGGGTGCCAAGAATGGGGCGGCCAAGGGGGTGGTCGGGCCAGAATTTTTGGGCAAAAAGGTCGTGAATGCGTTCGGCGGGGTTATCCTCCACCATGTGGATTTCCTGCAGGATAACGCGGCGTTCTTTTTCGATTTCATCGAGATCAAACAGAGAGTGGCAGAAGATGTCGGAGAGCAGATCGATGGCCAGAGGCAATTTACTGCCGGCGACCTTGGCGTAATAGGAGCTGAGTTCATGGCTGGTAAAAGCGTTCAGCGCGCCACCGACTGAATCGATTTCTTTGGCAATATCGAGGGCGCTGCGGCGCCGGGTTCCCTTGAACAACAGATGTTCAATGAAATGAGACGCACCATTCAGCGCCCTCGATTCATGTCGTGCCCCATTCTCGACCCAAAAGCCCAAAGCAGCTGAATAAGCCGCCGGGACCTTTTCGGTCAGTATTCGAATACCATTATCGAGAACAGTCTTTTGATACATTCCCCTGGCCGCTATCAGCCTTCTTCAGGCAAGGTCTGTCCCAAAGCTTCCTTGCGAGACAGTTTAATTTTGCCCTGACGGTCGATGTCGAGGCATTTGACCAGAACCTGGTCACCTTCTTTGAGAATATCGGTAACGTTACGTACCCGCTCTTTATCCAATTCAGAAATATGAACCAGACCGTCGGTTCCCGGGAAGATCTCAACAAAAGCGCCAAATTCCATGATCTTTCGGACCGTACCCATGTAGAGCTTACCCTTTTGAGCTTCCTGGGTCAGGTCGCGAATCATCTTGATAGCCATTTTACAAGCATCGCCATCGGCCGAGGCAATATTGATGCGACCGTCGTCCTCGATATCAATGGCACAACCGGTAGCTTCGATAATCCCTCGAACATTCTTGCCGCCCGAACCGATAACGGTGCGAACCTGGTCCGGTTTGACTTGAATGGTAGTGATGCGCGGAGCGTAAGGTGACAGTTCCTCTCGCGGAACACTGAGGGCTTCGGCCATCTTGCCGAGGATGTGAATGCGCCCTTCGCGAGCCTGCTCCAGGGCCTGCTTCATGATCGCTTTGTCCACACCGCCGATCTTGATGTCCATCTGCAGTGCGGTGATCCCTTCGGCAGCACCGGTCACCTTGAAGTCCATATCGCCGAGGTGATCTTCGTCACCAAGGATGTCGCTCAGAACCGCAACATCATCGCCTTCTTTGATCAGGCCCATGGCGATACCGGCGACCGCTTTAGTCACCGGCACGCCGGCATCCATCAGCGCCAGGGTGGCGCCGCAGACACTGGCCATGGAAGAGGAACCGTTGGATTCGAGGGTTTCGGAGACAACCCGGATGGTGTAAGGGAAGTCATCGTGGACCGGCAGAATCTTGGCAATGGAACGTTCGGCCAGCATGCCATGGCCGATTTCGCGGCGACCGGGGAACAGTCGCATGCTGGTTTCGCCAACACAGAAAGGCGGAAAGTTGTAGTGCAGCATGAACTTTTTGAAGTCCATGGACTGAACGTTATCCATGCGCTGCTCATCCTTGCTGGTGCCGAGGGCCGCTGCAACCAGGGCCTGAGTTTCGCCACGGGTAAACAGCGCGCTGCCATGAGCACGGGGCAACAGCCCGACTTCGCAATCGATGGGACGGACGGTCTTCATGTCACGGCCATCGATACGGACTTGATCGCGAATAATCATCTGTCGCACAACCCGCTTCTGCAGCGCAGAGAGGGTCTCGCCGATCTCCTCCTGATTGTTCGCCTCCTCGTCAGCCAATTCGGCAACGACGTCTTCCTTGATCTGGCCAACAGCAGCATAACGCTCCTGCTTGCTCTGAATTTTTACCGCCTCCAGCAAACGCGCCTCGGCCAGGGTCGCTACCTTCGCTGCCAGCGCCTGGTCGGGTTCAGCCTCCACGAATTCGCGTTTGTCCTTGCCGGCAATTTTGCGCAATTCCGACTGCACTTCGATCAGCGGCTGCATGGCCTCGTGGCCGAAAAAGATGGCTTCGAGAACTTCATCTTCACCGAGAAAGTCGGCCTCCCCTTCCACCATGATGATGGCTTCGCGGGAACCGGCTACGATCAGGTCCAGATCGCTGGCCTCGCGCTGCTCAAGCTTGGGATTGGCGATCAGCTGACCGTCGACCCGAGCGACCCGTACCGCTGCAATCGGGCCATTAAAGGGGATATCGGAAATTCCGACAGCCGCCGAACAGCCGACAAGAGCCAGCGTGTCGGGATCATTCTCGAGATCGACAGAGATGACCGTCGGCATGATCTGGGTTTCGAACAGATAGCCCTTGGGAAAGAGCGGCCGCAGCGGACGGTCGATGAGGCGACAGATCAGGGTTTCACGCTCCGTTGCCCCCCGTTCGCGACGAAAAAAGGAACCGGGGATCTTGCCACCGGCGTAGAACTTTTCCTGATAGTTGACGACCAGGGGGAAAAAGCCCTGTCCTTCCTTCATCTTTTTGGCAGAAACAGCGGTACAGAGTATTTTGGTGCCGCCGTAGGTAATAACCGTAGCGCCGTCGGCCTGACGGGCCATCTTGCCGGTTTCGATGGTCAACGGTTGACCGTTAAATTCAATTTCTACTTTTTGATAAGCCAAGTTTTTCTCCTTTTTACTGTTCGGTCGGCCGCAGCCGCCGAGATTTGGTGCCTGGGTCATAAAACAGCCAAAGGAGGTTGGCCTGAGACAGGAACCGGTGTTGCCTGACGGCATATCACACCGGCCCCTCTCTCCGGACAGCCTCCCGAGCTGTACCAAAAACTCAGGCAGCAGACCCTACGCTGTGGCGAGGGGTGTGCTGCCTGATTTTACCTGCGAATCCCCAGGGCTTTGATGATGGTGCGATAGCGCTCAACTTCGATCTTTTTCAGATAGTCGAGCAACCTACGTCTCTGGCCGACGATCTTCAGCAGACCGCGACGAGAATGATGGTCCTTCTTGTGGGTCCGAAAATGATCGGTCAGATAAGTGATGCGCTCGGAAAGCAACGCAATCTGCACTTCCGGAGATCCGGTATCGCCTTCATGGCGCTTAAACTCGTTGATAATTTCCTGTTTGCGTTCTGTGGCCAGCACTGTGCCATCTCCTTTCACACTCGGTTCTCTTCGATAAGGGCGCGAATAAGCCTAAAAACTTTCAACTTTTACCATAGAAGTCCAGCAGTGTAAAGATCTATTCACCGCTGTTGAAGACTCTTAACAACTCAAAATCGCCGCGTTTTTCCTTGCTCCGCGATGGTGCGAAGCGAGCCATGGCCAAAGCCTGGCCGTTTATAGTCAAAAGCACCTTCTGCCCTTCGCTAAAATCCGCCGCGTCGGCCAGATGCGATAACTGTGGCGGTATGCCATGACGTAGTTTGTCGCGGCCCTCTTCGTTGACCTCGCAGGCAGAATAGTCGCGCAAGGCCGAACTCAAGGACAGCAGCTTTTCGCCAATGGCCTTCGAACTGGCCTGCTCCAGCCACTCCAGAGTAACGGCTTCATCGATGTCAAAGGACCCGCTTCGAGTGCGGCGCAAAGAGGTCAGATGAGCAGCCGTTCCGAGCTTATGTCCGAGATCATGGCAAAGGGTGCGAATATATGTACCTTTGCTGCATTCTACCTCAAAAGAGAGCTGAGGCAACGCCAGATTCTCCACGGTGAGGTGCCTGATATGCACCGTCCGGGGTGGCCTTTCGATCTCGATGCCCTGGCGGGCCAGACGATGCAAGGCGACACCTTTGATCTTAATGGCCGAATACATGGGCGGAATCTGTTGTAACTCACCGACCATTTGCTGGCAGGCCTGCAGAACAGCGGAATCTTCCAGATGATCGATGGGGCGCCGATGAGTGACTTCACCTTCAGCGTCCTGGGTGGTGGTTTCGGCACCAAACTGCAGCGTTGCACGGTAGGTTTTATCGCCTTCAACCAGGAACTGCACAACGCGAGTGCCCTCCCCTACAGCCACCAGCAGCAGACCGGTGGCCATCGGATCGAGGGTGCCGGAATGCCCGACCCGCCGCGTGTGACACAGACGCCGCAACCGACGCACTACGTCGTGGGAGGTCATCCCCGCGGGCTTATCTACAATCAAAACACCGTTCATGGGTCAGGGCAAAAGGCTCTGCAGACGGCTGAAGACCATTTGCTGAATATTCGCCAGATCACCGCTCAGCGTCGCACCGGCGGCATTATGATGACCACCGCCACCTAACTGCCGTGCCAGCTCGCCGACATTGACCTCGCCCTTGGAACGGAATCCAACCTTGAAACAATCGCCGGCCGTCTGGCGAAAAAGAAGAGCCACCTTCACCCCTTGAATAGAACGCGGATAGTTAATCAGGCCATCGGTATGTTCCGGCCCGGTACCGGTCTCAGCCAACATCTGCTCGGTAACACTAAGAGCACCAAGCCGCCCACAATCGGAGATGATCATGGTTTTAAGAGCAGCGGTAAGCAGGCGAAGCTGCCGCTCCGGACGATTTTCATAGATATTGGCCGACACTTCCCAAGGCGAAACCCCAAGCCCGACCAGTTCAGCAGCGATGTTAAAAGCCTCGGGATCGGCATTGGAATATCGAAAGGAGCCGGTGTCGGTGAGTATCGCCGTATAGATGCAGGTTGCAACCGGTAACGAAATAGCATGCCCGGCCGCCTGCAGGATGCGATAGATCAAGGCACCGGTGGCACAGGCTGTTTCGTCCACATAGTAAATACTGCCGAAATTTTCTGAATAGGGGTGGTGGTCGATATTAACCAGCGTCTGGCAATGCTCTTTGAGATGGCTTCCGGCGCGGCGCAATTCGCCGCTGTCAAGAATAAAGCCGGCATCAAAGTTCTGGTCCGCAGTAATGGTGTCGACCAGCAGAGAGGCGCCGGGCAGAAAGGCGAGTTCGGCGGACATGCCGTCCTGGTTATAGGCCACAACCTCTTTGCCCATTTCCAGCAGGGCATTGGTCAGCGCCATGGTCGAGGCCAGGGCATCACCGTCCGGGTTGCCATGAGCAGCAATCAAAAATCGCTGGCCCCGCTCGATGGTGCTCAGGATGGCATCAATCATGTTCTTCCTTCTGTTTGATCTCTTGCAGCAGCGATTCGATCCGGTTGCCATATTCAAGAGCGGAATCGAACTCAAAGATCAACTCGGGAACATGCCGCAGTCGCAGTCGCTTGGCCAATTCCCGCCGCAGATAAGGGGCTGCGCTGGTCAGGCCCTGAACCGTTTGGCGTCGTGCCTGTTCTTCGCCCATAACGGTAAAGTAGACACGAGCCAAGCCGAGATCCGAGGTGACCTTGACTTCCGTGATCGTAACAAAACCGACCCTGGGATCCTTCAAGCCCCTTAGCAATAGAGCGGATATCTCTTTTTGAATCTGTTCCCCAACGCGGTGGGATCGTTGAAACTGCAAGGACACCTCTATGAATAATGAAGAAATTCAGCGAACCGATCGCTGATATCAGCCAAGCCGATCTGCTCGACCTCCTGCTCTATGCGCTCAAACAGGCTATGAGCAAGGGCTTCAGAGCCTACTACCACGGCAAAGCCGAGCTGAACACTCTGTTGAAAGTCCTGCAGACCCGTTTCGGCGCAGGACACTGGAAAACGGCTACGGCAGCGGCCGAGAATCTTTTTGACCACCGAACGTTTTTCCTTGAGGCTGGTGGCGTCATGCACCACCAGCTCAAGGCGTAATACACCGACAACCATAGCCTA
>JAUWLU010000146.1 GCA_030613545.1 Desulfuromonadales bacterium
TTTTTCTGTTGAGCCAATCTCAATGTATATTCGATGTCGTTGTGTACGATAGCTTTTGTTTCTAGGAAATTCATCGCTACAATTTTGCTATTCATAATTATCCTTTTTTGCACATAACGATATAGCTCACCTGCGAGCGGAAAGGGCGCTGAAATGCAACTGGACATACATACCATTATTGAACTGCAAGGCGAGGCTCAAAACGCGACGAGCGTCAGCGAGTCCGGTGTAGAGCCTGGTTCTACGCAAGACCACGAATGCTTGTCATGTGCAGAGGGAATGCCGAAAGGCGAATGCCCCAACTCGCAACGTGAGTGCGGCCACCACTGCAACCACTCATGGACGCATGATTCGTGCTGCTGGTGCGGTAAAGAGTGGGTCGAAGGAGAGGCGTAGAACATTGGTAATAGGTAGAAAACTTTCCATCATATCACCCTTATAGCATGGAATATTTTCCACCTATCACGATATTAAGGGCGAAAAGTGGAAAATATCCCCTTGATTTTTCCACCTATTGAGGTTATTAAATTTTCTTATGAAAAACAAGCTAAAATTCCGGCCCGATCCCGATTTGAAGCTCATGGATCAGGTCCGCCAAGTGCTGCGCTACCACCATTATGCCTACCGAACCGAACAGACCTACTGCGACTGGATTGTCCGCTATATCCGGTTCTTTGGGGCTAAGCAGCACCCTAAGGACATGGGTAAAAAGGAAATCGAGGCGTTCCTTAGTCATTTGGCTACCGAGGGCAAGGTCGCGGCGGCTACTCAACGACAGGCCTTGAACGCGATTATATTCCTTTACAAAAGAGTTCTCGATCAACCAGTTGATGATCTTATCGAGCATGTAAAGGCCAAAAAGCATCGGCGCCCACCGGTTGTCCTCAGCCAAGCCGAGGTCGAGAATGTTCTGGCGCAGATGGCTGGCACTCATCTGCTGATGGCCCAGTTGTTGTACGGCGGCGGGTTGCGGTTGATGGAGTGTGTTCGGCTGCGGGTCCAGGATCTGGACTTCGAGAGAAATCTGATCTATTTGCGGGATGCCAAGGGCGGCAAGGATCGGACCACCCTCTTTCCCGCTTCGATCAAGGGCGGTTTACAGGGTCATGTCAGCAAGGTTAAACAGCTTCATGAACAGGATCTGGCCCATGGTTACGGAGCGGTTTATCTCCCCAATGCTCTGGGAAAGAAATACCCCAATGCGTTTAAAGAATTTGGCTGGCAGTATGTCTTTCCGAGCAAACAGCTGAGTACGGATCCACGCGCAGGGGTCGTTCGCCGTCACCATGTGCTTGAGTCGGGGTTGCAGAAAGCGGTGAAGACGGCCGTGGCCCGTGCAAACATCTACAAAAAAGTCGGCTGTCACACCTTTCGCCATTCTTTCGCAACCCATCTGCTGGAAAACGGCGTCAACATCCGGGTGGTGCAGGAATTAATGGGGCACGCCGATGTCAAAACCACCGAAATATATACCCATGTCATGGCCAAGGATATCGATGCCGTGGCCAGCCCCCTCGACAGGCTGAAACAGGGATAGGTCCGTCTCGGCACAGGGTCGCCGGACGACCTTAAAAAGAATGGGGTTAGACGATGCGCACCGGCGCATAGCCGCCGCCGGGGGTGCGCATATTGGTGACCTGACCCTGGTAGAGGCGGGCCGCGACGCCGAGCAGGCGGTTGCGGTAGGCGAACAGGCGGAAATCGGCTTTCATCACTTCGCCGTCCTCGGCGATCACTTCGGAAGGGGGCACCAGCTGCTGGACCAAGGTTTCGTCCGGCGCCAGTTCGTCGAAGCGCTTGCGGGAGATCTTGCGGCCGAGCAATACGCCGCGGCTGCCGAAGCGAGTGACCGGCTTGAAGGCCAGCTTCTTGCGCTGCTGCCAGGTCTGCTCAGCATCGACCTCGGCCAGCAGGCGGCTTCGCGGCACGGTGCGCAGCAGCAGCTCGCGCACCCTGGCGGGCAGGCCCAGTTCGGCGAGGGCGTCGGCATCGGACCAGAGGATCATGCGCCGCTTGTCGGCCAGCAGACCGTAAACGAAGGGGTTGGGGGTCAGGCAGACGCTGCCGGCCAGGTAGGCGGCGCGCAGACCGGCCATGGCCTCGCTGTCGAGGTAGAAGTCGCAGTGGCGGTTGTAGACCAGATCGACGGGCTGGCCCTGCAGGGTGACGCCGCCGGCATCGGCCTGCAGTTCGCCGGGATCGA
Organism: Desulfuromonadales bacterium; assembly: GCA_030613545.1. Classification (GTDB taxonomy): domain Bacteria; phylum Desulfobacterota; class Desulfuromonadia; order Desulfuromonadales; family Syntrophotaleaceae; genus Syntrophotalea_A. The sequence goes on from JAUWLU010000146.1 coordinate 2,204, forward strand.
CCACCGCCGCGTCGATGCCCTGTTGCTGCAGCAGCGCGGCGTAGGTCAGCATCTCCTGATAGAGAAACTGCTCCTGCGGCGCCTCGTCGATGATGGCCACCCGCTGCAAGCCAGAGCGGCCGTGACGAGCCAGCTCTTCGCTGAAGGAGGCGAGAAAACCGCGCTGCAGGCGGTCCAGGTCGGTATGTTCGCCGCTCTTCGAACCGAACTGGGCCTGGTAGGCCAGCAATCCGCCGCCGGCATTGGTGTTGACCTCGATGAGCCGCGGGCCCTGATCAGTGAGGTGAAAATCGTAGCCCATCATCACCGCGTCGTGACCGGGGTCGAAGCGCGCCACCTGCGGCAGCTGGGGCAGGACCAGCTCGCGATAGGCGGGCAGATTGCCGAGGTTGTAAAGGGCGCGCATAAGCCGCACCATCTCCCGCAGGGCCGGGCGCGGCAGCTCGGCGGTGGAAGGACTGATGACATGCCGATAGGGGCTCATCGGCTCTCCTTTATGCCGCACGCCAGATCGGTGGCGGCGCGGGCCATGCGTTCCAGCCCCTGTTCGAGCAGAGAACGCGGGCAGCCGAAGTTGAGACGCAAAAAGCCGGGAGCACCGAATTCGGCGCCGTCGGAGAGACCGACTCCGGCCCCCTCGAAAAATTTCGCCGGGTCGTGAAGGCCGGTGCCACGGGCGTCGATCCAGGTCAGATAGGTCGCTTCGCCGCAGGTGGCGCTCAAGCCGGGCATGGTCGCCAAGGCGCCCATCACCAGGGCGCGGTTGCCGCGCAGGTAATCGAGCAGCGCCTCGTGCCAGTCGCCGCTGTCGCGATAGGCGGCGAGAGCGCCGACATAGCCGAACAGATTGACGTAGGGGACGATACCGGCCATGGCCCGCTGAAAACGGCGCCGCAGGGAGTCGTCGGGGATAATGGCGAAGGCGCAGTTCAGGCCGGGCAGATTGAAGGTTTTGCTCGGTGCCATGAGGGTGATGGTGCGCGCTGCCACCCCGGCATCGAGGGAGGCCGTGGGCAGATGCTGGCAGCCCGGTTCCAGCACCAGGTCGCCGTGGATTTCGTCGGAACAGAGGACCAGGTCGTGGCGCTGGCAAAAGTCGGCCAGCCGCTCCAGTTCATCCCGGGTAAAGACCCGGCCGGTGGGGTTCTGCGGGCTGCACAGCAACAGCAGACAGGCGGCAGGCGTCACGGCCGCTTCCAGGGCCGCGAAGTCGATCAGCCACTGCGCCCCCTGCTGCACCATCGGCACCGTCACCAGCTTGCGTCCCGACAATTTCGGCGCGGACAGAAAGGGCGGATAGATGGGGGTCATGGTCAGCACTTCGCTGCCGGCCTCGCCCACCGCCCGGCAGGCGACGTTCAATCCCACCACCAGGCCCGGCAACCAGACCAGCGCTTCGGCCTCCACCCGCCAGCGGTGGCGCTGCCACAGCCGCGCCAGGATCACCTCGACCAGCTCGGCGGGGGCATGGGTATAGCCGAACACACCGTGGGCAGCGCGCTGCTCCAGGGCGGCGAGCACCGCCGGCGGCGCGGCAAAATCCATATCCGCCACCCACAGGGGGAGCACGTCGCGGCCGGCATAGCGATCCCACTTGAGGGCACCGCTGCCGCTGCGATCGATGATCCGGTCGAAATCAAACATTGCTGTCGTCCTTGGGGGACTGACCGTAGCTGGCGAACTTGACCAGCACCCGCTCCATTTCCTCGCCCGGCAGGATCACCGGGTTACCCACCGACTTGGTCTGATAGTAGATACGCGCCACCAGCTCGATCTCCTCGGCGGTATTAAACGCCCGGCCCAGATCGCCGCCGACAGCCACCAGGCCGTGGTTGGCCAGCAACACCGCGTTGTAATCGCCGATGCTCGCCGCCACATTGCCGGCCAGCTCGGGGGTGCCGAAGGTGGCGTAAGGGGCCAGCGGCACCTTGTGGCCGGAGAATCCCACCAGGTAATGCACCGCCGGGATTTCCCAGCCCAGGCAGGCGATGGTGGTGGCGTACACCGAGTGGGTATGGAGCACGGCGTTCACATCGGATCGCTGACGATAAAGAGCCAGGTGAAAACCGAGCTCACTGGATGGCGTATATTGGCCCTCGATCACCTGCCCATCGAGGTCGGTGATCACCACGTCCTCCGGCTGCAGGTCGAAATACTCGATGCCGCTCGGGCTGATAGCAACCCGGCCACTGGCACGATCGAAAATACTCAGGTTGCCGCCGGCGCCGGTGGTCAGCTGCGAGGTGATCATTTTACGTCCGTAACGAACGATAGCTTCCCGTTGTGCCTGCAGTAGCATGGTTTGCCTTCTCCTGAACCTGGTGTTTATCGGAAAGTTCTGAACGAACCACGACCTGTTTCCAGATCGGAAACGAGGAGTTTTTCGCTCTGGCAAGGAAATCAAGGGATTGCGCGGAGGCGTACCCTGGTACGCCGCACAAACAATCCTGCCGATTGACACCGCCAGGGTGAAAAAGAACCGTTTCCGGCTGGAAACTAGCGCAGCCGCACCGCATAGGCGCCGTGAAAGCGGACCCGCTCTTCGTCACCCTGACCGACGGTTACCGCCAGTTCCAGCCGGCCCTTGCCGGTTTGCTGCAGAGTGTTCCAGAAGACAGTCAACTCGGCCTCTTTCGGCAGGCGGCAAAGGGCATGAAAATCGCCGTCGATGGGCCGCCGGTAGCTGATCTCACTGCGATAGACCGCTACTTCCGCCGCTCCGCAGCGTTCTTCCACCGCCAGGGTCAGCAGCGCCCAGCCGGCCAGGGTCGCCAGACTGGCGATGCTGCCGGCGAAGCCGGTGCCCTTGTCGTTGCGATTGGCTGCGAGGGGCGCTTCCATGCGCAGGGCAGAGCCGTCCCAAGAGCTGATCGTAAGCCCAAGATGATCGGTCAGGGGAATCTGGCGGCGAAATCGCTCGTTAAGTTCCCGAATCGCTTGCTGATACATGGTTGCTCCTGCGGGGCATCGATCAACCCCCGCCTGCCGGACCGGCCAGGAAACTGAACCTGACCTGGCGGCAACGCCGACCTGTAAAAATGCCATTATGCGGTTTTTTGCATGGGTCCAATTGTCCCGTTTTTGCCCCGAACCTGTCAAGGGCTATCTCCCTCGCCCCAGGCCCGACGCTCCGCTCCGCAACGGGAAAACCATCCCGTCTTTCCAGGTAGTTACCGGTCCCTGCGGAAGGCTTTAGGACGGGCTGCGGTGGGTTGCGGGGACACCATGTTCACACCGATTGCCAGCCCTGCCCCAAGCAGCCGCCGCATTCAGATCTCCTTTCAGCCCCGCTCAGCCAGGGCGGCCAGCAGTTCATCGCGGCTCAGCCCGGTCCGCAGCGGCTGACCGAAGCCCTCGCCGTCCCGATACAGCAGATCGTAGC
>JAUWLU010000398.1 GCA_030613545.1 Desulfuromonadales bacterium
CGATACAGACGCCCATGGGGCGTTTGCGGGTGCGGGGGGTTGGCATGGTGTGGGCTCCTTTGCTGCGGAGGGTTAGAGGGCGGCCAGATCGAGGTTGACCTGCTTATAGCTGCCGTCGGCCTGGCGCTCGTAGATGCGCACGTAGGCTTTTGAGCCGGCGACCTGAAGGCTTTCGCCGATGGCGCGCATGGCCTGCTGCCATTGCTCATCTTTGATGTCGAGCCGGCGCAGGCTGAGGATGCGGTTGGTGTTGATGCGGCCGGCCCTGTCGACCTGGAATGCGTCGTTGATCAAGGCTTTGATTTCGTCGCGGCTGCCTTCGGACCAGGCGTGGATGCAGCCGTCGATGAGTTCTTTGGCAACCAGGAGCCGTTCATCGAAGACCAGGTGGTCGTTGATGGCGCGCTGTACCTTGTAGCGGCCGTCGAAGCTGGTCAGCGAGACGTTGCCCTTGCTGCCGCCGACCTTCACGCCGAAGCGCTCGGCAGACAGTTCGATAAATGCGGCGATGTCGCCCATGACGCCGGCTTTGAACTGGCCCAGCGTGTCGGAGAGTTTTTTAGCTCCGTTGACAATTTCGCCGACCAGTTCGTCGCGGGCTTTGTCGATGTCGCTGACGGTGCTTTCCGGCACCAGGCGGCCCTGGCTGTCTTGCATGTAGCCGTCGGGAATGATTTTTTCGGCATTTTCCATGGTATTTAAATCTCCGTTAAATGGCGGTTTTGAGCCGGCTTAAAATGGGCTTGCGTGCGGCCTTGCCGGCGCGTTTGGGGGTCTGGTGATAGGTGCACAGCCCGCCGCCGGCGACCAGGTAGAGGGCGATTTGATCGGGGCCGGCTGGGTCGGTCAGGTAGTCGGCGAAGGTGATGCCGAGCAGGGCGGCGATGGTGCCTTCTATGAATCGGGTCGCAAGAAAGTCGAGCTGTTCGTTGCTGATCATGCCTGTGCCTCCTCTCTGGCGGAGTTTTCGATCCAGCGGCCGCCGACTCTGATAAGGGGCGGCGGCGTGGTGCGGTGGCCTTTTAGCCATTTATTTTGCCGGTTGCTGCAGCGGCCGCAAAAACGGGATTTGTTGTGTGCGGAAACTTAGCGGCCGCAGCCGACGCCCTGGCACTGGGCCATGGGATAGGTGCGGGTGTAACGAGAGCC
>JAUWLU010000272.1 GCA_030613545.1 Desulfuromonadales bacterium
CCCTGCCGGGTGTACACGGGACTTCCACCCTCACGCACGGGCCCCCGGCCGGGCGCACAAAAAAAAAAAGCGCCCCCCCCCGCGGCGGGGGGCTCACTTACCGGAGGAGCTTAGGTATGGCGTACTTAAGAATCCAGGTAAGTTGGACGATTAACCCTGTACCACGCGACGGGCAGCACGCTTGATGCTGACCAGGTTACGGAAGCTGACGTTGTCGGTGGTGATGTTGTTGCCCTGGGAGCCGCAGCCGAGGGTCAACGAGGGGATCATGACGTTGAACAGGCCGCCGATGGCACCGTGGCTGGTGGGCGAGTTGAAGGTAACGCGGTTGGCGTCGACCCGGCTGGCGAACTCGATGCAGGTTTCGTCGTCAGCGGAGTGGATACCGGCAGTGTGACCGGCGCCGCCTTTTTTCAGCAGTGCGGCGCAACGCTCGATGGCGGCTTCCTTGCCGTCGACAACCATGTAGCCGAGGGACGGGGAGAGCTTTTCGCGGCTCATGGGCTCAACGTCCTGGATGCCCTTGAGGGGGCCGACCAGCAGAGCGCGGGTGCCTTCGGGAACGGAGAAACCGGCCATTTCGGCGATCTTGGGGGCGGACTGACCAACCACCTTGCCGGAAACGACGTAGCAGTCACCGAAATAGAGTTTTTCGAGCTGAGCTTTTTCTTCTTCGTTCACCAGGTACGCGCCAATTTCCTGCAGTTTGGCTACGGCTTTTTCAGCCACGGCGGCGTCGTCAAAGATCAGGTTCTGCTCGGAAGCGCAAACCACGCCGTTGTCGAAGCACTTGGACAGCAGGGTATCTTCCATGGCCTGGTCGAGATCGGCATCGCTGGCAACGTAAACGGGGCAGCCGCCGGCGCCAACGCCGAAGGCGGGGTTGCCGGAGCTGTAGGCAGCCTTGACCATGGCGCCGCCGCCGGTAGCCAGGATGACGTCCACGCCGGGGTTGGTCATCAGGGCGCTGGTGGCTTCCATGGAAGGCTCAACGATCCACTGTACGCAGTCTGCAGGAGCGCCGGCAGCGATGGCTGCGTCGAGACACAGCTGAGCGGTGGTCACGCAGCACTTCTGGGCACGGGGGTGGAAACCGAGCACGATCACATTGCGGCCCTTGAGAGCGGACAGGATCTTGAAGCAAGCGGTAGAGGTGGGGTTGGTGGTCGGGAGAATGCCTGCGACTACACCAACGGGCTCAGCGATTTCGATGATGTCGTTCTCGTCCTTGACGACACCGACGGTCTTGACGCCCTTCATGTCGTTCCAGATGACGGTGGAACCGAAGTGGTTCTTGATGATCTTGTCCGCCACGTTGCCGAGGCCGGTCTCTTCAACGGCCATTTTAGCCAGTTCTTCTTTTTTTGCTTCTACGGCATTAGCAACCGCTTCGCAGATGGCGTCAGTCTGCTCCTGGTTGAGCTTCTTGAATGCATCCAGGGCCACTTTGGCCTTTTCGATCATTGCGTTGATTTGTTGTTCTACCATGGTGTTCCTCCTAGTATTCTTGGTTTGAACTACCCGAAATTCCCGATCGTCAACGTCGGGCGAGAACATATGAGTCAAACAAAAAGCAAAGCGGCAATCCCATAGAAATCGCCGGAAAGTTCCGCATCCTTACAAGGCCTGCGGCACCGCCTTTCTAATGATCTGACAGGCAACTGTCAAGCGCAAAAGACCAAAAGCAACTTGATGTTAAATACCTGGATTTTTTTGAACTTTTGGGTAACTAGAGAATAAGGAAGGGGAAAACAATGGTTTAAAATGGTGAGTAAAAATATTCGGCGAAACCTCAACAGAGGACGCCCCGCAATAAAGGCCCCACCAGACGCCCCAAATAGTCGCCTATGAATTAATCAGCCCTTCATCCGATCGATAAAAAAACATGGGGAAATCGGTTGCTTCTGACAACGCCCCGGCCTTTTTACTGCACATAACGATATTTTATCGAAGAGAATCCTCCGAAAAATGGACCCTCAAAGAGGATTTTCGGACAGCGAAGGGACGACAACAGGCAAGAAAATTATGCAGTGTAAGATGGTTTATGGTCTACGCAAATCGAGAAGAGCCGACAAGGACCGAACCTGCGTTACAAAACTCGTAGCCTGACCGGCCGCCACCGCGGCAGCCCCTGGGATTCGCAAGTGCCGCCCCGGTTCGGGGCGGCACACACCGTCATTCATCCCAAAGATTCGCCACCGTGTAGGGACTGCCCTCACTTGCCCAGAATTCGCCGTCAACATAGCGACGATTCCGGTCAAGCCGAGCGATCTGTTGCAGGCCGTCTTCGCTAAGGGACACCTCGGCGGCGGCCAGATTTTGTTTCAGCCTCTGCGGGCTGACCGACTTGGGAATCACCGCGGTTCCCCGTTGAATGGCCCAGCCGATGAGTACCTGGGCCGGCGTAACCCCGAGTCGTTCGGCGATTGATTTGATCGCCGGTTCCTGCAGAAGAACGGGCTCGTCCTGAGCTTTAAATATAGAAGGCCTGTCCGGCGAGCCCAGGGGCGAGTAGGCGGTTAGGTGAACCCCGTTCAGCTGGCAGAAATCGTGCGTCGCCGCCTGCTGCAGGTAGGGGTGCATTTCGATCTGGTTCATCTCGGGCTTCAGCCGTGCTCCATCAAGAAGCGTCTTCAGCTTGGCGATACTGAAATTGGAAACGCCGATATGCCGGCACAGCCCCTTATCCACCAACGCCTCCATCGCCGCCCAGGTCTTAGAGACCGGCAGATCATCGAGAGCGATCAGGTCCTGCGCCGATTCGGGAAAGAGGACCCCCTTCTTCATCGCCACCGGCCAGTGAATGAGGTAGAGATCGAGATAGTCCAGCTGCAAATCCGCGAGGGTCTTTTCCAGAGCCGGCTGCACATCCTCCGGCGCATGGCAATCATTCCACAGCTTGGAGGTGACCCAC
>JAUWLU010000115.1 GCA_030613545.1 Desulfuromonadales bacterium
CTGGGTAACGCGCAATACTTCCTCGATACTCGTATCGCCGGCCAGGGCCTTGGCGACACCGGCTTCGCGCAGCGAGGTCATGCCGGCTGCCAGGCCCGCCTTCTTGATGGCGGCGGCGTCGCGATTCTGCAGCAACAGATCGCGCACCTTTTCGTCGACGGTCAGCAACTCGTAGATGCCGATGCGGCCTTGGTAGCCAATATCCATGCACTGATCGCAGCCGGCTGCACGATAAAGAACGCCGTCGGCCGGCAATTCCTGCGACAGACCGGCTTCGCGCAACAGTTCAGGGCTGGGTCGGTAGGCCTGGCGGCAGTGAGGGCAGAGCTTGCGCACCAGTCGCTGGGCAAGGATGCCGACGATGGAGGAGGCGGCGAGAAACGGTTCGATGCCCATTTCCACCAGCCGGGTCAGGGCGCCGGCGGCGTCGTTGGTGTGCAGGGTAGAAAAGACCATATGACCGGTCAGGGCCGACTGAACGGCGATCTCTGCCGTCTCCGTATCGCGTATTTCGCCGATCATGATGATATCGGGGTCCTGGCGCAGAATGGAGCGCAGCCCGGCGGCGAAGGTCAGCTCGATCTTGGGATTGACCTGGATCTGACCAACCCCGTCGAGCTGGTATTCGATGGGGTCCTCGACGGTGATGATGTTCTTTTCCCGGTTGTTGAGCAAGGAGAGGGCGGCATAGAGGGTAGTGGTCTTACCGGAACCGGTCGGGCCGGTGACCAGGAAGATGCCGTGGCTCTTGCGAATCATGCCGTGAACCTGCTCCAGCAGCCGGGAGCTCATGCCGATCTCTTTCAGGGTCAGCACGTTGCTCGATTTGTCGAGCAGGCGCAGCACTACCCGTTCGCCAAAGGCGGTGGGCAGGGTCGAGACGCGCACGTCTACATCCTTGCCGGCGATGCGCACACTGAAACGACCGTCCTGGGGCAGGCGTTTCTCGGCAATATTGAGGTTGGCCATGATCTTGATGCGGCTGCTGATACTCGCCTGGGCCTTGGCCGGCGGGCGTAATACCTCGTACAGAATGCCGTCGATGCGATAGCGCACCACCAGCTCGGTTTCAAAGGGCTCGATGTGAATATCGCTGGCCCGCTCCTTGTAAGCCTGAGTCAGCATGCTGTTGACGAAGCGGATGATCGGCCCTTCGTCGGAGGCGTCCAACAGGTCGGCCGGTTCCAGTTTGCCGGGCAGGCCGGTTTCGCTGCTGTCGCTGATCTCCTCGGCCACGTGCTGCGCCTTGCCGGCATGCTGTTCATAGCTGCGGTTGATGGCCCGCAGGATCTCTTCGTCGCTGGCGATAACGATTTCCAGCTGGCAGCCGGTCAGGGCGGTCAGGTCGTTGAGGGCGCGACCGTCCAGGGGATCGGCGACCGCCAGCATCAGCCGGCCCTCGCTGCGCTTGATGGGAAAGATGCGACGCTCTTTGGCGAAGGCGATGGGGATCAGCTTGAGGAGTTCATCCTCGGCCAGTTCGCTGAGCTGCTCGCAAAAAGGCAGATCGAGTTGCAGGGCCAGGGCCTTGGCCAGGGTGGCCGAGTCGATGGCCTTGGCCCGAAGCAGCAGCTCTCCGAGGCGCAGATCGCTCTGCTGCTGCTGAGCAGTCAGCGCCTGCTCGATGGCTGCGGCCGGGACGTTGCAATGTTGCTGTAGGATTTCGCTGAGTGGTTTCCAGATCTTCATAAATGACTGCTTGCGGGTTAGCGGGTCGACGCCGACGGAGCGTTGCCCTCAAAGGGGGCGTAGAGCAGGTCGTTGCCGAGCAGTTCAGCCGGAATCAGCGGCGGTGCCCCTTCCGGCCGGAAGGCCTCCATGGCCCGGCTGCTGCGGCGGGTCACGGCGGCCAGATCGTATCTGTCCTTGATGATGCGTGGGGTGATAAAGATCAGCAGGTTGATTTTGCTCTCGATTTTACTGGTGCGCTTGAACAGCCAGCCGAGCACTGGGATGTCGCCGAGCAGTGGTACTTTCCACACCTTATCCTGGACGTCGCTGCGGATCAGGCCGCCGAGGACCACGGTCTGGCCGTCTTCGGCCAGCACCGTGTTGCGCAGCAGCCGTTTGGTCAGGGTCGGTCCGATCTCCTCGACCTCGCCGATCTGGGTCTGGGCGATGCCGGTGATCTCTTGGAACACGTTGAGCCGCACCAGGTCGCCCTCGGTGATCTGCGGGGTAAAGCGCAGGGTCAGGGCGACGTCCATGCGTTCCACCGTGACGCTCTGGGCCAGGCCCTCGCCGCCGCCGGTGTCGGTCAGGCGTTCGGTGATGATCGGCACGTTGGCGCCGACGATAATCTCCGCCTCTTCGTTGTCCGAGGTCAGCAGTCGCGGCGCTGAGAGGATATTGACGTCGCTGCTGGTTTTCGACAGGTCGATGAGGGCCGAGAAGGCCGGTATGCTGATGTCAACGCCGTCCGCACCTGTTACCGTGATCGGGCTGAACAGGCCGCCGAGCAGGATGCCGTCGATGACCCGGCCGAGTACGCTGGGCAGTCCGCCATCTTCTTCTGCGGTGAAATCGCTCAAGGAAGCCGGGCCGCGGCCCTGGTTGGTGCTGATGGACACGACACCATCACCGACTTTAAAGGCGCCCTGCAAGGAGGCGCCGAGCTCCTTGGTGGCGTCCATGGACAGTTCCAGGATCAACGTTTCGACATAGACCTGTTTGCGCTTGATGTCGAGTTGGGCGATGATCTCCCGAACCTGTTCATAGTCCTCCGGGCTGCCGTTGATGATCAGGGCATTGGTCGGTTTGTCGGGGGTGATGCTGAGGTCTTCGCTCAAAGCCGTGGAACCCGGCTGGCGGCGGCCGTTGCGAGCCACGCCTCTCTTGCCGGCGACGATGTGGTTGAGGGTCTCTGCCAGTTTCTCGGCGTCAGCGTTCTCCAGGTAATAGACGTTGATGTGGGCCCGTTCCTGGGACGGCTTGTGATCGAGGCGGGCGACCAACTGGCGGATGGTCAGTAGATCCTCCTCGCTGGCCAGCACCAGCAGCGAATTGGTGCGCGGGTAGGGCAGTACCAGGCTGGTTGCCTGTTGCCCGGCGGCCTTGCCGTTTTTCGCCTTGGCCGCCCGGGGGCCGGTCTGACTGAGGACGGTCTGGCAGATTTCGGCGATCTCCTCGGCGTTGGCGAATTCCAGGGCGATGACCTCCAGCCGGTCGACGGAACTGGGCACATCGAGGCGGCGGATGATTTTGACCAGGCGTTCGATGTTGGCGGCGCTGTCGGTGATGATCAGGGTATTGGCCGGCGGATAGGCGACGATATGGCCGGTTTTGGGGACCAGCGGGGCCAGCACGCGGTTGGCCATGGTTTCCGCATCGATATGTTGCAGCCGCACCAGGCGGGTGACGAACTGTTCGCCGCTTGGTTGCCGGCCGTCGGCCAGCAGGGGCAGGTTGGTCTTCTTGGCATCCTTTTCGCGAATGATCTTATGGACCTTGCCGGAAGGGATGACCGTGAAGCCCTTGACGCTGAGGACCGTCAGAAAGAGCTGATAGGCTTCGTCCCGGGACATTCGCTCCGGGGTGATGACCGTCACCCGCCCTTTGACCGTGTCGTCGTAGACGAAATTGCGACCGGTCAGCTCGCTGATGGTTTTGATCAGATCGGCCAGCTCGATATCGGTGAAATCCAGGGATACGCCGCTAGCTGTGGCCTCCTGGTCGGTCGCTGTTGCGCGGCCGGCCACAGCGGACCGCCGGTCGACCGCCGCCTCCGGGGGCAGGCCGAAGGGATCCTTTTTGACCGCATTATCGATGGCCAGCGATTCATTTGCCGAGCTGTTGTCAGTGCTCCAGAGGATTTCGATGGCTTGACCGGTGGAGACGACGGTATGCTCCGGCACGGTACGGTGGGCATCGAAGACAAAGCGGGTCTTGTCCGGGTAGATGCCGACCCGCATCTGGCGAAAGGCTCCCTGCATGGCGAACTCCCGTTCGGCAAAAGCGGGCTCGACATCGTAGATATCGACCACCAGCCGCGGTGGGCTGGGCAGGGCGAAGTAACGGTACTTGCCGATCTGACCGTCGGTGGTCAAGGTGGCGCCATTCAGGCCAACCTGGGCATTTTCGACCAGGGTGGAGGCCGGCCCGTCGGTTGCTGGCAACTCTTCGGCGCAGGCGGTCGGCGGCTGCAGCATCCCCAGGGTCAGCAGCGTCGCTGCCAGCAGCGGTAACAGCATGTGAAGCAGTCGGGGGCGGTCGGTTTTCGGCCTCAATGACGGAAGCAACATTTCACCGGGCTCCTTCCCGTTGCGGGAATTGAAATTTATATGAATTATAACCGGAAATAACCGGGTCCGGGCATCTCGCATCAATCGACTTCATAACTGTAGGTGAGGGGTTTTCCCTTGCGCAACAGGTTGACGGAAATATTTTTCGCTTCCCGCAATTGCTGGAATACCTGTAGGGCTTTTTCCGGGCTGTCCAAGGGTACGCCGTTGACCTCTTTGATCAGATCGCCCCGCTTGATGCCAAGCTGTGCCAGCAGCGAATTGGAGCGCACCATGCGGACCAGAAAGCCCTGGGTCACGCCGCCGACAATTTTGGGTTCCAGGCGCGCCGATTTGAGCAGTTGATTAAGGTCGGCGCGGGCCTTTTCTATTTCGTTGCGGCTGATCAGCCAGCGATTCTCGCCCACGGCGCGAATGCCCTGGCCGACCTTGGCCGTCGGTTGGGCGGTGACGGCCGGTGCCTCATCACTGACTAGCAGTTCCTGTTCGGAGCCGTCGGACCAGCTGATCAGAACCCGTTGTCGGTCGATCTGTTTGATGCGGCCACCGCCTGGCAGCTCTTCGTCAAGATGCAGCAGGGCCGTTTCCTGTTCGATGGAAAGCAAGGCCAGGGAACGATCTTCTGCAACCATGGTGCCTAACAGCACCAGATTGGCGCTGCGAGCGGCGGCCTCTGCCGTGTCGGTCAAGGCGGCCGTCTGCAGCGAGCCGGTTGCCGGCCCGCGGGAATCGAAAATGTTGCGCTGCAGAATCAGACCGTAGGCGCTCAAAGGCAGGCTTGCCACCTTGGGAGCGGGCTCGGCACTCTTTTGCCCGGCACCGGATAGAGGCTTGCTGAGCCAGATATCGGTACCGACTGCGGCCAGATGGCCGACAGCGGCACCGAGCAGTACCGGCAGCAACAGGTAGCAGAGCCAGAAATATTTGTGTACGTTAGCCAGCATGGCAATGGGCGGGCGCGGTCAGGCGTCAGTTTGCCTGCGCAACCCCTTGGTTAGAAAATTGTCGATAAATTAATGGTCTTTGATTCTGTCAAGTATACCGCCTATCTTGACGCTCTAAAGTTCAGCAAACGAAAATGGGCCGAATATTTTTGCCGGGTCGTTGAATCTCTCATCTTGGTTAGTGCTTTTATGATGGCGTCGCAAAAAGTCCGCCCTGCAGCGTTGCAGCGCTTTTTCAGGACTTCGACATACACTATGTATGCCTTCACCCCTGAAAAACCACTACGCCTTGCAGGTCGAAATTTTTGCTTAGCCATCTCATGCCTTTTTGCGAAAGCATCTTTTATAGCGTCAGCTAAAACCGGTACCCCAGGTTGAGCAGTACCGATTGGGAGCGCCAGTTCACCTCGTTGAGACGGGTCCGGCTGCTGCCGCCATCGGCGGCATAACTGTAGCTGTTTCCGTCATCGGTCTGCCAGTTCTGATAGTCGTAGCTGAGTTCGAGCAGCCAGACACTGCTCAACTGATATTCAAGTCCCAGCCCCAGGGTCAGGCCGCGGCCGTTGGCATAGTGGCGAAAGCTGACCGGGTGGTCCAGGTCGTCCCGCAGGTTCCAGTCGGCCTTAGCTTCGTAGTCGGCAAAGTGCCAGGCGAAGGCCCCGCACAGGGTAACCCTCTCACCCAGTTGCCAGTTCAGGTCGGTGCCGAGCCAGGGCCCCCACCACTTTGTATCGTAGCTGCTGTCGAGGCCAGGGATGGGTCCCAAAGCGTCGGGATCTGTCGCAATAGTTTGTTGCCCGTCGCTGATTTCCAGGTTCTGTTCATGGTAGGACCAGCCGGCCAGAAGAGCAATGGCGAGCTTGCCCTGCCATAGATTGAACTGGGGACCGGCGGCGATGGACAGGTCGAGCACGTTGCCTCCATCGCCGTTGTTCTCCGAGCGGGAAAACTCCAAGGTTCGATGATCGCCGGCATAGTCGCTGTCCCGGTTGCTGCCGTCGACAATCCAGCCGTAGGCAGCAGAACCTTTTATGCAAAGGGAGAGATCGGGCCAGCTTGCCGAACCGAGCCAGATTCGGCCTTCGGCCTCGGTCTGAAATAGTTCCAATTCTTTCCATTCGAGTTCGGAAAGCACATCGGGATTGCTGCCACTGCTGTCGCCGGCAATATTCCAGTCCAGTTCGCCGCTGCGATAGCCGCTGCCCAATTGCAGCGTGGCCTGCTGAAAAAGGCCGGCGTAGGCGTGGTCGATACCGTATCCGATGGAAAGGCCCAACAGGCACATCAGAGCGATACAGTACTTGATTTTCATGAAGTGGATCCTTTTAAACGCCCTTGGCGGCAAGCCGGGTAGCCATGATGCCGTTTTTCTGCGGATACCCCTTGATATTATTCACACACAGCTAGCCGGAACGGCAAAGTTTACCATTTTGCCGATCCGCATGCAAATAAAACCCGCTCTCACAATCCATCCAAAAGATTGGAATGGCAGGAGAAAATGGTCCTTTCATAACGGCAAGGGTTTTTGCTCTGCCCAAAATGCTGAATAATCGTCTGCACGGTGCGACGAGTTTGGTCATGGCGGTGCTGGCCTTGCTTTGCAACGGTCGATCTGCACCCTTGGTGCCTGCTTGGTATTTTGCTACGGCTGTGGAATAATGTGCGCCAGACTTTCTATTCGCCGGAGGAATCATGACCGACCAGGCTAAGCGCCTTTATCTTATCGACGGCTCGTCCTACATCTA
>JAUWLU010000290.1 GCA_030613545.1 Desulfuromonadales bacterium
CCGATAAGTATCTAAGCAAATCAAACAATGATGAAATCTATGAACTAGCACTTGTTGAAAATATTGTTTATGAAGAAGAGTACAAACAGATGTTTTTGGAGGATGGGTATTATTTACAAGTATTGGACTTCCCAATCATTAAGGCGTTTGGGAGAGAATATTTGTTTAAGCATCTGGAAGCCGGAATCTTGGCCATCGGGAAAGGAAACGCCTTAGTTAAGTTGCCTAAGCAGAAAACCTTCCCGACAAAAGATGCTGCTATGAAACATATGGAAATAATACAGGCGCGAGAACCTTTCCACGGGTTCAAGTTCCGAGTTGCTAGAACTTGAGTAAGGTTCTGTACCCTAACTTGTACCCTATTTGCTTGACAACATGGCCATTTTGGGCAAAATGGTAATGTCTCTTCGGGACAAGCAATCCAACAAATTCTGCAACTTACCGATTTCTTGGGGGAAACGAAAAGTACCAGCTTTTCGCTCATAACCCGAAGGTCGCAGGTTCAAATCCTGCCCCCGCTACCAAAAGAAATCAGGGACCAGCCAAAAGGCTGGTCCCTTTTTGTTTTTGCCTGTAGCCTAAATTGTACCCTGGCAGATACTGTAAAACAAAGACATCTATGAACAAGCACCAGCGAACTAAAATCAAGGCGATCATCCTGACGCAGATCGAATCGTTGACGGAAGAGAGTCAGGCCCCTGAAAACGCCGCCCGGACCAAGCTCAGACTGGAGCGGCTCGGCACCGCCCTGAGGCGCATCGAGGCTGACAACTACGGTAAATGCTTCAAGTGCGAAAAACCGATCCAAAAGAGCCGGCTGCTGGTTTTCCCGGAAACCATGCTCTGTACCGATTGCCTGAAAAAACCAGGTGAGCAGACATGAGATCTCTTTTCACCCCTCGGCGGGCGCTGCGATGCCTGGCCTCTGCTTTATTCATCCTCAGCCTTTGCGGCTGCACCGGGCATCTCATTCACCAGCGGCAGGAAACCAGCCGGGATTACACCTATATCGATTTTTCCCGCAACCCCTCTCCCTACAGGTTCAGAGGCCGGGTTGGAGGAGAACACTCGACCTTCGTCAAGGTGCTTGGATTTAAAGGAGACCGCTTCACCGTGGAACTACAACAGGACGGAGATGCCGGCTTCATAGTATATGGCGAGGGGGTGATTATTCAGCGGGGAACAGCGATTAGCGACGTTATAATCGAAGCAACCGATGCCCTGCTTACGGTCGAAATCTCTGCCTACAGCTATGGGGACTACGTGCTAACCATAACCAAAAGATAAGCAGCGAGCGCAGGGGCAAGGGCCTGCCCTGCTAACTCAAGAAACGAACCGGTACTGGCCGCCTGCAAGGCTCCTGTTTCCCCTGGTTGAATCTAAACGCTCTAATTCACTCCCTTGAGTCCCTCCTGCCTCCGTTGCCCATGCGCAACTCTTTCTTTCTTGCATCCCGTCCAAACAACGATATCTGGTTAAGAGAGAATCGTTGTCGTTCGAGCAATTTTTCCCAACACCCGGGAGACTGCCATGGGCTATCATGCCTACACGCCGAAGCAATTCGACTCTATTTCCCAGCTGCAGAAGCTGTCGGCGGAGCGACGTTTCGCCATGCAGGTGGTGGCCGCCGTGCTGCCCTTCAAGGTCAACAGCTACGTCGTTGAGGAACTGATCGACTGGGACAATATCCCGGAGGATCCCATCTTTCAGATGGTCTTTCCCCAACCGGGCATGCTCTCTGCCAGCCATTTTGCCACCATGGCCGATCTGCTGCGCGGCAACGCCGATGCGGCCGCTGTCCGCCGAGCGGCCCATGCCATTCGCCTCGAACTGAATCCCCACCCCGCCGAGCAGCAGACCCTCAACGTGCCGCGCCTGAACGGCGAATTGCTGCCCGGCCTGCAGCACAAGTATCGCGAAACGGTGCTTTTCTTCCCCCGCCGCGGCCAGACCTGCCATGCCTACTGCACCTTCTGCTTTCGCTGGCCTCAATTCGTCGGCGAAGAAAAACTGCGCATCGGCGCCAGTGAAACGGTTGGCCTGCAGGGCTATCTCAAGACCCACCGAGAAGTCACCGACCTGCTGGTGACGGGCGGCGATCCCCTGACCATGTCCGCAGCCGCCCTGGCGCAGATCCTCGAACCGCTTCTGGCCCCTGAATTCGACCATGTACAGACCCTGCGCATCGGCAGCAAGGCCCTGAGCTACTGGCCATTCCGCTTCACCGACGATCGCGACGCCGACAACCTGCTGAAGCTCTTCGAACGTCTGAGCCAGGCCGGCAAGCATGTTACCCTGATGGCCCACCTCTGCCATTGGCAGGAGCTGGCCCCACCCGTCGCTCGCCAGGCCATCAGCCGGATTCAGGATGCCGGGGTTACGATTCGCAGCCAATCGCCAATCGTCGCCCACGTCAACGATGATGCCAACGTCTGGACGACCATGTGGCGCGAGCAGGTAAAACTCGGCATCATCCCCTACTACTGCTTTGTCGCCCGCAACACCGGTGCACGGCGCTATTTTGAAGTCCCTCTGGTTCGCTGCTGGCAGATCTATCGCGACGCCCTGCAGCAGGTTTCGGGCCTGGCTCGCACGGTGCGGGGACCGTCCATGAGCGCCGGACCGGGCAAAATCGAGGTGCAGGGGGTGGCGGAGATCGGTGGAGAGCAGGTCTTGGTG
>JAUWLU010000012.1 GCA_030613545.1 Desulfuromonadales bacterium
TCTTCTCCATTTCCGGTCGCGGCACCGTCGCCCCCGGTCGAGTCGAGCGGGGCGTGGGCAAGGTGCAGGAAGAGATAGAGATCGTCGGCATCAAGGAGACCGTCAAGACCGTGGTGACCGGCGTCGAGATGTTCCGCAAGCTGCTCGATCAGGGTCAGGCCGGCGACAACGTCGGTATCCTGCTGCGCGGCGTCAAGCGTGAGGACATCGAACGCGGCCAGGTACTGGCCAAGCCGGGCAGCATCACTCCGCACACCAAGTTCAAGGCCGAGGCCTACATCCTGACCAAGGAAGAAGGCGGCCGTCATACGCCGTTCTTCAACGGCTATCGTCCTCAGTTCTTCTTCCGGACCACCGACGTGACCGGTATCGTCGAGCTCGGCGAAGGCACCGAGATGGTCATGCCCGGCGACAACGCGGCCATGGTCGTCAACCTGATCACGCCCATCGCCATGGACAAAGAGCTGCGCTTCGCGATCCGCGAAGGGGGCCGCACCGTTGGTGCCGGCGTCGTCAGCGAGATTATCGAGTAATAGAGGAAACGACCATGCAAAGCCAGAAGATCAGAATCCGTTTGAAGGCTTACGACCATAAGCTGCTTGATCTCTCCGTTAATGAGATCGTTGATACCGCCAAGCGCACCGGTGCTCGGATTGCCGGGCCGATTCCGCTGCCTACGGTAATCAATAAGTACTGCGTGTTGCGCGGACCTCACGTCGATAAAAAGAGTCGTGAGCAATTTGAGATGCGCACCCATAAGCGCCTGCTGGATATTGTCGAGCCTACCCAACAGACGGTTGACGCTCTGATGAAGCTGGATTTGTCCGCTGGCGTCGATGTGGAAATCAAGCTTTAATCAACATTTGGATATTAAGGGTACGTGCAATGATGAAGGGTATCTTGGGTAAGAAGCTGGGCATGACCCAGGTCTTTGCGGCCGACGGCAAGTGCATTCCAGTTACAGTAGTGGAGACCGGTCCCTGTGTCGTGCTGCAGAAAAAAAGCGTAGAGACGGACGGCTATAATGCCCTTCAGCTCGGCTTCGGCGAAAAGAAAACTCATCGCACCAGCAAGCCTGAGATGGGCCATTTTAAAAAGGCCGGCAAGGGCGCCTTTGCCTATGTGCGCGAGATTCGCGTGGATGATGTCGATGGCTATAATGTCGGCGACCAGATTGTTTGCGATGCTGTGCTCGCGATCGGTGATGTGATTGATGTTACCGGGACCAGTAAGGGTAAGGGCTTTCAGGGTGTTATTAAGCGGTGGAATTTTTCTGGCGGCCGTGCAAGTCACGGTTCCAAGTTTCATCGCGGCCCCGGCGCTATCGGCTGCAGTGCCTGGCCATCAAAGGTATTTAAAGGCAAGAAAATGGCCGGCCAGATGGGTAATGAACGGGTCACCACCCAGGGACTGCAGGTGGTAGAGATCCGGCCCGAAATGAATCTGGTGCTGGTCAAGGGTGCGGTGCCGGGTCCGAAAAACGGACTGGTGATTATCAGCAAAGGCTGAGTCGCACACGTCAAAGACGATTTGGAGACAGACCATGGCGAAAATTGCTGTTTATGACATAGAGAATAAGAAGGTGTCCGAGCGTGAGCTCGACGATGCGGTATTCAATGCCGATGTCAAGGGATACCTGATTCACGATATGGTGCGTTACCAGTTGGCCGCCCGCCGTGGCGGTAACGCCTGCACCAAAAATCGCAGTGCGGTTTCCGGTGGCGGTAAGAAGCTTTATCGGCAGAAAGGAACCGGTAATGCCCGTCAGGGTACCAACCGTGCTCCTCATTTTGTCGGTGGTGGCGCTGCTTTCGGTCCCCAGCCCCGCGACTACAGTTTCAAGCTGAATCGCAAGGTGAAGAAAGCGGCTTTGCGATGCGCTCTTTCGGCGCGCTACAAGGACGAAAAAATTGCTGTTCTCGATCGCTTTGATCTGGAAAATATCGGCACCAAAGGTTTTGTCGAGGTGCTCAAGCGCTTTGAGCTGGAGAACGTATTGATCGTTCTCGATGGCGAAAACCCCAATGTAGAGCTTTCCGCCCGCAACGTGCCCCATGTCAAAGTGCTCAAGGCTGACGGGGTCAATGTTTACGACGTGATGAACCATAAGCACCTGGTCCTCACCGAAGGGGCAGTGGCTCAGATTGAAGGAGCGTTAGCATAATGAAACCTTTGCATCAGATTATTAAAAAACCGCTGGTCACCGAAAAGGCCTATCAGGCCCCCGGGGGACCGCAGGTTGTTGCTTTTGAAGTGCTGCCTAGCGCCAACAAGATTGAGATCAAGCAGGCGATCGAAAAAGCCTTTGAGGTCAAGGTGGCGCGGGTCAACACGGTTTTGGTGGCCGGTAAAATCAAGCGGGTGGGCCGTAAATTCGGTAAGCGTTCCAATTGGAAGAAAGCTTACGTGACCTTGGCCGAAGGCAGCAAGCTCGATTTGTTTGGTGTTTGATAGGGTGCAATTCAGCAATACGGAGTTAGGATAATGGCGATTAAAAAGTACAAACCGACCTCGCCAGGTCGTCGTAACATGACCTCGTCCGATTTTGGGGAAGTTACTGCCGGCAAGCCGGAAAAGTCTTTGCTGGCACCCCTGAAAAAGAGCGGTGGACGCAACAATCTTGGTCGCATCACCAAGCGCCATACCGGTGGCGGCCATAAGCGTAAATACAGGGTCATCGACTTCAAGCGCGACAAGGCGGAGATCCCAGCTAAGGTCGTTTCGGTCGAGTACGATCCCAATCGATCTGCGCGGATTGCGTTGCTCAACTATGCCGATGGCGAAAAGCGGTATATCCTGGCTCCTGTCGGGATCAACGTCGGGGATGCAGTGATTGCCAGCGAGCAGGCCGATATCAAGCCCGGCAACTCCATGACCATTCGCTCGATTCCTCTCGGTACCTGGGTGCATAATATCGAGTTGCGCATCGGCAAAGGCGGGCAGTTGGCCCGTAGCGCCGGTGCCTACGCCATGATTGCTGCCAAGGAAGGTCGTTACGCTCAGCTGCGGTTACCTTCCGGCGAAGTGCGCTTGGTGCTGCAGGACTGCCGGGCGACGATTGGCCAGGTGGGCAATGTTCAGCACGAAAATGTCAAGATCGGCAAGGCCGGCCGTAATCGCTGGCTCGGCAAGCGTCCGCAGACCCGCGGTGTTGCCATGAACCCCGTCGACCATCCCCATGGTGGTGGTGAGGGTAAGAGCTCCGGTGGCCGCCATCCGGTTACGCCATGGGGTGTGCCGACCAAGGGCTATAAAACCAGGGTTAATAAGCGGACTGACCGTTTTATTGTCCGCCGCAGAAAATAGCCTGCATTTCCATCTGATAGGAGACGATAGTGGCTAGATCGATTAAAAAAGGGCCGTACGTACAGGATAGCCTGCTGCGCAAGATTGACCTGGAAAGTGTCAGCGGGGCGCGGAAGGTAGTCAAGACCTGGTCGCGGCGTTCGACGATTATTCCCGAATTTGTTGGTTATACCTTTGCCGTGCACAATGGCAAGAAGTTTATCCCTGTTTTCGTAACCGAAAACATGGTAGGCCACAAGCTCGGTGAGTTTGCTCCGACCCGGACTTATTACGGGCACGGCTCGGATAAAAAACGCTAAATCTCGCAAGGGATTTTGAAAGAGGAGTTTGATTCATGGAAGCCAGAGCCAAGCTTAAATATGCTCGCCTTTCGCCGAGAAAAACCCGGCTGGTTGTCGATATGGTTCGTGGGAAGGGTGTTCAGGATGCCCTGAATATTCTCAAGTTTTCCCCTCAGAAAGCGGCCGGTATCGTTGCTACTGTGGTGAGTTCGGCTGTGGCCAATGCCGAGCAAAAAGGGGTAGCGGATGTCGACCGCCTGGTGGTGAAGACTATCTTCGTCGATCAGGGTCCGGTTCTCAAGCGCTTCATGCCGCGCGCCCAGGGGCGCGCTACCAAAATTCGTAAGCCGACCAGCCACATTACCGTGGTGCTGGACGAAAAATAGACTTTTGAGGAGGTGATGGTTTGGGCCAGAAAGTTCATCCAATAGGATTTCGGTTGGGGATTGTTAAGACCTGGGCCTCGCGCTGGTATGCCGAAGGCGATTACAGCAAGCTTCTGCACGAAGATATAAAGCTGCGTGACTATCTGAAGAAGCGTCTTTACCATGCCGGGATCGCCAAGATCGAGCTGGAGCGTGCTGCCAGCAAGGTCAAGATCAATATCTTCGCGGCTCGCCCCGGTATTATTATTGGTAAAAAGGGTGCAGAGGTCGAAGTCCTCAAAAAGGAACTGGCCAAACTCACTGACAAGGAAGTGTTCATTAACATCCAGGAAGTGCGCAAGCCCGAGGTGGACGCACAGTTGGTGGCTGAAAACATTGCTCTCCAGCTTGAGCGCCGCGTCGCATTCCGTCGCGCGATGAAGAAAAGCGTTAGTATGGCTCTCAAGTTTGGTGCGCAAGGTATCAAGATTACCTGTGCCGGCCGCCTGGGCGGGGCCGAGATGAGCCGTACCGAGTGGTACCGCGAAGGGCGGGTTCCGCTCCACACTCTGCGGGCCGATATCGACTACGGATTCGCCGAAGCGAAGACGACCTACGGCATCATCGGCGTCAAGGTTCTTATCTTCAAGGGCGAAGTGCTTTCGCAGGACCAAAAAGCGATTTGATAGGAGTATTTTGCCATGTTAATGCCCAAGAAGGTAAAACATAGAAAGCAGTTTACGGGTCGCATGACCGGTACTGCCAGCCGAGGGACTGAGCTCACCTTTGGTGATTACGGTCTCAAGGCTGTCGAGTGCGGGTGGCTGTCTTCGCGGCAGATCGAGGCAGCACGTCGTGCCATGACCCGTCACGTGAAACGTGGCGGTAAGATCTGGATTCGCATCTTTCCCGACAAGCCCCTGACCAGCAAGCCCGCTGAAACCCGTATGGGTAAAGGTAAGGGTGCACCGGAGAGTTGGGTGGCGGTTATTCGACCCGGCATGGTTCTCTATGAGATGCAGGGTGTCGATCAGGAAGTTGCCCTTGAAGCTCTGCGGCTGGCCGCTTATAAGCTGCCGATGAAGACCAAGATCGTGATGAGGGAGGAAATGGCTCATGAAGGGTAGCGAGCTTAGAGACCTCAGTGTTGAGGAATTGGAAAGTAAGTCTCAGGATTTGAACAAAGAGCTGTTTAATCTCAAATTCCAACTTGCTACCGGTCAGCTTGAGAATAGTGCCCGGCTTCCCCAGACCCGCAAGGATATCGCCCGGGTTATGACTATTTTACGGGAAAAACGAAGCTAGAAAGACTGGGGAGGATCTCAAATGAATAGTGAACGTGGCAATCAAAAAACCCGTATCGGGGTGGTCACCAGCGATAAGATGGATAAGACCGTAGTGGTCAAAGTCGAAAAGCTGGTCAAACATCCGACCTACAAGAAGTATATTAAGCGGCGGGTTACCTATAAAGCTCACGATGAACAAAATCAGTGCGTCATTGGCGACAAGGTAGCCATCGTGGAGACCAGACCGTTGTCTCGCGACAAGCGGTGGAGAGTCCGCGAAATTCTCGAAAAGAACGTAATTGTCTAGGAGATACAAGTCATGATTCAGATGCAGACGATGCTCGATGTGGCGGATAACTCCGGCGCTCGCAAGCTTTGCACCATCAAGGTGTTGGGTGGTTCTAAGCGTAAATATGCCGGTATCGGCGACATCGTCATCTGCTCCGTCAAAGAGGCGCTCCCGAATTCTAAGGTTAAAAAAGGGGATGTGATCCGTGCGGTCATCGTCCGCACCGCCAAGGAAACCCCTCGTCCCGACGGATCGGCCATTAGATTTGATAAGAACTCTGCGGTCGTCGTCAACCCGGCCGGGGAACCTGTCGGCACTCGTATTTTCGGTCCCGTCGCTCGTGAATTGCGGGCCAAGCGGTTCATGAAGATTGTGTCGTTGGCGCCCGAAGTACTTTAATGTTGAGACGGGGAGATTGATACGATGACAGCGAGCAAATTACATGTCAAAAAAGACGACATGGTGATGGTGATAGCCGGCAAGGAGAAGGGCAAGAGCGGCAAGATCGTTCGAGTCTTTTCTGACTCCGGCAAGGTGGTGGTTGAGGGGATCAATATGATCAAGCGGCATACGCGGCCTAATCGCCTCAACAGCGAAGGTGGCATTGTCGAAAAGGAAGCGCCCCTGAACGGGTCTAATGTTTTGTTGTTGTGCGGTGCCTGCAACAAACCGGCTCGTACCGGCAAGCGCACCCTTGAGGATGGTAGCAAAGTCCGCTTTTGCAAGAAGTGCAACGAGATAGTGGATAAGTAACGGAGGATTTTCATGGCCAGACTGAAAGAAGCTTATCGAGCCGAACTTGCTCCGAAGCTTGCCCAGGATCTTCAGCTCAAAAACGTGATGGAAGTGCCGCGCGTTGAGAAGGTGATCGTTAATATGGGACTGGGCGAAGCGATTCAGAATATTAAAATTCTTGAGTCAGCCGTTCAGGAACTTGAAAAGATTACCGGGCAGAAAGTGGTTGTTACCAAAGCCAAGCGCTCTATTGCTCAGTTCAAATTGCGTGAGGGCATGCCAATCGGCTGTATGGTCACCTTGCGTCGCGATCGCGCTTATGAGTTCCTTGATCGACTGATTAATGTGGCATTGCCGCGAGTCCGCGATTTCAAGGGAATTTCGCCCAAAGGTTTCGATGGGCGGGGCAATTACACCCTTGGTATACGCGAGCAACTCATTTTTCCCGAGATCGACCTGGAGCAGGTCGACAAGGTTAAGGGGCTCAATGTGACCATTGTGACCACGGCTCGCAACGATGAGGAAGGCCGGGCGCTGTTGACCGCCATCGGCATGCCTTTTCGGAAAAAGAGCACCGAAACCGAAGGATAGCGGAGGATAACAGTGGCTAAAAAATCGATGAAGATCAAGGCGGCGCGGCCTAAGAAGTTTGCTGTAAGGGATTATAACCGCTGTCCCCTGTGTGGCCGTCCCAGGGCCTATTACCGGAAATTCGACATGTGTCGTATATGCCTGCGTAAGCTCGCGTTGGAGGGCAAGCTCCCCGGCGTGATCAAGTCAAGCTGGTAAACAGAACGAAGGAGTTGCATCCATGGCAATGACCGATCCTATCGCGGATATGCTGACCCGGATTCGCAACGCGGGTCTCGCAAAGCACTCGAAGTGCGACATTCCGTCTTCCAAGCTCAAAGTAGCCTTGGCGGCGGTGCTCAAGGATCTTGGCTATATTAAGAATTTCAAGACTGCAGCCGACGACAAGCAGGGCGTGTTGCGGATCTATTTAAAATTCGACGGCGAAGATAAGCACGTTATTCATGAAATCAAGCGGGTTTCGACCCCCGGCCGTCGGGTTTATGTCGGCAAGGATGAGATTCCGGTGATTAAAAATGGTCTGGGCGCTTCCATCATTTCTACCTCTAGAGGGGTGATGCACGATGTGGCTGCTCGGGAGGCCCAGGTGGGCGGTGAGATTCTCTGCGCCATCTGGTAAGTAGATACGGCTAAGGAGCCCAGAAAATGTCAAGAATAGGGAAAAAACCCGTAGCTATACCGAGTGGCGTTCAGATTGCTTTGAAAGAAGATGAACTGACCATCAAGGGCCCCAAGGGTGAACTTAAGCGTCCAGTCGTGGCCGGTGTCGAAATTTCCATCGAAGCCGATCGGGTGCTGGTTCAGAGCGCAGATGAGAGCAAGGGCGCCCGTGCCTATCAAGGCCTGATGCGCGCGCTGCTCGCCAATATGGTTGATGGTGTGACCAAGGGCTTTGAAAGGGTTCTCGAAATCAACGGGGTTGGCTATCGCGCGGAGCTCAAGGGGAAAACTCTCAACCTGGCGCTTGGTTACTCCCACGGCATCGAATATCCGCTGCCGCAAGGGATTAGCGCAGAGGTCGAGAAGCAGACCAAGATTATCGTGCGTGGTATCGATAAGGAACTGGTCGGTGCTACGGCAGCCAAGATTCGTTCTTTTCGGCCCCCCGAGCCTTACAAGGGCAAGGGCATCAAATATGCCGATGAACGCATCGTCCGTAAGGCTGGCAAGGCTGGTAAAAAATAACTGACTTAAGGTCAAGGAGACAGACAGTGAACGTCGCGACGAAAAGGCGTCAGGCAAGGCTGAAGAGGCAGGCACGGGTACGTCGCAAGGTATGCGGTACCGGCGAACGCCCCCGCCTCTGCATCTTCCGCAGTGCCAAACACATTTACGCCCAGATCATAGAGGATACCACCGGCACCACTCTGGTTTCCGCATCGACCCTCTGCAAGGAGGTCAGCGAAGGCCTGAAGGGAACCGGCAATATTGACGCGGCCAAGGCGGTCGGCGCTGCTGTCGCCAAAAAGGCCCTCGCTAAAGATATTAAAGAAGTGGTTTTTGACCGTAACGGGTTCCTTTATCATGGCCGTATCAAGGGCCTGGCCGATGCGGCTAGGGAAGCCGGTCTGTCTTTTTAGGTAAGGAGGATTTCTTTGCTTCGCATTGATCCCAACGAAATGGAATTAACTGACCGCGTCGTGCATATCAATCGCTGCGCCAAGGTCGTTAAAGGTGGACGCCGCTTCAGCTTCTCAGCTCTGGTTGTTGTTGGTGACGGTAAAGGTCATGTCGGTTTTGGGCATGGCAAGGCTAAAGAGGTTCCTGAAGCGATTCGCAAGGGCGTTGAGCAGGCTAAAAAGAGCCTGATCAAGGTGCCGTTGGTAGACCGAACTATTCCCTTCGATATTATCGGCAAGTTCGGCGCCGGTAAGGTCCTGCTCAAACCGGCTTCGCCCGGTACCGGTGTGATTGCCGGTGGAGCTGTCCGCGCGGTTCTGGAAGCCGCCGGGGTTGGCGATATCCTGTCCAAGTGCCTTGGCTCCAACAACCCCCACAATGTCGTCCGGGCTACGATAAACGCATTGTCGCAGCTGCGCAGTGCCGAAGAGATTATGGCTCGGCGGGGACTTGGCGCTGAAGAATAGGCACCGCTGAAAAGGAGAAGATTTATGGCCGCACAGATTAAAGTCACGTTGGTCAAGAGCGGTATCGGCCGCAATCAATATTTCACAAAGGTTCTCAAAGGCCTGCAGCTGACCAAGCTGCACAAATCGGTTGAGTTGCCGGATACCCCGGAGATTCGGGGTATGATTCGAAAGGTTTCTCACATGGTTGTGGTTGAGGACTGATTCAATCCAGGGGAATGGTTGTTATGGATCTGAGTAATCTGAGGCCGGCAATCGGCTCAACAAAAAATAGAAAACGCATCGGTCGCGGAGCTGGTTCCGGTACCGGTAAGACCGCCGGCAAGGGTCATAAGGGACAGAATGCTCGTAGCGGTGGCGGTGTTAAGCCCGGCTTTGAGGGGGGGCAGATGCCTCTGCAGCGTCGTCTGCCCAAGCGCGGCTTTACTCCCCTGGACAAGAAGGTCTATGTCTTGGTTAATCTGCGTGACCTGCAGAACCTGTTTGAAGCAGGTGCTGTGGTGGACTTGGAGGCGCTCGGCAAGGCTGGCCTGATCAAGAAGCTTCGGGATGGCATCAAGATCCTTGCCGATGGGGACCTCGACAAGGCTCTGACGGTCAAAGCGCACAAATTCAGCAAGGTTGCTCAGCAGAAGATAGAAGCGGCTGGCGGCAAAGCCGAGGTTATCTGACGTGGTAAAGAGCATCCAGAACATTTTCAGTATACCGGAATTGCGGCGACGCATCCTGTTTACGCTTGGGATGCTCGCCGTTTATCGTGTCGGCTGCCATATCCCGACGCCCGGTATTGATGCCCAGGTTCTGGCCACGTTTTTTGAGGGCAGCCAGGGCACTTTGCTCGGCATGGTCAGTGCCTTTACCGGCGGTGCCCTGGAGCGTATGACGGTTTTTGCTCTCGGCATTATGCCCTATATCAGCGCATCGATTATCATGCAGTTGCTGGGCGTGGTTTTCGAGCCTGTTGAGCGCTTGTCTAAAGAGGGCGAACAGGGGCGTAAAACCATTACCAAATGGACTCGCTACGGGACTATCGTCCTGTCGATTGTGCAGGGGACTGGTATCGCTGTCGGCCTGCAACAGATGAGTGGCCCCGCCGGCGAGCCGATAGTTGCCGATCCTGGCCTAGGGTTCATTCTGCTGACAGTGCTGACCCTGACAGCCGGTACCGCCTTTATCATGTGGTTGGGTGAGCAGATTACCGAGCGGGGTATCGGTAACGGTATTTCGCTGATTATTTTTGCCGGTATCGTCGCCAATATGCCTTCTGCGGTGGTTAACACCCTGCGGCTTATTAATACTGGCGCCGTCAGCCTGTTTGTGATGATCGTTATACTGGCGGTCATGGTTGCGGTTATTGGCGCTATCGTCTTCATGGAACGGGGGCAGCGCCGCCTGCCGATTCACTATGCCAAGCGAGTGGTGGGCATGCGCAATTACGGCGGTCAGAAGAGCCACCTGCCTCTCAAGGTTAATATGAGCGGTGTTATTCCGCCGATCTTTGCCAGTTCTATTATCATGTTCCCTGCGACCATCGCTAATTTGGTCGAGATCGAATGGGTGCAGGCCTTTGCGGCCATGATGACGCCGACCCATCTGCTTTATAATGTCATTTTTGTTGCATTTATCATCTTCTTCTGTTACTTCTACACGGCTGTTACCTTCAACCCACTGGATGTAGCAGAAAACGTTAAAAAGCAGGGGGGGTATATTCCCGGCATTCGACCGGGTAAGGCGACCTCCGATTATATCAATGACGTGTTGAATCGACTGACTTTTGCCGGCGCCATCTATATTGCTGCGGTGTGCGTACTGCCGACAATTTTGATCAGTTCGTTTAATGTTCAGTTCTTTTTTGGCGGCACCTCGCTACTTATTGTAGTCGGGGTCGGCCTTGATACTGCCGCACAGATCGAGGCACATCTGATCTCCCGGTCCTATGAGGGCTTTATGGAGGGTGTTACCCTCAAGGGGCGGCAGGGTTAGTATGGAGTGGAACCAATGAAGGTGATCTTTTTGGGCCCGCCCGGTTCGGGCAAAGGGACCCAGGCCAAAATGGTCTCCGAGAGGCTCGGAATCCCGCAGGTCTCAACTGGCGACATGCTTCGTTCGGCGGTCCGGGAAGGGACTCCCATGGGTCTCAAGGCAAAGGCCATGATGGACTCCGGGGCGTTGGTTGCCGATGAAGTTGTGGTTGGAATTGTCCAGGAACGTCTGGCCAAGGCCGATTGCGAAGCGGGCTTTATCCTAGACGGCTTTCCGCGTACAGTGCCTCAGGCTGACGCCCTTCAGACGTGTCTGCAGGGGCTCGGCAAGGATCTTGATGCGGTTATTTCGCTCAAGGTCGATAGCGACGCTGTGGTAGAACGCATCACCGGTCGACGGACCTGCCGCGACTGCGGCAAGTTGTTTCACGTGCGCTTCGACCCGCCCACGCAGGAAAATGTTTGCGACAGCTGCGGCGGCGCACTTTATCTCCGCGACGACGACCAGGAGGCGACCATACGTAAGCGCCTTGAGGTCTATGCAGAGCAGACTGCACCCTTGATCGCCTATTATCAGCGGGCCGATCTGGTTCGGACCATCGATGGTATGCAGGGCATTGCACAGGTGCAGGATCAGATCCTGGTGGCTATGGGCGGCAATTAATGATTGTTTTGAAGTCCCGGGCCGAACTCGATAAAATGAGGGACGCCGGGAAGGTTGTTGCGGAAATACTCGCACTGCTGAAAGAGCGAATCAAGCCGGGTGTAACGACTGCCGAACTGGATCGTCTGGCTGAAAAAGAATGCCGCAAACGGCAGGCCAAGCCGGCCTTTAAGGGCTACGGAGGCTTTCCGTACAGTATTTGTGCTTCGCCGGATGAACAGGTTGTACACGGGTTTCCCAATGCTGTGCCGCTTGCTGAAGGGACCATCCTGAGTATCGATTTCGGGGTGATCTACCGGGGATTTTACGGTGATTCGGCTTTTACGGCGCCGGTCGGTACGATCAATAAACAGAAGCAGCATTTGGTGGAGATCACTGAACGATCCCTTTCCCTCGCCATTGAACAGGTTTGCTGCGGTGGTTACCTCTATGATTTGCCACGAGCCGTCCAGACTTGTGTTGAGGCTGAAGGGTTCAGTGTTGTGAGGGAGTTTGTCGGGCATGGGATTGGCAAGAGTTTGCACGAGGAACCCCAGATTCCCAATTTTGTTCCTGGTGCTGGACGTGGCGTGCAGCTGAATTCCGGTATGACTTTGGCTATTGAGCCGATGGTCAATGCTGGCTCCCCGGGGGTGAAGATTTTACGGGATGGCTGGACAGCGGTTACCGTCGATGGACAACCATCAGCACACTTTGAACATACGGTGGCCGTTACTGACAACGGGCCCGAGATTTTAACCCAGATCTGATAGGCACCCGGCAAGGGAAGGGCCGCTGCGGTCAAGCGCTTCCTTTTAGCCGACTTCTTCATAGGACAAAGGAACAATCAATGAAAGTGCGAGCTTCGGTCAAACCGATTTGCGTCAAGTGCAAAGTCATTAAGCGCAAGGGAATTGTTAGGGTCATCTGCGAAAATCCCAAGCACAAGCAGAAACAGGGATAACCGGATCAGGAGGAAAATACATTGGCACGTATTGCTGGTATCGACTTACCAAGAAATAAGCGGATTGAGGTAGCTCTCACCTACATCTATGGTGTGGGCCGGTCTTTGTCCCAGGACGTTTTGCAGAAGGCCGGAGTGGACCCCAATACCCGTACCGACGATCTGACCGACGCTGAAGTCGGCAAGATCAGAGAGGCTATTGACGGCGGATGTCAGGTTGAAGGCGATCTGCGCCGGGTTGTTTCGACCAATATCAAGCGGCTCATGGATTTGGGCTGCTATCGCGGCCTGCGTCACCGCCGCGGTCTGCCGGTGCGCGGACAGAAAACCAAAACCAACGCCCGGACCCGTAAGGGACCTAGAAAAACTGTGGCTGGTAAGAAGAAATAATTGGAGGAACCATGGCCAAGCCTGGTAAGAAGACGGTAAGAAAGAGTAGAGAAAAAAAGAATGTTGCCAACGGCATTGCGCATATTCAGGCAACCTTCAACAATACGATCGTGACGTTCACCGACGTCAGCGGTAACGTGGTTTCCTGGTCGACCTGTGGTGCCAATAACTTTAAAGGCT
This sequence comes from Desulfuromonadales bacterium, assembly GCA_030613545.1. Taxonomy (GTDB): domain Bacteria; phylum Desulfobacterota; class Desulfuromonadia; order Desulfuromonadales; family Syntrophotaleaceae; genus Syntrophotalea_A. The sequence goes on from JAUWLU010000012.1 coordinate 13,100, forward strand.
CCCGTAAAAGCACCCCTTTTGCCGCCCAGATTGCTGCTGAGGAAGCTGCCAAGAAAGCCCAGGATCATGGTATGCGCTCGGTTGAAATTCGCGTTAAAGGTCCCGGTTCCGGCCGTGAGTCGGCCCTGCGAGCCATTTCGGCCGCTGGCCTGAACATCAGCCTGATCAAAGATGTGACCCCCATTCCGCACAACGGCTGTCGGCCGCCGAAGCGCAGAAGAGTCTAACCATACAAGGAGGATGAACGTTGGCTAGATATACTGGACCCGTCTGCCGTCAGTGTAGAAGGGAAAATATGAAGTTGTTCCTGAAAGGGGACAGGTGCTACACCGACAAGTGTGCTGTTGAGCGGCGGAACTATGCCCCGGGGATTCATGGCCAGGGTCGTGTCAAGGTTTCGGAATACGGAACCCAGTTGCGGGAAAAGCAGCGCGTCAAGCGCACCTACGGTCTGCTGGAAAAGCAGTTTCGCACCTATTTCGACAAGGCCGATCGTGCCAAGGGGGTTACCGGCGAAAATCTGCTGGTACTGCTCGAGCGTCGCCTCGACAGCGTTGTTTACCGTCTTGGCTTTGCCAGTTCCCGTAATGAGGCCCGTTTGCTCATCCGTCAGGGGCACTTTCTGGTCAATGGTCGCAAAGTGAATATTCCTTCCTTCCTCATGCGGGTCAACGATATCGTTGAGTTGCGAGAAAAGAGCCGGCAGATCACGCGCGTCAATGATTCTCTCGACGGCGTTATGCGGCGTGGCGTGCCCTCCTGGGTAGAGTTGGAGCGGGATGCTTTTAAGGGGACCTTAAAGACCCTGCCCGTTCGCGAGGAGATGACGACTCCGGCGTTCCAGGAACAGCTGATCGTCGAGCTCTACTCGAAGTAATCGCGGCATGAGGCGGTTGTAACCTCATTATGGAGGATACGGATGTATAAAAACTGGAGAGATCTCATCAAGCCCAAGCGCCTCCAGATTGAATCGGACAGCCTGTCCGATACTTATGGAAAGTTTAAGGCGGAGCCTTTTGAGCGTGGATTCGGTACTACTTTGGGTAATGCCTTGCGGCGAGTGCTTCTGTCGTCCTTACAGGGCGCCGCTGTCACCTCCGTGCGGATCAAGGGTGTCCTCCATGAGTTCTCGACCATCCCCGGTGTTACCGAGGATGTTACCGATATTATTCTGAACCTCAAAGGTGTGCTGCTTAAGTTGCACGGCAATGAGGAGCGAAATATTCGCATCGTCAAAAAGGGTGCCGGGTTGATTACTGCCGGTGACATCGTGACCGGTTCTCACGTCGAGGTGCTTAACCCTGAACATCACATTCTGGCCTGCTCCAAAGAGGCCGATGTGGAGATCGACATGGTCGTGGCCATGGGCAAGGGCTACGTTCCGGCAGAGCGTAATCGCGATGAAAAGGCACCGGTTGGCACTATCCCTATCGATGCCATCTTCTCGCCCATCAAGAAGATCAATTTTACGGTGACCAACGCTCGTGTTGGCCAGATCACTGACTACGACAAGCTGAACCTCGAGGTCTTCACGGACGGCAGTGTTCGTGCCGAAGATGCCGTTGCCTACGGGGCCAAGATTCTTAAAGAGCAGCTGCAGATCTTCATCAACTTTGATGAAGAGGCCGAAACGCACGGCGTTGACGAGAACGAAGAGGGTCGAAAGATCAATGAAAATCTCTATCGCTCGGTGGATGAACTAGAGCTTTCGGTGCGCAGTGCCAATTGCCTTAAAAATGCCAATATTCACCTGATCGGTGATCTTGTGCAGCGGTCCGAAGCGGAAATGCTTAAAACCCAGAACTTCGGGCGTAAATCACTGAATGAGATCAAGGACATCCTGGCTGAGATGGGCTTGTCTCTGGGGATGGCTCTGGACGGTTTCCCCGATCCTGAATATCTAAAGATGATTCGTGAGGGTAGCGAGGATCTTTAATCCTCCGAGACCCCGTTAAGTAACGAAGAAAGGACCGTAGAACCATGCGTCACAATAAAACCGGCAGGCGGCTCGGCCGCAATTCGAGTCATCGGGCCGCAATGATGCGCAACATGGTGACATCGCTTCTCGATCACGAAAAGATCACCACTACCACGACCCGGGCTAAGGAGTTGCGGAAAATTGCCGAGAAGATGATCACCCTCGGTAAGCGTGGAGATTTGCACGCCCGTCGCCAGGCCCTGCAGGTCATTCGTGATCGCAAGGTGGTCGGCAAGTTGTTTGAAATGGTCGCGCCCCGCTATAAAGATCGCCCAGGCGGCTACACTCGGATTTTGAAGCTCGGTAATCGTCAGGGTGACAACGCTCCGATCTGCCAGATCGAGTTGGTCGAGGAAGAGTTCACTCCCCGTCCTAAAAAGGTCGTTCCGGTTGCTGCTGCTGAGGTTACACCCGCAGAAGAGCCTGTAGTAGAGGTTGCTGAGGAAGTCGCGGTCGAGGCCGAAGTCGAAGCTGAAGATAAAGAATAAGCGTACAACTCAATACTGTAGAAAAAAGGCAAGGAGTTACATCTCCTTGCCTTTTTTCTTTGTCGTGGCCATTGGCTTGAATCTTGACCGATTGCGGCTGTCCATGGTAGCTTTGCCTACTTAAGTTACTGGAGCCCATAATGTATTTTCCTTCTCTAGAACAGTTTTGCTCCCTTACCGATCAGGGTAATCTGATTCCGGTTTATCGCGAGATTCTGGCCGATATGGAAACGCCCGTATCCGCCTTCAAGAAAATCGATGACGGTCAGAATTCCTTTTTGCTGGAAAGTATCGCCGGCGGTGAAAAGTGGGCTCGCTATTCTTTCCTCGGCAGCAATCCCGGCAAGATCTTCCGCTGCAACGGCGAGCACTATGAAGTTCTCGATCGAACCGGTGTCGTTCACAGCGGTAGCAGCACAGATCCTCTTGCTGAAATCAAGCAGTTCATGGCGGCCTACCGACCTGTGCAGGTCGATGGTCTGCCGCCCTTTTTCGGCGGCCTAGTCGGCTATCTAGGCTACGACATGGTGCGGTTTTTTGAGGACCTGCCGTCTTCCTCCACCCGGCAGATCGGGGCTTATGATGCCTGCTTTCTGCTAACCGATACCTTACTCATCTTCGACAATGTAGCTCAGACCATCAAAGTGGTGTGCAACGTCGAATTGGCTGACGATGACGATCCGGTGAATGCCTATCGTCAGGCCCAGGTCGCCATCGACCGCCTTGTTGAGCAATTGCGCAGCCCTTTGGCCGCTATTCCTGCCGAACAGGCCGGCGGTCCGGCAGAAGATTTCGTCTCCGACTTTACCGCCGACGAATTCATGGCCGCCGTCGAACAATGCAAGGAATATGTTCGAGCCGGCGACATCATACAGGTGGTTCTATCTCAGCGCCTCTCCGGTCGTCTCGGTGCGCCTCCTTTTGATGTCTATCGGGCCTTGCGCACCTTGAACCCTTCGCCCTATATGTTCTTTCTTCGTTTTGGCAAGACCCTGGTGATCGGCGCTTCTCCCGAAGTGCTGGTGCGCAAGGTCGGAGCCGAGGTTGAAGTGCGGCCCATAGCCGGCACCCGTCCTCGAGGGGCTACCGTTGATGAGGACCTGCACCTCGAAGAGGAATTGCTGGCCGATCCCAAGGAATGCGCCGAGCATATCATGCTGGTCGATTTGGGGCGCAACGATATCGGTCGTGTCTGCCGCACCGGTTCGGTCGAGGTCAGCGAGTTGATGGTCATTGAGCGTTACTCCCACGTTATGCACATCGTTTCCAATGTGCACGGTCTGTTGCGTTCCGATTGCGATGTCTACGATGTGTTGCGGGCGACCTTTCCGGCCGGCACCCTGAGTGGCGCGCCGAAGATACGGGCCATGGAAATCATCGATGAGTTGGAACCGGCCCGACGGGAGATCTACGGCGGCGCGGTGGGTTATTTTTCCTTCTCCGGCAATATGGATATGGCGATCGCCATTCGCACTCTGGTTGTGCACGACGACCGTATTCATCTGCAGGCCGGGGCCGGCATTGTAGCCGATTCCGATCCGGCCGCCGAATATCAGGAAACGTTGAACAAAGCTCGTGGCGTGATGAAAGCCATCGATATGGCGCGAAAGGGGCTGGATTGACATGCTGCTGATGCTCGATAACTACGACTCCTTTACCTATAACCTGGTGCAATACTTTCAGGAACTGGGCGAAGAGGTGAGGGTCTTTCGTAACGATAAGATCTCGGTGGAGGAGATCGCCGCCCTGCAGCCGCGGCGGTTGGTGATCTCCCCCGGCCCCTGCTCCCCAGCGGAAGCAGGTATTTCGGTAAGCGCTATTCAGCAGTTGGCCGGTAAATTGCCCATCTTGGGTGTCTGTCTCGGCCATCAGTCCATAGCCTGCGCCTTTGGCGGTCGCGTGGTGCGCGCGGAAAACCTGATGCACGGTAAGACCAGTCCGGTTTTTCATGACCACCAGGGGCTGTTCAAAGGATTGTCCTGCCCTTTTGATGCGACCCGCTATCACTCGCTGATCGTCGAGCGGGCCACTCTACCTGAAGAATTTGAAATCAGTGCCTGGACCGACGCCGATGAGATCATGGGTATGCGTCACCGGAAACTGCCCCTGTGGGGGGTGCAGTTTCACCCCGAGTCGATTCTGACCGTAGAAGGCAAGCGCCTGCTGCAAAACTTCCTGAAGGTGTCCTGATTCTTCCGCAGATTTGGGCATTGATCCTGTTGAGGCCGTCATGATTAAAGAAGCAATTGCCAGGCTGGTGGAGGAGCACGATCTGAACGAGTCCATGATGATCGATGTCATGGAGCAGGTCATGGGAGGTGAAGCGACCCCTGCCCAGATCGGTGCCTTTATCGTTGCCCTGCGCATGAAGGGCGAAACGATCGAGGAGATTAGCGGGGCGGCGCGAGTGATGCGGGCCCATGCTACCCCGGTAAGGGTCGGCAAGGCGCTGGATCTGGACCGTGAGGAGATCAATGCCGACCGGGAAACGATTCTCGATACCTGTGGCACCGGTGGCAGTGGCACCAAGACTTTTAACATTTCCACCATCGTGGCTTTCGTGGTCGCGGCCTGTGGCGTCAAAGTTGCCAAACACGGCAATCGCAGCATCTCTTCCGCTTGCGGCAGCGCCGATGTTCTGGAGCGTCTCGGGGTCAAGCTCGATGTCACCGTGGCGCAGGTCGAAACCTGTGTCGATACCCTCGGGATCGGCTTTCTGTTTGCGCCGGCTTTGCACGGTGCCATGCGCCACGCCATAGGGCCGCGCAGGGAAATCGGTGTCCGGACCATTTTTAATATTCTGGGCCCGCTGACCAATCCGGCCGGTGCCGACCGACAAGTGCTCGGAGTCTATCGCGAAGGGCTGGTCGAACCGCTGGCCAAGGTTCTGAACCGGCTCGGCTGCCGACGGGGTTTTGTGGTTCACGGTCTTGACGGCATGGACGAAGTGACCTTGACCGGTCCGACCCGGGTGGCCGAAATCAACAACGATACGGTACGTCTTTATACCGTCGAACCGGAAGATTTCTCCCTGCCGCGCTGCAAGCTGAGCGCCCTGCAGGGTGGCGACGCGGTGCGCAACGCCGAGCTGGTACGGGCGGTGCTGCAAGGTGAGCAGGGGCCACGCAGGGATGTGGTGCTTTTGAACAGCGCCTTTGCCTTGGTGGCGGCAGACAAGGCGGACGATGTTCGGGCCGGTATCGAGCGGGCTGCCGAGGCTATCGACAGCGGACAGGCCTTGCTCAAGCTCAACGATCTTATCAGGATGACCAACCAGTGATACTCGATGAAATTCTCCAGCACAAGCGTTGCGAGGTTCAGGACCAGTGCCGAACCGTGCCGCTGGCCATGCTGCAGGAGCGCATTGTCCAGTGTGCAGCGCCCCGCGGTTTTGGCGCCGCCTTGCGACGACAGGCGGCTGTCGGTACGGCGATCATCGCCGAGGTCAAAAAGGGTTCGCCTTCCAAAGGGATCATTCGCGCCGATTTCGACCCCTGTGATATTGCCAGGCGTTATCAGGCCGCAGGCGCCACCTGCCTGTCAGTACTGACCGATCAGCGGTTTTTCATGGGCTCCCTGGCCTACCTGGAAGCGATCGCCGAAATTGTCTCCCTGCCGCTGTTGCGCAAAGACTTCGTTATCGATTCCTACCAGATTTACGAAGCCCGCGCCGCCGGTGCCGATGCGGTGCTGTTGATCGCTGCCGCCCTGGCGCAAGATGTTCTGGCTGAACTGGCCTCGGTGGCGACGGATCTGGGTCTCGATGTTTTGCTCGAAGTGCACAATGAGGACGAGCTGGAGAGGGCATTGCAATTACCCGTGGAGTTGATTGGCATCAACAATCGGGATCTTAAGACCTTTCATACCGATCTGGCGGTTACCGAGCGCCTGTTGCCGCTGATTCCGCCGGATCGTTTGGTGGTGGCCGAAAGTGGCCTGCGCTGTCGGGCTGATATTCGGCGCTTGCAGCAGGCCGGCGCCGAAGCCTTCCTGATCGGCGAAAGTCTGATGCGAGAAGCCGATTTTGAGTACAAGCTGCAGGAACTGTTGCATGACCAGCCCTGATTTTCTCGCCCTTTTTTCGACTCTTCCCCATTTTTTAACGGCTCTCCAGGAGAATCGAATGCAGACCAAGATTTTGTTGCAGGATCATCAGATTCCGAAGTATTGGTATAATGTCGCAGCCGATTTGACTAATACGCCGGCGCCGATTCTGCACCCTGGCACTCTGGCACCGGTCGGCCCCGAAGATCTGGCCTCAATCTTCCCCATGTCCCTGATCGAGCAGGAGGTCAGCCGCGAGCGCTGGATTGAAATTCCCGAAGAGGTGTTGAAAATCTATCAGCTCTGGCGGCCGTCTCCCCTGTTCCGTGCCCACCGTCTCGAAGCGGCCTTGAAAACACCGGCGCGCATCTATTACAAATACGAGGGGGTGTCGCCGGCCGGGTCCCATAAGCCCAACAGCGCTATTCCCCAGGCCTATTACAACAAGATGGCGGGTATCAAGCGCCTGGCGACCGAAACCGGGGCCGGCCAGTGGGGCTGTTCGCTGTCCCTGGCCAACTCCTATTTCGGTCTGGAAACGACCGTCTATATGGTGCGGGTCAGTTACGGTCAGAAGCCTTATCGCAAGAATCTGATGGAACTGTGGGGAGCTGAGGTCATTCCCTCGCCGAGCAACCGCACCGAGGCCGGCCGGCGTATGCTGGCCGAAGACCCGGACACCACCGGCTCTCTCGGTATGGCCATCAGCGAGGCGGTGGAGGACGCCGCCAGCCATAGCGATACCAACTACGCCCTCGGCAGCGTTTTGAATCACGTCTGCCTGCATCAGACGGTCATCGGTCTGGAGGCCATCGAACAGTTGAAGCTGGTCGAGGACTATCCCGATGTGGTCATCGGCTGTTGCGGCGGCGGCAGCAATCTGGCGGGACTTGCCTTTCCCTTCGTGCGGGACAAAATCAACGGCAAGCAGATTCGCCTGCTGGCGGTCGAGCCGAGTTCCTGTCCGACCCTGACCAAGGGGCGCTATGCCTTCGATTACGGCGATACGGCCAAGCTGACCCCCATCACCAAAATGTATACCCTGGGCCACGATTTCGTGCCGCCCGGCATTCATGCCGGCGGATTGCGTTACCACGGTGCCAGCGCTCTGGTCAGTCAGCTGCATCACGAAGGTATCATCGAGGCGGCCGCTCTGCCGCAGACCGCCTGTTTTGAAGGGGCGGTGCTGTTTGCCCGTACCGAAGGGATTGTTCCCGCCCCTGAGTCATCCCACGCTATTCGAGCCGCTATCGACGAAGCGGTCAAAGCGCGGGAGGAGGGGCAGCAGCGCACCATTCTGTTCAATCTGTCCGGTCACGGCCACTTCGACATGTCCTCCTATGAAGCCTATCTGAGCGGCCAGTTGGAAGATTACGCCTATCCGGAAGAGCATATCGCCGCTTCACTGGCCAAATTGCCTCAGGTGAAGTGATGGTCTGCGCGGAAGGCATGGCGCAAACGGTCAGCCCCCGGATCAAGATCTGCGGCATCACCACGGTCGAGGACGGCCTGCATGCCGCCCGTTGCGGGGCCGACGCCCTGGGCCTGGTCTTTTACGCCAAAAGTCCTCGCTGCGTTACTGCCGAACAGGCCCGCCGAATCGTCGCCGCTTTGCCACCGCTGGTGACCACTGTCGGCCTGTTCGTCAATCATCCGGCCCGGGAGATCGCCGATATCGCCCGTTTCTGCGGCCTCGATGTGCTGCAGTTGCATGGCGATGAAACACCTGAACAGTGTCAGTTGCCGCCCTGGCGGGTGATCAAGGCGTTGCGCGTTCGTGACCAGCAGAGCCTGGCCGACTTTGCAGCCTACCGGGTCAGCGGCATGTTGCTCGATGCTTGGCAAGCCGATAGCTACGGCGGCACCGGCCATCGCTTTAATTGGCAGTTGGCCGTGCAGGCCGCACAGCAGCGGCCGATCATTCTGGCCGGCGGGCTGACTCCGGCCAATGTGGCCGAAGCGGTGCGGACGGTACGACCCTATGCCGTCGACGTCTCCAGCGGCGTGGAAAGGGCTCCCGGTCGCAAGGACCCCGAACTGGTAGCGGCCTTTATTCGCAACGCCAAACAATTTACGGAGTAGTTCATGTACCCATATCCGGATTCAAACGGGCATTTCGGCCCCTTCGGCGGTCGCTATGTGGCTGAAACCCTGATGCCGTTCCTCGAAGAGCTTGAGCAGGCCTATCAGGAAGCCCAGAACGATCCGATGTTTCAGCAGGAATTCGAGTATTATCTGCAGCAATATGTCGGCCGGCCCAGCCCGCTCTACTATGCGCGGCGCCTGAGCGACCACCTCGGCGGTGCCAGAATCTATCTTAAGCGTGAAGACCTCAACCATACCGGTGCTCACAAGATCAACAATACCGTCGGCCAGGCCCTGCTGGCGCGGCGCATGGGCAAAAAACGGGTGATCGCCGAGACCGGCGCCGGTCAGCACGGGGTGGCGACGGCCACCGTGGCGGCCCTGTTCGGCATGGAGTGCGAGGTTTTCATGGGCACCGAGGACATTCGTCGCCAGAGCCTCAACGTGTTTCGCATGAAGCTGCTCGGCGCCAAGGTGACGGGAGTGACCAGCGGTACCGCGACCCTCAAGGATGCCATGAACGAGGCCATCCGCCACTGGGTTACTCGTGTAAGGGACACCTTTTACGTTATCGGCACGGTGGCCGGGCCGCACCCCTATCCGGCCATGGTGCGGGACTTTCAGTTGGTGATCGGTCGCGAAACCCGCAGCCAGATTCTGCAGGCCGAAGGACGACTGCCCGATTACGCCGTGGCCTGCATCGGCGGCGGCTCCAATGCCATGGGCCTGTTTTACCCCTTTTTAGGCGATGAAAGCGTACGACTGCTCGGTGTCGAAGCGGCCGGACTCGGAGTCGACAGCGGCAAGCATGCCGCCAGCATCGGCGCCGGCCGGGTCGGTGTGCTGCACGGTAACAAGACCTACCTGCTGCAGGACGAGCAGGGCCAGATCGAACATGCTCACTCTATTTCCGCCGGCCTCGACTATCCCGGGGTCGGTCCGGAACATGCGCATCTCCACGACCTCGGTCGCGCCGAATATCAGGCGGTAACCGATGCTGAAGCCCTGGACGCTTTTCAGGTGCTGACCAAGCTTGAAGGGATCATCCCCGCTCTGGAGAGCGCCCACGCCATAGCCCAGGTGATGAAGCTGGCTCCGACCTTGCGCCGGGACCAGCTGGTGGTGGTCTGCCTGTCCGGGCGTGGCGACAAGGATATTCATACCGTGGCCGAGGCCATGGGCGTGGAACTAAACTGACAGGACCTCATAATGAAATTTACCGAACTGGATCTGCCGCAGCCGGTGCTCAAGGGCATCGAGGCGGTGGGATTCACCGATCTGACCCCGGTTCAGGAAGAGTCCATTCCTCTGGCCCTGGCGGGCAAGGATGTAGCCGGCCAGGCCCAGACGGGTACCGGTAAGACAGCCGCTTTTTTAATCGCGCTCTTTACCCGGTTGCTGCATAGCGAGAGTAAGACCAGCAACAATCCCCGTGCCCTGATTATCGCTCCAACCCGCGAACTGGTGGTGCAGATCTGGGAGGATGCCAAGGGACTCGGCGCCTTCTGCCCCTTTAAGCTGCAGCCGATCTTCGGCGGCGTCGATTACGACAAGCAGCGCCAAGCCCTCAAGGATGGGGTCGATGTCATCATCGCCACGCCGGGGCGGCTCATCGATTATGCCAAACAGGGCGTGTTCAGCTTTCATCGCATCGAAGCCTTGGTCATCGACGAGGCCGACCGTATGTTCGACATGGGCTTCATTAAGGATCTGCGCTACATCATGCGCAAGCTGCCGCCCTTTGAAAAACGTCAGACCATGCTCTTTTCCGCGACACTCTCCCACAGAGTCATGGAGTTGGCCTACGAATTCATGAATCTGGCGGAAAAGGTCAGCGTCGCGCCCGAACAGGTGACCGCAGAAAGGGTAGAACAGGTACTCTACCATGTGGGCCGGCGGGAGAAATTCGCTTTGCTGCTCGGTCTGATGAAAAAGATGGAAGGCCCCTGCCGCATGCTGTTGTTTGTCAATACCAAGCGCGAGGCCGAGCACCTCACCGAGCGCCTCAAGGTCAACGGCTACAAGGCCGAGGTTATTTCCGGCGACATTCCGCAGAAAAAAAGAATGCGCATTCTGGACGATTTCAAGGCGAACCGTCTGCATTATCTGGTCGGCACCGATGTTGCCTCCCGTGGCATCCATATCGATGGTGTGACGCACGTGGTTAATTACGACCTGCCCCAGGATGCCGAGGATTACGTCCATCGCATCGGTCGTACCGCCCGGGCCGGCGCCAGCGGCCAAGCCATCAGTTTCGCCGACGAAGACCTGGTCTTTTACCTGAGTGACATCGAAGGTTACATCGGTTTCAGCATCCCCGCGGTCTTCCCCGAGGATGAAGACTTCTGCCACGATTACAAGCGCTATGTGCCGCGCAAAAAGGCCCCTGCCGACGACCGCCGGCGCCCCGCTGATAAAGGGCGCAAGCCGCCGCGCAGACGCTCCGGCCGCAGCAAGGGGGGAAGCAAGCCTGGCGGCGGCTCGTCCGCCAAATAACCGGGACCTTGCCGATCTTATGCCCAACGTATCCCTGGACAAACTCAGCGCCTGCCGCCACTGTTCGCGCCTGGTGGATCATATGGCCAGTCTTAAGCCGCGCCGTGACCTGACCGCGGCGGACTATTGGAACGGCCCGGTGGCAGGCTTCGGCGACCCCGCGGCGCGGGTCTTTCTGGTCGGGCTGGCCCCCGGGGCTCACGGTGCCAATCGCACCGGCCGACCCTTCACCGGAGACGGAGCCGGCGATTTCATGTATCCGTTGCTGCATCAGGCCGGATTTGCCAACCAGGCCGAGGCCAGTCATGTCGATGACGGCTTGCAGTTGCACGACCTCTATGTCAGCAATGCGGTCAAATGCCTGCCGCCGGCAAATAAACCGATTGCCGCCGAGTTCGCCAATTGTCGGCCTTATCTGCTCGCCGAGCAGCAGCGTCTGGCTCGGCTCAAGGTGGTGGTGTTGCTCGGTCGCGGTGCCTTTGACAGCTACCTGCGACTCTATCGCGATCTTGGCGAGATCGAGCGGCTAAAGGACTACCCTTTTGGCCACGGTGTCGTGCATCGGCTGCCGAACGGTTTGCTGGCCGTTGCCTGTTACCATACCAGCCGCTACAATGTGCAGACCGGACGCATGACTCCGGCCATGTTTCTCGATCTGCTGGATCTGGTGCGGCGGTTGCTCGACCAAGAAAACGGTTGAAATGAGCAACAAGCTTTCATAAACTTGCTAGGAGGTTGTCGGGCTTGACGGACCGAAACGAAAAATTGGCTGTTCGAGAACAGATTTCCGAGAATTTGAGAGCGAATAGCAGGGCTATTTGACGAAAATTGTCGGGAATATGGGCCGATCAGACGATTTTGCAGTCGGTTCATGATAAGTCCGACACCCTCCTAGGCCCCGGTTTGCCGCGTATCGGCAACCCTGTTATGCTGATCTCATAACCGTCCAAATTTGATGGCGTCGCAAAAAGTCCGTCCTACTGCGTTGCAGCGCTTTTTCAGGACTTCGACATATCATATGTATGCCTTCACCCCTGAAACACCACTACGCCGTGGGGGTCGAAATTTTTGCTTAGCCATCTCATGACTTTTTGCGAGTCCATCTAATTGATTCGCTCTTGGTGGTGAAAAGGATTTGCTATGAGCCAAGCTATGCAAGGCAATAATCGAGTCGCTCGCCTTTCTGCCATAGATATCAGCCAGTTACCTCCCGACGGTGGCGCCCAGTACAATCGGTTGATCTTTGAAAAGAGCCCCTATCTGCTGCAGCACGCCGAGAACCCCGTCGACTGGCATCCCTGGGGCGAGGCGGCCTTTGCGCTGGCCCGCCGCGAAGATAAGCCGGTGCTGGTCTCCATCGGCTACTCGACCTGCCACTGGTGCCACGTCATGGAGCACGAATCCTTTGAGAACGAAGAAGTGGCGGCCGTCATCAATCGCTTATTCGTACCGATCAAGGTCGACCGCGAGGAGCGGCCTGATGTGGACAACACCTATATGACCGCCTGCCAGGTGATGACCGGCGGTGGCGGCTGGCCCTTGAATGTCTTTCTCACTCCCGACAAGCAACCCTTTTACGCCGCCACCTATATGCCGCGCCAGGCGCGGGGGCAGATGGCAGGCATCATCGATATTCTTGAGCGGATCGGCAGCACCTGGCAGAGCAATCGCCAGCAGTTGCTCGATTCGGGGCAACGGTTGACCGATTCCCTGCTTCAACGGGAGAGGGAGGCCACCGGCAGTGCCGAGGGGCAACTGCTGAACGAAGAACCGCTGCAGGAAACCTATGTTAAATTTCTCGAGACCTTTGACAAGGAACGGGGCGGTTTCGGCGAAGCGCCCAAGTTCCCTGTTCCCCACAACCTCTCCCTGCTGCTGCGCCTCGGCCAGCGCCTCGACTTCGAGAATGCCCAGACCATGGCCTTGCGCACCCTGCAGAATATTCGCCTGAGCGGCACCTACGATCATATCGGTTTCGGTGTTCATCGCTATGCCGTCGACGCCCACTGGCGGGTACCCCATTTTGAGAAGATGCTCTACGATCAGGCACTGCTGACCCTGGCGGCGGCGGACGCCTTTCAAGCCAGTCGTGACCCCTTCTTTTCCACCATGGTCGACGAGATCAGCGAATATGTGCTGCGCGACCTGACCGATCCGCAAGGAGGCTTTTACAGCGGCGAGGATGCCGATTCGGAAGGGGTCGAAGGGACCTTCTACCTGTGGACGCCACAACAGGTGCAGGAGGTGCTCGGCCTGGAGCACGGCACGATCTTTTGCCACTGCTACGAGGTATCCGAAGGGGGCAATTTCGAAGGCAAGAACATTGTTCGTCTGGAGATGGACGTCAACCAGTGGGCAGCCTGGTTCGGCATCGAGCCGCAGCGCCTCGGCGAGGTACTGGCCCTCGGCCGGCAACTGTTGTTTAAGGCCCGGGAAGAACGGATCCGACCCCACCGCGACGACAAGGTCCTGACCGCTTGGAACGGGCTGATGATCGCCGCTCTGGCACGGGCCGCAACGGTGCTCGGTAAAGAGGAATACCTGCTTGCCGCCAGCGCCAGCGCCGAGTTCATCCTCAGCCATATGCGCCGTGAGGATGGCCGACTGCTGCGCCGCTACCGTCAGGGCGAAGCGGCAGTGCCGGCTTTTCTTGACGACTACGCCTTCTTCTGCTGGGGATTGATCGAACTCTATCAGGCCGGTTTCGACAGCCGCTACCTGGACTTGGCCCTGGAGCTGACCGCCGATATGGAGGGCCTGTTCGGCGATGGTCAGGGCAACCTGTTTGACAGTGCCGAGGATGCGGAAACGGTGCTGACCCGCAGCAAAACGATCCTCGACGGCGCCGTGCCGTCGGGCAATTCGGCCGCCGCCTGGAATCTGCTGCGACTCGCTTCATTAACCGGCGATCAAGCCATGACCGAGCGGGGCGAAGCGGCCATCAAGCCCTGCCTCGCCCAGGCGGCCCGCTACCCCACCGGCACTTCGCTGCTCTACACTGCCCTCGACTATGCCCTCGGCCCCAAGGACGTGGTGGTGCTGGCGGCCGTCGAGGGAGATGCGGGCAGCAAAGCGATGCTGGCCGCCCTGCGCGAGCGCTTTTTGCCGCGCACCCTGGTCTTGCGTGCCGATCCGAACGATACACGACTCAACGAACTGACTCCGCTACTGCAGGGCAAGGAGGCGCGGGAAGGACAGACCTCCGCCTATCTGTGCCGGGACGAAACCTGTCAGGCCCCGGTGACCAGCGCCGAGGAGTTGATCGTGCAGTTGAAAGGCTGATCGAAAAAGCGACTGAACGCAAAAAAGCCGGGGCAAACCCCGGCTTTTTTGCGTCACGACCAGATGGAATCTATTTTGCTCGCCCCTAGCCCTGCAGCACCTTGAGCAGATGGGGCACCAGTTGCTTCTTGCGCGACAGCACGTCCTGCAGTTCATAAAGCCCCGGTTCCAGTTCGGGATAGCCGATCAGATAGGGCAGATCGGCCTCGCCATCGGCCAGCAGCAGACTCGTTTCTCGTACGATATCGGTCACCAGCAGACCGGCGGCCGCCATACCCCGGCTTCGCCGCAGATGGGCCAGTTCTTCGGCCAGCTGCTGTTTGACACCATGAAACTCCTCGAAACCGACCACCTCCACCTGCCCTACCCCGAACAGCCGCTCTCCGGCCCGATATTCCTTGAAGTCGGACAGGATTAGCTGTTCCATGCTGTCGTAGGCGCTCAACACGCTGCCAGCGGCGAACATCTCCTGGCCAAAGATCTGCGGATCGAGCTGCGCCAGCTCTCCTAGCCAGCAGGCCAACTCCCGATCGATATCGGTGGTAGTGGGTGATTTGAGCAGTACCGTATCGGACAGCAGCCCGGCCAGCAGCAGACCGGCGCAGGTTTGCTCCGGCTGCAGGCCGGCCTGACGGTAGAGGGTGGCGACCAGCGAACAGGTGCTGCCCAGGGGTTGGTTGATGAACCGAATCGGCCGCTCGGTGTGAAAGTTGCCCAGGCGGTGATGATCGATGACCTCGAGAATCTCCACCCGCTCGGCCCCGGGCACCGCCTGGGACAGCTCATTGTGATCGACCAGAATCAGCTTGAGCGGTGTTTCCACCAGCAGGTCGCTCTTGGTGGCCACCGCGGTAACCCGACCGGCGCTATCCAGCACCAGAACGCCAGGACAGCCGCCATAGAGCAGTTTCAGACGTAAATCTTCACGGCAATCGAGCAGGCCCACGGTCGGGCAGTTGCGCTCCATAAGGCAGTGAACCGGCGTTGACAGCCGCGCCCGCCAGGCGGCGGTAGCGGTGTCGAAGCTGGTACTGAGCACGGTTACCTGCCGCTGGCGGGCCGTGGCCAGCAGCTCCGGGGCGATCGTCCCGCCACCGGTGACCACCAGCACCCGCACCCCCAGATTCACTGCGTGGGCCTGAATTTCCTGCCGCTCTCCGGTGATCACCAGCAACCGGCGCGGGTCGCA
>JAUWLU010000316.1 GCA_030613545.1 Desulfuromonadales bacterium
TGCCGAGCCGCTCAAGCAAAAAGGGCACCGCGCCGACGTGATCCTCGTGACCATGGGTCAGCACCAGACCACGAATGTCGTCGATGCGCTCGTCGAGCACCGTTACGTCGGGAATCACCAGGTCGATGCCGAGCATATAAGCCTCGGGAAACATCAGCCCACAGTCGATGAGCAGCAGTTCGCCCTGATATTCCAGGGCCATCATGTTGAGGCCGATCTCACCCAGTCCGCCCAAAGGCAGCAGTCTCAGGGTATCGGCGGCGGACTCGGTCATGCCTGTCCGGCCTCCTGCAGGGCCGCAGCGATGGGCTGACGCACCTCTTCCATCAGGGTAGCCCGCTCAGCCCCCGATCGGCCGCTTGTGGCCACCGGCGGCATGATCGCCAGGCGGATATGTCCACCGCGAATCCAGCGACTGTGCTTGGGCATCACCTCGCTGCTGCCGATGATGGCCAAAGGCACCACCGGCACCTGGGCCTGCAGAGCCAGGGTGAAGCTGCCGGTCTTGAAGGCCTGCAACGTTCCGTCCGGAGAGCGGGTCCCCTCGGGAAAGATCACCACCGAGGTGCCGGCAGCGATGCGCCGCACCGCCTCCCTCATGCTGAGCACGCTGTTCTTGCGGCTCGACCGATCGACGGGAATGCAACCGACGCGGCGCATGGCCAGGCCGAACAGAGGGATGCGAAACAGTTCGATCTTGGCCATCCAGCGAAACTGATCGGGCACCCCGGCAAACAGCGCCAGAATATCGAAGTTGCTGACATGGTTGGCCATATAGACAACCGGACCATGCTGAGCCAGATGCTCACGGCCGGTGACCGTCAGCCGTACGCCGGCCAGCCACAGGCTGACCCGGCCCCAGATGCGGGCATAGGCGTGCAGATAATCGGCGCCGAACAGCGACAGGGGCACCCCGGTAAGAATCACGAACAGGGTCCAGGGGACAAACGTAAGCAGAAAAAAGAGGGTGCGAAACATCCGGAAATCCTTTCATAAACCTATTGATGGCGTCAGTCTAAGAGAGGGGCGCAGGGGAGTCAAACCTTTTTCGGCAAAGGACTTTACAGGCTCGGCCAATTTCGCTAGACTCTTGCCAACTTAATCTACAGAGGAGGCTCACCGCTATGTCGGTTAACAAAGTAATCCTGGTCGGAAATCTCGGCAAAGACCCCGAGTTGCGCTATACCGCCAGCGGCACCGCCGTTTGCAACTTTTCCCTGGCCACCACCGAGCGCTACAAGAACCGCGACGGCCAGCAGCAGGATAAAACCGAGTGGCACAACATCGTCTGCTGGCGACAGCTGGCCGAAATCTGCGGCAAGTACCTGGTAAAGGGCAAGCAGATTTATATCGAGGGCAAGTTGCAGACCAGAAAGTGGGAGGACCGCGACGGCAACAGCCGCTACACCACCGAAATCGTCGCCGATCAGATGCAGATGCTCGGTCGCGCCGGGGACGACAACAGTGCCGGCCCGCGTCGCGAAACCCGGCAGGAGCCGTCGATGGACCAGAGCGCACCGCAGAACAGTTACGAAAACGTCCAGTTCAATCCCGACGACGACATTCCGTTCTAATTCCCGGGTTCTTCAAAAATGTAAACATAAGAGCCGCCAACCTCAGTGTTGGCGGCTTTTTAGTTTAGGCCTCTTTGCGCCCCCCGGCCGTCACCCATTCAGGGGTTGCTCGCAACGAAACAAGGCAAAAAGGGCCCCGCATATTTGGCAGGGCACTTTTCTCTCAGCTAGCTACCTTCTGCCGACGCAAGACGACTCGTCGCTGTCGTCATCCATTTCGTGCTTGGCGCCACGGGGCAGAGCCATAAGCTCAGCTCCAACCCCTTCAGCAATGGCCTCCAGTTCGCATTTGCGCAGATGCTTGCCGAACATTTTGAGGTTAACGTCAGCAACAGCCACCACCATGTAACGGGCCTGACGGGAACCTTCGCCGGGCTTGCGGCGCTCACGATAGAAAATTTTACCTGCCATAATCAAGATGGCGTCGCAAAAAGTCATGCCGTGCTGACGGGTCGGAATTTGTTCCCAAACATGGACGGGACACGACACCGATGGCGTACTCTCGCGGATACCGTCCGCTACCCTCTGCCCCGGCGCAACCGTAACTGCTTTCTGCCGTATATCCGGTTCGCACTGTGAGAGGATCCTTCCACAACTCAAGGTTCGGCCCTTCGCCCGTGATCGACGCGGACTACTATGGCCTCGGCTGACTTCTCATGTCGCT
>JAUWLU010000064.1 GCA_030613545.1 Desulfuromonadales bacterium
GATAAGCATCGAGATTCTGCCGAATCTCTTCCATGGCATCGCCACCGAATTTTTGCAGCATCGCCGAAGCCACCTCAATAGCCACCACCGCTTCGGCCACTACGGCAGCGGCCGGCACAGCACACACGTCAGAGCGTTCCACCACAGCAGCAAAAGGCTCCTTGGTTTTAAGGTCGATGGTCTGCAAAGGCTGATAAAGGGTCGGAATCGGTTTCATTGCACCGCGCACCACCAGGGGCTCACCGTTTGTCATGCCCCCTTCAAGACCGCCGGCACGATTGGTTCTACGGCGGATCTGACCGCCCTGCTGGACGATCTCGTCATGAACCTGGCTGCCGGGGCGGCGCGCTGCCTCAAAGCCGAGGCCGATTTCAACCCCTTTGAAGGCCTGAATGCTCATCATCGCGGCCGCCAGACGACCGTCGAGCCGCCTATCCCAATGGACATGAGAGCCAAGGCCAACGGGCAAGCCAAGCACCGCCACCTCAACCACCCCGCCCAGGGAGTCACCGGCTGCCTTGGCGGCATCGATGGCGCGAATCATTGCCTGCTCGGCGGTCGAGCAATAGGTGCGACAGGGAGAAACCTCGCTGCGCTCAAAGCGCTCGCGATAGTCTTCAATTTGGGATTCGGCGCAAACCCCTCCGATCTCGGTAACATAGCCGAACACCTCAATGCCCAGGGAACGCAAAAAGGTCGCACACAGGGCGCCGACAGCGACACGGGCGGCCGTCTCCCTGGCGCTGGAACGCTCGAGGATATTGCGGGCATCATCCTGCCGGTATTTGATCACACCGCTGAGATCGGCGTGCCCGGGCCGCGGATGGGTGATGGCGATATCCTGCTGCCGATCCTCCGCTGCGGAAGACATGGCTTTCTGCCAATTTTCCCAGTCGCGGTTCTGAATCGACAGGGTTATCGGCGAACCAAGGGTCTTGCCCCAGCGTACGCCGGACATAAAAACCACTTGATCCCGCTCGATCTGCATTCGGCCGCCGCGACCATAGCCTTCCTGACGTCTTGCCAGGTGACGGTTGATGTCCGCCACGCAAAGCTCCAGGTTAGCCGGCAGGCCTTCGACAATGGCGGTCAACCCCGGACCGTGGGATTCGCCCGCCGTCAGATAACGCAATTCCATGATTCTGTTCTGCCTTTCCCGTAATGGCGTCGCAAAAAGTCCGCCCTGCTGCGTTGCAGCACTTTTTCAGGACTTCGACATACCCTGTGTATGCCTTCACCCCTGAAAAACCACTACGCCTTGCAGGTCGAAATTTTTGCTTAGCCATCTCATGACTTTTTGCGACAGCATCTTCCCGTAACTTGAAAAAAAGGACAGGCGGGCACCTGTCCTTTTAGAAACACTGGGAATAATAGATGAGTTGAACCTGTTTTACTAGTTCAAAATGCGCGGCGTGATGAAGATCAACAGTTCGCGGCGCTCATTGCTGACCGAATGGCTCTTGAAGAGGTAGCCGAGAACAGGAATGTGCTGCAGCCAAGGAACCCCGCCATCACTCACCTGTTTATCCTCGATGAAGATGCCGCCGATGACCGTCGTTTCACCATCCTGCACAAGAACCTTGGTTTTCGCCTGTTTGGTATCGATGGCCGGTGCCGAACCGAGACCGGTCGGTACCGTAGCGCCACGGGAATCGTTTTTGGCCTCGATTTCCAAAAAGATCGATCCATCCGGGTTGATCTCTGGGGTCACCTTGAGGCTCAGCTCAGCCTTTTTAAATTCGGTTTTGGTTCCCTCGTCACTGATGGTGGTGTAGGGAATCTCGGTTCCCTGGGATATTTCCGCTTCCTCGCCGTTCAGGGTAGTGACGCGGGGCGTGGAAACGATACGACCGTGGCCGGACTGTTCCAGGGCCGCAATGCGTAAATCGAGGACCAGTTTATCGAGGCCGACCCGACCGAAGGTGAAGTCCGAGGCAAAGCCGGCGCTGCCGGCAGCGATACTCGCCGGGTTGAGGGCGAAACTGCCGCCGAGGCCGGTATCATTGGCGACACTGGTGTTTCCGGACGGATTGTTATCGTAGGAGATTCCCCAGTTCACCCCCAGGTCACGGGAGAAGGTGGAGCTGGCTTCGACGATGCGGGCCTCGATCAAAACCTGCCGTTCCGGTGTGTCGAGGAGAGCGATCAGTTGCTTGATACTGGCTACCGCCGAGGGAATATCCGTGATAATCAGTTTTTTATCGCGAACATCTTCGATAATGCTGCCCCGTTCAGTCAAGCGCTTGCCGCTCTTGGAGGCGACCGAGCCGACATCGGTATAATTTACCGTAACCACCTCGGTAACCAGGTCTTCCATTTTCTCCAGAGCGCGGCTGGCCGTGAACTGCTCTTGCTGCATTTTGCGAATCTGGCCCTTGGGCATGATGCGCACGATATTGCCTTCGCGCAGCATTCCCAGCCCCTTGATATCCATGATCAACTTCAGGGCCTGATCCCAAGGCACATCCACCAGGCGCAGGGTAATGGTTCCCTTGACATCGTCGCCGGCAATAATATTGAGGTCGCTGACCTCCGCGATCAACTGCAGAATATTCCGGATGTTGGCATCGTCGAAAACCAGGCTGATCTTCTGGCCGGTAAAGACGGGTCTCCGGGTGAGTCCTTGCGAACTGATGGCACCAGCCGTGGGTGCAAAGGAAGTAGACACAGCAGCGTCAGCAGCCATGCCATCCGCTACGAATTCCTGGTCAGCTGTTGCAGAAAGACCCAGGGCCGGCATAGCAACCGGTACCCGCTGCGTAGCGAGGGGAGCGGGAGCCACCTCGGCAAAGGGGCCATCCTCCACGATGAAGCGAACGATGTTGCCTTCTTTTTGCAATTGATAGGGAACCGGCCCCTTCAATTCCACGGCAAAACGCACATCCTGAATACCGTTGGCAAATACGGTATAGGGTGTGACCAGACGTATGGCGCTGGGAAAGCTCGACGGATCAACCGCACGGCGCAGCGCCCGACTGATAGCGGCATTTTTAATGCCAAAACGAATCATGTCACCTTCGGCCACCGGCTCCAGCAGGGTTGGCAAATCGGAAAGCGTCAGGGTTAAAACCGACCGACCGCCCTCGGCTTTGAAATCGATGGCGTTGACGGTCACCGGTGCCCCCTCCTGCGATGCCGGCATCGTCTCACCCACAACGGGCTTTTCGTCCCAGACCACCTGAACCGCCTGCCCCGTCGACGAAACGCTAAATTCGGGCAGTTGCTCGCCCGTAGCATCGAACACAAACCGGGTTTTGGTCGGATATTCGCCGGTCCTCAGTCCCTTGAATGCGCCGCTCAATGGATAGGTTTTGTCAGCGGAACCCGGTTTGATGTCATACAGATCGACGACCAGACGCGGCGGAGCACCGAGACTGAAGTGGCGATATTTACCGATGGTCCCGTCGGTCATCAACAGCACCTGGCCATCCAGAATATCGACGGATTTGACCTCGGTTGCGGGTCTGGCCATTTCTCCACTCGCCGGTTCGGCCTGCACCGCGCCGACCTGCAGTAAAAATGTCGCCGCCAGCATCAAGCAAAGCAGACGGAAAGCACTGACCAATCGCGCGCCTGACGGACTCCATGGCATATGACGCATTTCACTATACTCCTTGCCGCTTGGGAAGTTGAATCTCCTGCACACTCGTTCGGTACTCGCCTGCAAAATCATAGAACCGTTCCTCTACTACAACCGCATCTTCCCGGATATCGATAACCTGACCGGCATTCTTGCCGATCTTTATCCCCCGTTTCAGAACATAGGCTTTGCCGCCCGGCGCCATCACCATGGCCATCGGTTCATTGCGACCGATGATTACTCCGATCAGTCGAAACTGGCCGAGGTCGAACTTCTGCAGCGGCGTCAGGGGCTGACCACTTTCAGAAACCGGCTTGCGAATCTGCATCAAAGGCAAAAAGGGGTCGCGACGACCGGCCGGTTCATAAACGTACTTCGGCTCGATCTTTTCCGCCTCTGGCGGTTTTGCCTGCAGAGCCTGCTTTTTTGCCCCGACCTTCGCCTTGCTCTTTTTAGCAACGGTCTTTTTCGGCTGAGGGGCTTCCTCGCCACAGCCCGACAGCGAAATCAGAAAGGCCATAAGCAAAAGCCCGGTAAGGAAGGATAAGCGCATCATCGTTTCTTCCTTTTCTTTTTCTTGGGCGCCGTACCGCCCTCGATAAAGCGAAAGGTGGTCGCCAGGCACTCGATCGACAGGAGATTCCTGCCCCCTCGCATCTTGGGGGAATCCAACTTGAGGTTATTGATATTAACGATTCGCGCCAGGTTGCTCACGTCATAGACGAACATGGCGACTTCATGATAAGAGCCGACCAACTTAAGGCTTACCGGCACCTCGGCATAAAATCCCTGCGGTTTTTCCTTGCCAGGCTTAAAGCGCAGCACATCAAGACCGTTGTCTTTAGCCAGAGATGCAATACTAGTCAGCAACGTCGGAATTTCTTTCTTATTCGGCAACTCTGCCAAAGCGCGATCCAACTTGCGCTTCATACTTTCATATTCACTTTTGAACTTGGGCAGGTTGTCGGCGATACGCCGATCCTCCTGCACCTTGGCCAGGCGAGTAATCTTTTTTTCCTCGAGCTTGACATACTCTTTATGTTTCTCGAGATAAACAAAATAAACAAAGCCGGCCAGAATAAGAACGACCACTCCTGCAAGCAGCAGCACTCGTTGATAAAGAGGCCAGTTGAAAATCTTTTCAATGGTGGGATGCATATCGTCCAACCCTTTTTATGGCTATTTGGTTTTCATCCAGAAACGGCCTTTTTCACCAATCTCTGCGTCAATCCGCACGTTTGTTTGTCCGGCGTAGATAGCTACGCCTCCGCGCAACCACTTGACTTCCTTGACCTTGGAAAAATTTTCTCGTTTCCCATATGAAAACTACATTGCGTCCATTAAGACTTTCCTAAATGGACACTATTTGGCTTTTGGCGCAGCAGGCGTCTCAGCCCGACAGGAAATATCGAACTTCTGCAGCTTAAGACCGCTCTTCTTGGTCTGCTCGGTGACCTTGAGTTCAACCTGCCGGTAGTAGGGAGAGGCTTCCAGGTCACGCATAAAGCGAGCAACGGTTTCTTCGTTCAGCCCAACGCCCTTGATCGATATCGCCCCTTTAGACTCTTTGAAAGAGGCCAGCCACAGCTTGTCCGGCAGGACCCGGCTTAATTCATCGAGCAGATGCACCGGCCCGGTCTTTTTTGCCTTCAACTTGGCCAACACATCGAGCTTGCCCTGAAACTCTTTTTGCAGTTTCTTGAACTGGGCAACCTCACCAAGGGTCTTCTTAAGACGCTTGATCTCTTTATCGATCTCGGCAATTTCCTTTTTTTCTGCAGAAATCTTCACCGCCACAGACGCGTAGAGACCTCCACAGATCAAACCGGTCACAACCAGGCTCAGCACCAGCACAATCAACTGGCCCTGCAGCCTAGCTTTTTTCTGAGCAGCTCTGACTGGCAGCAGATTGATACGAATCATTTGTCGCCAAACCTCCTCATGGCAAGTCCCACCCCGACCGCAAAGAGGGGGCCAACAGCCTGTACATATGCAGGATCAAAAAGGTCCTCGTCCACCTCGATGCGACGGAAGGGGTCCAGGATCTCAACGGGCACACCGAGACGCTGCTCAAAAGCCTCATCAATCCCGGAGGTCTTTGAAACGCCACCGCTGATAAACAGTCGAGCTACCTTGTCATCGGTCGATGTCGCGGAGAAATAATCAAGGGAACGCTGAATTTCCTGCGCCAAGGTATCGGCAGCCTCACTCATGACTTCAGCCAACACGGCAGCATCGATCTCACCAACTTCTCCACCGAGCTTGGCCTGTTCAGCTTCTTCGCTGTTGATGCCAAGACGCTTCTGGATTTCCTCGTTGAACATATTGCCGCCGGTCTGAATATCTCGGGTAAAGACTGAAACACCTTCCTTGAGAACATTCACATTCATGGTGCTGGCGCCAACATTGATCAAGGCGATGATCTCCCCTTCGTCCACATCGTAATTGGCCTGAAAGGCGTTTTCAATGGCGAAGGAATCGATATCCAGCACAACCGGATTCAAACCACATTCCTGGAATACGGTCAAGCCCTCATTGACAAAGTCTTTTTTCGCCGCCACCAGAATAACGTTCATCTGGGCAGGATCGTTGGGGTCTGGACCGGTGATCTGGAAATCGAGATTTACTTCGGAGATCTCAAAGGGAATGAACTGCTCGGCTTCCCACTCGATGGAGGCCTCAACTTCCTCCTCGGTCATGACCGGCATGGAGATCTTGCGGATAATGACCGAATGGCCGGATACGGAAGCAGCGACATTTTTTGTCTTGATCTTCTGGTTTTCCACCAGATTCCGAATACTGTCGACCACGGCCACAGAATCCATAACCGTGTTATCGACAATGGCCTCGGGCGGTAATTGGGCAATACCAAGATTCAACAGCTGATAACCGCCTTTGACCGCCTTAAGCTGCACCAGCTTAACGGAACTGGACCCGACATCGATGCCAACGATATCTTTCTTTGTTCCAAATAGCCCCTGTAGCATCAAAAAGACCCCATTCTAGGATGGATGGTAAGCAAGTGTTATGAACAGCAACCTCGCCGAGTACACAGCTTGGATCAACTTGTCACAGCAAAGTACATGCCAGATACTATGCCCTGTTCCAAAGCGGTAACCGTCAGGTGACTTTTGTTTAAATTCAATTCAGTTATAAATTGACCAACGGGAAGAAAAGATCCCTCAACAATACATAGCATAACCGCCACCTGAAGCACTTAGTGAGAAAGGCAAACGCGCACAGGGCCGGAAACATTATAATCAGGGCAATTATAGGGCAATGGAAAATGCTGTCAACAGAATTAAAATATTTCAAGCGCCTGAACAGGGCTGCGGAATTCTGATCCCTGGCCAGCAACAGCGCTATCTGGCCACGATTATCTCAGCGAACAAAACCTGTTCTTTGTGCTCAAAGTCGCCACAGCCCATAGAGTCTCACCTTTGGCACAGACCAAGGTACCAAACCAGCAATTGCTGGCCCCACAATAGATAAACCAAGCTTCCCAGAGCCAAAAAGGGGCCGAAGGGAATGGCAAGTTTGCCATCCGCCCGTTTGAGCCACATCAATGGCACGCCAACCAGGGACCCTGCCAGCGAACCGAAAAAGATCACCGGCAATACGGCCTTCCAGCCCAGAAAAGCACCCATCATTGCCAATAGTTTGATGTCACCGCCGCCCATGCCTTCCTGGCCCGTCAGACGGTGATAGACCTCAGCCACCAGCCACAGACTGCCCCCGCCCAGCAGAATGCCGAGCAAGGAATCGAACCAGGAAATCCAGGGAACAAAAAGTACCAACAAAAAACCGATCACGATACCGGGCAGACTGATGGCATCCGGAATAATCTGGTGATCGAGATCGATAAAAGTGATAGCCACCAGGGCGGCAACAAAAAGCCAGTAAACAGGGGTGGCAAATTGCCAGCCGAAGCACAGGTAGACCAAGACAAAAAGCATCCCCGTCAGCGCTTCGACCAGCGGGTAACGTTTAGAGATAGCCGCACTGCAACTGCCGCAGCGACCGCGCAATAGCAGATAGCTGAGGATTGGTACATTCTGGTACCAGCGGATCTCCTTGCCGCAATGAGGGCAGCGCGATGCGGGCGAAATAACCGACTGCCCGGCCGGAATTCGGCAGATACAGACATTGAGGAAGGAACCGATGATGGCGCCGAAGAGAAAGATAGCAACGATCAGAGACGTCGGAGGCATGGACTTCCTTTCAAATCACTGGCGATGGTCACTGGTTTCAGGAAAAAGGCTAAAATATTGGCGTAATTCCAGCGGACGTGGGTTACACAACGGGAGACATGGGTTAAGTTGGATTGGCTGGCAGGATTGCGGTAAACGACTATAAATGGGGGAAATTGACTGCATTCATTCCTTTTTCCGTGCGGTGGTAAATTTACTGGTACTGAACACCCGGCCACTTTTCAGAAGAATCCACTGGCCCCCATATGGATCTATTGGCAACACATCAATATAGCCTCGAGCGACAAGTTCCTCGACCTGGTTAGGGGAGCGACCATGGTCATCCTTGAAACGTTCGATCATCTTCTCCAGTTCGGCGGCCCTTTCCAGGGCGAGGAGTCGTATTTCCAGAGTAGCGCGAAAAGAGGGATCTTCGGTATCCGCAAGCATTCCCTTCAGGAAAAGGATGGCTGTTTCGGACTTGCCGCCGTAATAGGTGAGCCGAGCCGCCAGAGTCGGCAAAAACCTGGGGCTGCCCGACAGTTTGGCGGCCTCCATGATGTAGTTGCCGCCCTTTTCGTAATCCTGAAGAAAATAGAAGTAATTGAAACCAATGAAATACGGTATCCTCCAATCGAAATCGCGGTACCGCCATCCTTTTTCCAGAAGTTTGTTGGCTTCGGCTATCTTTCCCTCCCAAGCCATAGTTCCTTCGGCGAAAATGTAGGGATCGAAAAAGTAAGGGTCCAGATCGGTCACCACATCGAGACTGGTGACAAGATAATGCCAGTCGTCCTCACTGAGAGGTTTTTGCAGCATCTGCCGCTCGCCATAGAAGGTCAAGGTCTTTAAAAACAGATAATCGGAAAAAAGCCCCTGATATCCAAGAGCCAGTATGCGACTGAACCTGGAAGGTAGTACATAGGCTGCCTCCCCGGATCGTCTTGCCTCAGCCCGCGTGTCCCAAACCTGCCGGCTCACGAAAATGTGCGCACCCAGAGACAAAAGCAATGTGATCAGCAGGAGCAGCCGCCCCATCAATTAAACTCCCGGCGACGGAAAATGAGCGATGCCAGCAACAGCAGAACCGTTATGTAGACAGCCGCATAAGCGAGGGAAAAACCGAGACGGTCCAACCCAATCGCCAAACCGTGTGCCGCTTCTGTCTTAAAATCGAAAACAGAGAGATTGGGCACCAGATAAGAAACGATTTCGAGCAAATGGCGCAGTGAATCGGAAATAGCCAGTTCCTTAGCGGCAAAGCTGCTCCGAAGGTAAAAGAGCACCTCTTCTATGGTCGAACCAACAATGAAAGCACACACCGAGAAAATAAGCGTGATGAACGAATTGGTAGTTATCGAGCTAAAAAAAACTACAATAGAAACGAGCAAAGCAATCTTTACAAAGACAAAAAAAGCGGCAACAAAAAACACCGACCAGGTGAACTGCCCGAAATAATCAGGATAGGACCCATGCAGGAAAAAAACGGTTGCGGATGAGAGAGCCAACAAAATCGCTAACGAAACGAAGACAAAGAACAGGATGCCCAGATATTTCCCCCAGATGTACTCAATCCGGGATATGGGCTTTGAGAGCACCAGGTGAATGGTCTTGCGATCGATATCCTTAGCCATCAAGTTTACGCCCACGAAGAATACCAAAAGCAGCCCGGCCACCGACAAGGCGCTCAGATTCATATCGACGGTCACCTTGCCGATGTCCCGCATGAAGAACCCAGCGACGGTGATGTTCAGCCCAAACAGAAACAGAGCCAGCAAGGCGATGCCGAACAATGAACGGTTACGAATCCCCTCTTTGAAGGTGATCACCGCCAGCGAAAGAATGCCTCTCATGCCTCCTGCTCCTTGATGATTCCCATAAACAATTCTTCCAGAGACACCCACTCAGAACGGCCGCCGAGAACCGCCACCCCCTGTTGCTCCAAATATCTGTTCACCGGGTGATAACAATCCTCGGCAACAGCCAGCAACATCTCCCCCTCCTCCTGGCGCAGACGCCCCCCCAGCGCTTGGAGGTCATGCCGCTGCGGCGCGCTGAGTGGGGCAACGTGTAAAATCACCGTATTGCCATCGTTCTGTGGAAAATCCGCCCGCGCGAACAGGCGCACCAGCCCCCCCCGGTTCATTAGGCCGATGCGATCGCACAGGCGCTCCACATCATTGAGGATATGCGAGCAGAAGAAGATCGTCTTCCCCTCCCCTTTCAGCTCCATCACCAGGTCAAACACCATCTTTCGCCCAATCGGGTCGAGGCCCGACATGGGTTCGTCGAGAATCACAATGGAAGGATCGTGAAGCAGGGCAAAACAGATGCCGGCACGTTGCAGCATGCCTTTGGAAAAGGTTCGCAAGGGACGTTTTTGCGCCTCCAGCAGATTGAGCCTGGTCATCAGCGCAGTGCCGCGCTCGGAGATGGCGTCCGCGTCAAGGCCAGAGCTCCGCCCGCAAAATGTCAGCAGTTCAAGAAGGTTCAGATGATCATACAGATAAGGATTCTCAGGAAGATAGCCGATATCCTGCTGGATGGACCCTTCGCGCAGCGGCCGGCCCTTATAAAAAATGGTGCCGGAATCAGGGCGGATTAGTCCCAGCAGCATACGGATGGCGGTGCTCTTTCCAGCGCCGTTCGGGCCGATCAGTCCGAAAACTTCACCTTGCTGCAGATCAAAGGACAGATCGTTAACCGCCTGAATCTTTTTTTTAAACAGACCGGGATCATAGGTCTTACAGACGTTGTTAAAAGATATCAGATTCATACAAATCTAACCATTAAAGAGCAAAGTAGCTTTTGTGAAAACAAATATGGCCCCACGCTGGTAGGGCCATATTTGTTAAATACTAAAAAAACAATTTAGTTCGTAGGAGCAGTTAAACTCCATCCATTATTAGTCCACGTCGCTGCAGCTACGGTCGTTACGGTTCCATCAGCTTCCGTAACTTCAGTGGCTTCAGGATCTGCTTCCTCCGGAATGGTATCAACGACAGTAGCGACAGCAGCGCCAGCATCGTAAGACCTCATAAAGACATTATTGACATCCTGAGCAGTACCGTAGCCAACATTGCCACCGGGATGAAGTGTGGCAATTGCATACCACTGGGCAGAAGTTTCATCAGTACCATCGGTAAAATACCGGGCCGTAACTCTCGGAGAAAGACCAATAGTCAGACTGTTGGTATCATTACCATTGGAATCAGGTGCACCACCGATAGCCAGTGCACCATCATCGGTAAGGTCTGCCACAGCAAATGCGCTGGAGGCCAAACAAAAAACTGTAAAGATTGTTAAAAATATTGTTTTCATATGTACACTCCTTGTTTGTTTTCAGATGATCAATTAGAAGGGGTAGTAATAAGTGTCGGTGTAGTACCCTTCAAGTGAGGTCTTGATGGTCTTAAGGTCACTCTGGGCTGCAGAGTTAAAAGCCTTCTGCCGGTACGAGGCAAACTGCGGGATGGCGATAGCCGCCAGGATGCCGATGATCGCCACGACGATCAGCAGCTCGATCAGGGTAAAACCCTTTTGTGACTTTCTCAACTTGTTCAACATGTTTGTGATCTCCTTTCTGAGTTGAAGGCAACGGCCCCGAAAAGCCAGTATTTGATAATCTCCGGAGCGAGGTACCCTATACGATAGCAACGACAATGCCAAAAGCCGAAATTCTTTTCTTTCAGACACTTACCAAAGAACACCCATTATCCGGGCACTGTCGACGACAATAAACGTCACTCTTCTCTGTCAATTTTTGTCTCTGATCCGCACTAGCAAACCAAAACCATAACGGGTCATAAATGACCTCTGAAAAAGGATTAAACGCTCAAAATTATAATTTCTCCCTATGCAAATAGCAAGGGCAGAAAACCCCGTTTTGCAAATCATTTTTCTAAGGCGAGGCTAATCATCCTCGCCCTCGCCGGCAATGCCGTATTTGGCCAGCCGATAGCGGATGGAACGAAAAGAGATGCAGAGCAGTTCGGCGGCCTTCTTGCGTACGCCGCCGCAACGGTCCAGGGCCTTGAGCAGAATGTCCTGTTCGATGGAGCCGAGGTAAGCGTCCAGATCGAGGCCTTCTTCGGGCAAGTCCTCGATTGCCGCACCACCCTTGACCACGGTGCTGCCGATATGCTGCGGCAGACTGTCTTCGGCCAGTTCGCCGTCGTTGCCCAGCACCACGCACCGTTCGATGGTGTTTTCCAGTTCGCGGATATTGCCGGGCCAGTGATAGTCGAGCAGACAGCGCATGACCGATTCGGACACCTTGAGTTGAGCGTCGCCGGTCAATTTGCGTAGAAAATGCTCGACCAGCAGCGGGATATCCTCCCGGCGCTCTTTAAGAGCCGGCAGATCGACGCGGATGACATTGAGGCGATAGTAGAGATCCTCGCGAAAGTTTTCTTCGGCCACCATGTTGTCCAGATTCTTGTTGGTGGCTGCCACCAGGCGGACATCGACTTTTATTTCCCTGGTGCCGCCGACCCGGCGGAATTCCTGTTCCTGCAGTACCCGCAGCAGCTTGACCTGCATCATAGCCGGCAGCTCGGCTATCTCGTCGAGGAACACCGTGCCGCCGTCAGCGACCTCGAACAGGCCGGCCTTTTGCTGGGTCGCGCCGGTAAAGGAGCCCTTTTCGTGGCCGAACAGTTCACTTTCCAGCAGGTTTTCCGGAATGGCGCCGCAGTTGATGGCCACGAAGGGGCCACTCGAACGCCCGCTACGCTCGTGGATGCTCTGGGCGATGAGCTCCTTGCCTGTGCCGCTCTCGCCGTTGATCAGGACAGTGGCGGGCGTGGCCGCGATCTTGTCCACCATCTTGAAGACCG
>JAUWLU010000132.1 GCA_030613545.1 Desulfuromonadales bacterium
CGCATCAACGACGGCATGGGCAAGTACATTGCCGAGACCACCGTCAAGCAGCTCATACGGGCCGACAAGGCAGTCAAGGGCGCCAGGGTGCTGGTTCTCGGTCTGACCTTCAAGGAGAATGTGCCCGACATCCGTAATACCAAGGTGGTCGACATCATCGACGAATTACGGGATTTTCAGGTCGAGGTTGTGGTTCACGATCCGGTGGCCGACGCCGAAGAGGCGCGCAAGGAGTATGGCATTGAACTGCAGAGTCTCGAGGAGATTGGGCCGGTCGATGGCGTCGTTCTGGCTGTGGCCCACGATGTTTTCACAGGCATGACCTGCGAGCAATTCAAGCAGCTCTGCTCCAACGGCAACGGCTGTGGTGTGGTGGTCGATGTCAAGGTGGTGCTGGACGGGCAGGGCATTGCTGATAGGGGCCTGTCTTATTGGGCTCTGTAGCGAAGGATGTAGTTATATATGTTTTAATTTTGAGCCGGTACTCCTTGGCTTGAAATATGCGTAACCTACAATTGTTGACTAAACGCCATGTCTATTGAGCGAGATCCCTGCTTTGAATATTTCAGTATTATTATGAATGCTCTAGGTGGGGATTGGTTTATTAAGCTTGCTTGCATTAGTGTTTGATTCATTTACAATTCATTAGTTTGGCTGCCGCTTGTTTTAGAATGTTTTTCCCGAGAAGTGATAAATACATGTCTCGCTTGATATTATTCGTCTTGCTGGCTGGTTTCTATCTGCTGCCCGTTACTCCCGCTCTGTCTGCGGTATCCAATACCATCCCCCTCGATAGTTGGGTCTATCCGGCCCTGGAAAAACTCGAAGGACTGGGTCTGGTCGATTCGGCCATGAAAGGCGCCCGGCCTTACAGTCGCCTGGAGACCGTACGCCAAATTCGCGAGGCCAGGACGAAAATGGATGCCTCCCCAGTGCCGGCCGTTGCTACCGAGCTGCTTGATCGGCTGGCATTGTTTCTCGATGACGAGTTGCAGGCTGGCGCAGGGGCAGGCAGCTACCTTAAGCCGTTGCGGGAGGTAAGGGTTGCCGCGGGGTAGGACCAAGTTAAGTGTCCGAATTCATTTAAAAACAATGCGAATTCAAGCCTTTCTGGAGCTTAAAATAGGCATTTAGGGGGTGAAGTTGGCGGATGAGATCTGGAAAATTGTTTTGGATTGGGATTGTCTGGCCAAGGATGTGATCGGAAATCAACTGGTAAGGGTCGCGGACAGTATCAGGGCCAATATTGCGGAAGGGAGTGGTCGGGTTTGTACCTGGATAACCGCCGATTTGTCAGGATCGCCAGAGGCTCCCTTTGCAACACTCTCCTAGGGTTGGTTTTCATGACGGGGGGAGGAATGGGAAAGTTCGGGAGGGTTTGGGATGGGGGTTATGCCCTTCAACGATAAACGTTTTTTCGATGGGCGACGTGCAGGACGAGAACCAAGACCTGTCCTTCGTTGATCTCGTAGACGATGCGGTAAATGCCGACGCGTATGCGACGCAGGCCCGAGAGGTCGCCCTTGAGCAGTTTGCCAATGTGAGGATTGTCGGGTAGCCGATCGATGGCCTCTACGATGCGCAAGCGCTCGGATTTGGGTAGGGCCTGGATTTCTTTGAGGGCGCTTCGTTTAATCTTCAGCGAGTAGGGCACGGCGAGCCTCTTCCCAGTTGACGGTCTCGTCGGCGGGGTCACGCAGGCGATCAATCGCGACGCTCAAGTCTTCGAAGTCCTCGAGATAGCTTTCGATGGCTTGGCGAACCACCTCGGCGCGGCTCCGGTGTAGACTTCTGGCGGCTCGGTCCAGTGCCGAGACAACCTCGTCCGGCAAGCGGGCGGTAATCTGGAACATGTTCACCTCCTTTAATGCTCTTGAATGTCAATGACATTATAATCAGATTGGCAGGGTGGGTCAAGATAGATGGCTTCGTGCATGCGGGGATATTCGTGTTGAGGAATATACCGACGGCTTCGACTGTTTCACTGGCAAACTTTGAGGCGATGCATTGAGCGACCTGTATCCCCGAATCCTCCATCACGGCGCCCTGAACGGGGTGACCGGCTCCTGCCACGGCCTGCGCCTGTCGCCGCGGCCAAACAAATTCTTGCTGAACAACTGCGAGAAGCCATTCCAGACTTGCTGGTTGAGATCCCTTGATAGTGTGGGGTTTCTTCAAGTCTTCTGTTAAACAGCGACCGAAACAGATCAGGAACTACGTATGTTGATTCCGGTAATTCTTTCCGGCGGTTGTGGCACCCGTCTCTGGCCCCTTTCCCGCAAGCTTTATCCCAAGCAGTTTTTGCCGGTGGTCAATGAGACTACCATGCTGCAGGAGACCCTGCTTCGGCTCAATGGTCTTGAAGGGCTGGGCGAACCGTTGGTGGTGTGCAACGAAAGCCATCGCTTTATGGTGGCGGAACAGTTGCATCAGGCGGGATGTCCAGCAGGGGCGATTTTGCTGGAGCCGGTGGGGCGCAATACCGCTCCGGCGGTGGCTGTTGCCGCTTTGCAAGCGCAAAGGGCAGGGGATGATCCGGTGTTGCTGGTGTTGCCGGCGGATCATGTGATTCGAGACGATTCGGCTCTGCGGGCAGCCATTGATTTCGGGAATCCGCTGGCCGCCGCGGGGCGGTTGATCACTTTCGGTATTGTGCCGGATAAGCCGGAGACGGGGTACGGGTATATCCGGGCGGGCGCTTCGCTGGCGGAACGGGGAATGGGGGGCACGGAATGCGCAAACTTTCATTCTGGTTGTTGCCAGGAAAACTCCGCTCCTCGTCCTTCGTCCCCCGTCCGGGACACCGCCTTCGAGGTAGCTCAATTCGTCGAAAAACCCGATCAGACCACCGCCGAGGCCTACCTGGCTGCCGGCGACTATTACTGGAACAGCGGCATGTTTCTGTTCCGTGCCTCGCGCTACCTGGAGGAGCTTGAAAAATTCGCGCCGGAGATGCTGGCCTGCTGTCGGCAGGCGCTGGCCAAGGCACAGACGGATCTGGACTTTGTTCGTTTGGATGAGGAGGCCTTTGCCGCCAGCCCGAAGGACTCTATCGACTATGCGGTGATGGAAAAGACCGATGCTGCGGCAGTGATCCCTCTGGATGCCGGTTGGAGCGATGTCGGCTCCTGGTCGGCCCTTTGGGAGGTTGGCCCCAGTGATGCCAGTGGCAATGTGCTGCGCGGCGATGTGCTGATTGAGGATGCCCGTAACTGCTACCTCCATTCCTCCGGGCGCATGGTGGCGGCGGTGGGATTGCAGGACCACGTGGTGGTAGAGACCGCAGACGCGGTGCTGGTCGCTGCCCGCGACCGGGTGCAGGACGTCAAAGGCATCGTGGCGCAGCTGAAAGAGCAGGGCAGGGGCGAAGCGTTGCTCCATCGGCGGGTCAATCGCCCCTGGGGCAGTTACGAGTGCATTGACCAGGCCGAACGCTTTAAGGTCAAGCGCATTACCGTCCATCCCGGGGCCAGCCTTTCGCTGCAGAAACATTATCACCGGGCCGAACACTGGGTGGTGGTCAAGGGCACGGCGCGCATTACCAAGGATGGGGAGAGCTTTACCCTGTCGGAAAACCAGTCGACCTGTATTCCCCTCGGTGTCACTCATCGACTGGAGAATCCCGGCATCATCCCGCTGGAACTGATCGAGGTGCAGTCGGGCAGTTATCTGGGTGAGGATGATATTGTGCGTGTTGAGGATACTTACGGTAGGGGTTGAAAATCGTTTCACCGCCGAGGACGCAGAGGGCGCAGAGGAAAGGCAAAATGCCTGAGAAAAAGGTTGGTGTACGAGCCAAGGACGGCATAAAGAGAATAGTCAACAATTATTGAATTTCTCTGCGTTCTTTGCGCCCTCGGCGGTAAAAAGGGTTTTTGAAGATGATTTTAACTTGTTTCAAGGCTTAGGACATTCGGGGCCGCGTCCCTGAGGTGGCGTGCCGTTTTGCTCTTTCACATTGGCAAGAGCTTTTTGCGATAATTTTTTTGTTGCAATCAGATAACTGTTTTGTTATAAGTTGCTTCGCTTCAAGCCGAAGTGGTGGAATTGGTAGACACGCTAGGTTCAGGGTCTAGTGTCCGCAGGGACGTGGGAGTTCGAGTCTCCCCTTCGGCACCATAAAAATTAAGAGGTTAGCGATTGAATCGCTAACCTCTTTTTTGTTTAATCTTCAAGGTCACCGACGGTATCAGACCTATCCATCAAGGCTTTAGCGGTACTTATTGATAAATAATCCTGGCCGATGGCGAAAATTCTGGCATATTGTTCCAATTAAGTGGTATGCTGGGTGGTTTTCAACCCCTTCAGAAGGTCGGGGTGAGCCATTTCTTGTGTTGTCCTCACATAGCTCGCTTTCCTCCGGCCTTCCGAGCTTTTTCCGAACAGGTTATTCATGACTGAAGAAACGCTAACAATTACAAGCTTTGCCGATCTGTCTCTCGCACCGGAAATCACCCGGGTGATCGACGAGATCGGTTACGAAACCCCATCGCCCATTCAGGCACGCAGCATTCCGCCGTTGTTGGAAGGGCGAGATCTGCTCGGCCAGGCGCAAACTGGCACCGGTAAAACTGCCGCTTTTGCCCTGCCGCTGCTGAGCCGTCTCGACCTGGCCTCGCGCTATCCGCAGGTGCTGGTGCTGACCCCCACTCGGGAGTTGGCACTGCAGGTGGCCGAAGCGGTGCAGACCTATGCCCGGCATCTGAAGGGCTTTCATGTGCTGCCGGTCTATGGCGGTCAAAACATGGGGCAACAGCTGCGCCAGTTGCAGCGCGGCGTCCATGTCGTGGTCGGCACCCCGGGGCGTATCCAGGATCACCTGCGCCGCGGCACGCTGAAATTGGATCGCCTCTCCTGCGTGGTGGTGGATGAGGCGGACGAAATGCTCAAGATGGGCTTTATCGACGACGTGGAGCAGATCCTCCAGCACACGCCGCAGGAACGCCAGACGGCGCTGTTTTCAGCCACCATGCCCAATGAAGTGCTGAAAATAGCCCGCCGCCATCTGCGTGAGCCCGTCGAGGTGCGGATTAAGAGTAAAACCTCCACCGTCGCCACCATCAGCCAGCGGTACTGGCAGGTCAAGGGACTGGGCAAGCTCGATGCTCTGACCCGGATTCTTGAAGCCGAAGAGATCGACGCCATGATCGTTTTCGTTCGGACCAAGATCGCTACCGTGGAACTGGCCGAAAAGCTTGAGGCTCGGGGCTTTTCTAGTTCTGCTCTGAATGGCGACATGACCCAGGCCCTGCGGGAGAAGGCGGTCGAACGGCTCAAGAGTGGAAGCCTCGATATCGTTGTCGCTACCGATGTGGCCGCGCGAGGTCTTGATGTGCAGCGCATCAGTCATGTGGTCAACTACGACATTCCCTACGATACCGAGTCTTACATTCATCGCATCGGTCGTACCGGCCGGGCGGGGCGTGAGGGATCGGCGATTCTGTTCGTGGCTCCGCGGGAACGGCGCATGCTGGCCGCTATCGAGCATGCGACCCGGCAGAAGATCGCCCCCATGAAGCTGCCGACTCGCCAGGATATCACCGAGCGTCGGGTTGGCCTGTTCAAGGAGCAGATCCTTAGTGCCATGCAGGGCGAGGATCTGGCATTCTTTGAAGAGCTGGTCGATAGATGCCAGCAGGAATATGAGGTCGAGCCGCGAAGAATCGCTGCTGCCATGGCCTACCTGCTGCAGCAGGACCGTCCGCTGCTGCCCGAGGAAGAGACCTTTGCGGAGGTTGCCCCACCATCCGGCCCGCGGTTCTCTGGCGCCGGGCGCGGCTCGGGCGATGAAGGCCTGCGACGCTACCGTGTCGAAGTCGGAAAGGTGCATGGAGTGGTGCCGGGTCATATCGTCGGCGCTATCGCCAACGAGGCGAATATCAGCAATCGCGATATCGGCCAGATAAAAATTTTCCACGATTTTACTCTGGTCGATCTGCCGGAAAACATGCCACCGGCCATGTTCCGCCACCTGCAGCAGGTGTGGGTCTGCGGCCAGCGCTTGCAGCTCTGTCTCGACACCGGTGGCGACAGCTCGCCCCACCAGGGTAAGCCGCCTAAGCGTCGCCCCGCGGGCAAACCCGGTGGCGGATACAAAGGTAAGGCGGCTAAGAAACATCCCGCTGCCGCCAAGCGCGCATCGAAAAAGGCACACCAGCCCTGAGGGACTTGCGGTAGGC
This sequence comes from Desulfuromonadales bacterium, assembly GCA_030613545.1. Lineage (GTDB taxonomy): Bacteria > Desulfobacterota > Desulfuromonadia > Desulfuromonadales > Syntrophotaleaceae > Syntrophotalea_A. The sequence goes on from JAUWLU010000132.1 coordinate 6,180, forward strand.
GCAGCGTGCCCATTGCTCTCCATCGGCTCTGTTGAGGAAAAAGCCCGTTCAGGTATTGGACGGGCTTTTTCTGTGCTAAGAC
>JAUWLU010000312.1 GCA_030613545.1 Desulfuromonadales bacterium
CGATAATCACACCAATACGATCGCAGACTCGCTCGGCGTCTGCCGTCACATGGGTACTAAAAAAAACTGTCTTACCCGCCCTTTTCAGGTCGAGGATAATTTCCTTGACCAAGGCCCGGCCGATGGGATCAAGACCACTCATCGGTTCGTCAAGGATATAAAGATCGGGATCATGAAGGAGCGACTGGGCGATGCCGAGGCGCTGCACCATGCCCTTGCTGAAGCCGCGAATCGGTCGTCCGGCAGCCGTGGTCAGATCCAGCAATTCGAGCACCCGTTCGCTCTCAGTGCGGATGGCAGCCGACGACATGGCAAAGGACTCGCCGACGAAACGGAGGTATTCGCGAGCCGTCAGAAAGTCATAAAAGGCCGGGTTTTCAGGCAAAAAACCCACCCTGCGGCGAGAGGCGGGATCGTCAACCGAGACCCCGAAAATTTGTGCATCCCCAGCATTCGGACGGATCAGCCCCATCAAGATTTTGATAGTCGTACTCTTGCCAGCGCCGTTCGGGCCGAGAAAACCAAAGACTTCACCGGGGACGAGAGTGAGGGACAGGTCGCGCAACGCCTCAACTTTTTTGCCGCGCTTGCCCCGGTAGCTCTTTTGCAGTTGAAATATGCGAATCGGTGCTGTGGTCATACTCATCACTCACTTATCGGGAGAGGGTGCCGGAGTGTCATCGACGGCAGACCGCCGCGGCGCAGCAAAGGCAAACCTGCTGGTCGTTCGAACCTGTCCGTTTTCATCCAGGTAGAACTCACCACCGTAGAGGTCGACCGGCCTTGTCGCAAGGTACCCAGTCGACAACAGAATTTCGATATCCGCAGGAAGTCGACCCTGCTCCTCGGCGTAGCGATCCCGCGCCTGCTCGATAGTCAACACCGCTTTAAAGGTCTCGATTCTGACCTGAAGGGCCTGTTTGACTGCAGGGGTCCTGGCATCCTTGTCGAGAGTCTGCAGGTAGTCGATGGCCATCTGGGTCTCACCCGCCTCCTGCAAGTAGCGACCGGCCAAGGATTTGAAAAGGGTTGCGCCCGACAATTCTCCGGCACGCATGTACAGACGGGCCGCTGCGGCACGATCCTTCAGGAAATAGGCTTCGTTGAAGGCTGCAAAGAAGGGCAGTTGCCAGTCCCAGGTCCGATACTGCATACCGTATTCCAGCAACTCTGTAGCCAGTTTGTACTGACCCACGTCCCAGACCAGAATCGACTGACCGAAATAATAGCCGTCCATATTGTAGGGATCAAGGCGCAAAGCGGCATGAACAGCTCGCGACATGGCTGGATAGTCAGCGGAAAGTTGCACCTTGCCGGGGTTAGCCACGTCATCAGCCAACGCCCCATAATAGAGGATGACCCGACCCAAGATATTCGCGCCGAGGAGTTCCTGGTAGTCGGGAAAAAGTAGCTGCAGCACGGTGGGGTGCGGGATCATGCCGAGTCTTTCGGCATAGGGTTTTTGCGCCATGTCCCGAGTAAAGGGCCCGAGGATAGCCAGGTAGGCAGCCAGCACACAGAGGGCCGAGACAAGGTAACGCTTCATAACCGCCCTATCCGAGCTCGCGATGGGAGTAGACAGCAGCAGCAGCGATCAGCACAAAGGCCATGTAGAGGACACCGTAACCGAAAGTCAGCGCCAAAGCAGAGTAATCGAGAGGCAGGGCATAGATAGCATTGACCTTGAGGTCGAAGGCGGACAGATTCGGCAGGAGATAATACAACACCTGCGCGAGTTTTTGTGCCACCGGTGACAGCGATTGGCCGGCCGGAGAGAGCACGTAATCGTAAGCCTGCTGGGTAGCACCACCGACCAGGTAGACGGAGATGGTGCCGAAGACCGGCAGAAAGAAGGAGGTGCTGACCGAAGAAAAGAGTACCGCAAAGGCCACCAGCAGCAGACACTTGAAGGCATCGAAGCCGAGAGCTGCAACCACCGTAACCCAGGAGATTGGTCGGTCCGGGGGATAATTGCTTGCAACCAGAAGGACGACCAATACGGTCAGCAGACTCAAAAGAGCTGCAGTCCCAAGCAGGAAAAGAGCGGTACCGGTAAAGCGCCCCAGCAAATAGCGAGTTCGGCTATGGGGCAAGGTCAAGACGTTATGGGTATAGCGCCGCTCTACATCCCGCCACAGGGAAACGCCACCGAGAAAAACCGCCAGCAAAAGCAGAATAAAGGAAACCAACGACAGGCTGAGGGTCAGGGCAAGTTCTGTCACTTGACGCATGGATAGGGTACTAAGAACCGGAATGGCAAGAAATACCTCACTGGCGAACAGATTA
>JAUWLU010000335.1 GCA_030613545.1 Desulfuromonadales bacterium
GTCAGGTCCGAGAGGCGAAAGCGTGCCCGCCCCCGCAGCAGACGGCCAAAAGCCTGCACCGCCTCGCCGAGAAAGGCCAGCATCTCGCCGGCTGTGTGCAGCTCGCCGAGCACCCAGGTGCCAACCCGAGACGCCAATGATGGACCGGCCGACTCACCTCGGGACGCCTCCTTTTCCGGCACCGCGGTGGCCAGGTGCAAAAGTTTCTGCACCCCCGGCGGCAGCCCGCCCCGGTCGACCGCCAGGCCCTTCGTTTCGCTCTGCTGGATGAGCCGCAGCAGGAAGGTCAGCAGGCTGCTGTCCCAGCCGGACAGTTCGCTGCAGTCGAACTGCAGTTGGCGGACGGCGGCGGAGCCTTCCAGACACCCGGTGACCGCTTCGGTAGTCGGCTGCTGGCGGTCGCGGCGCCATTCCCCGGCCAGGGTAATCTGCAGCCGGTCTGCGGCCGGCTGGCTGCAGGAAAGGCGGCACTGTTGGTCATTCGCGGTTGCTGAATCGGTCATCGCATTTCTTTCGCTGGATGACGGTTGCGGTTGTCTGGCCCCACCCCGGCAGGGCAGGAGTTCCTAGCTGTTATTCGGTGGTCATTCGCGGAACCGTTCGCTGAGTTTCCATCCCAACGCCTCCAGGGCGATGCGGGCGGCCGGATCGAAACGTCCCTCGATCCGCAGTTCCTTGCCCCGGATTTCTGGATACCGGGCGATGGTAGCGGATAAGGCGCGCTCCTTGCGCTGCAGGGCTTCCGTCCAGGCGACGTAGTCCAGGGGCACCAGGCCGACCACGATCCCGTCCTGGCGCAGGAGACTGGGGACGCCGTTGAGATCGATGATCTTGTTGACGCCTGCTACCCGGTCTGCGTAATTGGCCATCATTTCCGCCCGGATGCGCATGGAGCGGGCCACCGAAGGATCATCCGCCCGGGCGGCGATGGCCACAAAGGTGCCGCGGTGGGCGACGCCTTCCATCCTTTGCAAGGCCCCAACCAGAAAGGTTTTTTCCTGGGGGTTGTAATGGTGATTGTCCAGTAGGGCCATGGCCGCGGCGGTCGGGATGTTCATCTGCCGCATAATTTCCTCGTTGATGTCGTCGAGTTCGGCCGGCGATTTGTCCCGCACCAACTTGCGCATGCCTTCCGCCGTGCCGGTGGCTTGCAGAATGGTGCCGGCGGTACCGCCGATGGCGGCGAAGGCCACCTTCGGCGTCAGGCCGCCGCCGGTTGCCGCCCAGGCGATGTCGTTCAAAACCTCCTGCAGCGGTTCGAAATCGCTGTAGGGATCGACCTTGAATTCATAGGCGAACTTGCGCTTGGCCGGGGCGTGACCGATGACGGTTTTCACTACTCCCTCCTGGTGCGGATCGTCGCTGACGATGGAGTGTCCGACATCGCTGAACCATCGGCCGACACCTGTGACGATGCCTTTGGTCGTTTCGACCGGTTCGGTGACCAGGCCCTTGGCGGCCTGCAGCGGTCCTTTGCCCCCTGCCATCAGGGCCTCTTTGAAGACCTCGGTTTTTTTAAGCTCTTCCATGTGCCGTAGGGCGGTCAGTTCCTGAAGCCGCTCCATGAGCAATGCCGTACTCTCCACCTCCAATGGCCCGTAGTCGGTTTGCAGGCGGTAGACGTTGATGAAGCCGTCGTTTTTCACCTCCGGTTCGATGCGGTAGTTGGGACCCTCCAGCAGTTCTTGCCGCAATACCTGATCCGCCGGCAGGATGAGGGGCAACTTTTGCAGGGGAGGCAGCTCTGCGGCCGGAGCCGTGCGGATGGTGGCAAGCAGCAACAGGCATAGCCAGAATATCAGGGCGAAATTTCGGTTGGTCATGACTTGACTCCCTTCTGTAATGCCTAAATGACGGCTGAACTGCCGGCAACCATCTGGCCTTGCCCACCAGTTCCGGCCTGGAGCATTCGGCGACCCTTCTTTAATTTTTAGCCGAAGAACGGCTTTATTCAAGGATGGCGTCCGATAAATAGCGGATCGTCCATGGGGCTTGCTGAACTGGTCGTTGGGGGTGGAATTGTGGTCGTGTCAAGAGGCGATTTG
>JAUWLU010000186.1 GCA_030613545.1 Desulfuromonadales bacterium
CGTCCAGATTTCAGTGAGCCGGTCATCGTCGCGCGTCAGCGCCTGCCGATATCGGTTTTTTTATTTGAGCCCCGGCCCCCAATCCGCTGCCGTCCTGACGACGAGTTGCGCTGGATGTTTTTATGACCCACCCTGGTTTAGTACATCTGCACATCCATAGCCAATACAGCCTCCTCGACGGCGCCATCAAGATCGGTGACCTGGTCAAGCGCGCCGTGGCCTGCCAGATGCCGGCCCTGGCGGTGACCGATCACGGCAATATGTTTGGTGCCGTGGAGTTCTACAGCAAGGCCCACGCCGCCGGCATCAAGCCGATCCTCGGTTGCGAGGTTTATGTGGCGCCCGGTTCCCGTTTCGACAAAACCAGTGCACGCGGGTCCTCCGAAGCCTCCTATCACTTCATGCTGCTATGTCAGAACCTGACCGGTTACCGCAACCTCTGTCATCTGGTGTCGGCCGCTTATCGCGAAGGCTTCTACTATAAGCCCCGTATCGACTGGCAGCTTTTGGCCGAGCACCACGAAGGTCTGATCGCCATGACCGCCTGTCTCGGCGGCGAGATTCCGTCCCTGATCAATCAAGGCAAGATGGCCGAGGCCAAGCGCCGCACCGAGGAAATGGCCCGCATCTTCGACGGCGACCGGCTCTATCTTGAACTACAGGAAAATTTCCTTACCGAGCAGGATGTGGCCAATCAGGGGCTCATCGAGCTCTCCAGGGAGCTTGGCCTGCCGTTGGTGGCGACCAACGACTGCCATTACCTGACCCGGGAAGACGCCTATGCCCATGAGGTGTTGCTGTCCATTCAGACCGGCAAGACCATGGACGATCCCAACCGGATGCGCTTTCCCAACGATGAATTCTACGTCAAATCCCCCGAGGAGATGGCCGCGCTGTTCAAGGAGGTGCCCGAGGCTCTGAGCAACACCCTGGCCATCGCCGAGCGCTGTAACCTGGAACTAGATTTCAACACCTACCATTTTCCGCAATACGAAAAACCCGAGGACCAGACCCTCGACGAAGTACTGGCCGATGATTCCCGCAAGGGGCTCGACGAACGCCTGGTGGAGATTCGTCGGATTCGCCCCGATTTTTCCGCCGAACAGGAACAGGCCTATCGCGACCGCCTTGAAGTCGAGCTGGAAACCGTCCGTTCCATGGGCTTTCCCGGCTACTTTCTTATCGTCGCCGATTTCATCAACTGGGCCAAGGACAACGGCATCCCGGTGGGGCCCGGTCGTGGCAGCGCCGCTGGCAGCCTGGTGACCTATGCCATCCGCATCACCGATATCGATCCCATGCCCTACAACCTGCTCTTTGAGCGGTTCCTCAACCCGGAGCGGGTGTCGATGCCCGATATCGACGTCGACTTCTGCATCTACGGACGTGAGGAGGTCATCAACTACGTGCGGCAGAAGTACGGCGAGGCCAACGTCGCCCAGATCATCACCTTTGGCACCATGATGGCCAAAGGGGTGGTGCGCGATGTCGGTCGAGCCCTCAATATGCCCTACGGCGAGGTCGACAAGATTGCCAAGCTGGTGCCGGCGATACTCAATATCACCCTTAAGGAGGCGTTGGAGCAGGAGCCGAAGCTCAAGGAACTGGCCGCCAAGGACCCGCAGGTCGCCAAACTGCTCGAAGTGGCCCTGGCTCTCGAAGGTCTCACTCGCCACGCCTCGACCCACGCCGCCGGGGTGGTGGTGACGCCCAAAGCCCTGCCCGAATACCTGCCCCTCTATACCGATCCCAAGTCGGGTGGCCAGGTGACCCAGTTCACCATGAAGTTCGTTGAGCAGATCGGCCTGGTCAAATTCGACTTTCTCGGTCTCAAGACCCTGACCGTTATCGACAATGCGGTACGCCTGATCCGCGAGGGCAAGGACCCCGACTTCGACCTCAAACTGGTTCGCGATGACGACGCAGAGACCTACCGCCTGCTGTCGGCCGGCAATACCACCGGCGTCTTTCAGCTCGAGTCGTCGGGCATGAAGGAGATGCTGGTCAAACTCAAGCCGAGCTGCTTCGAGGACGTTATCGCCGCCTGCGCTCTCTATCGTCCTGGCCCCCTCGGGTCGGGCATGGTCGACGACTTCATCCTGCGCAAGCACGGCAAGAAGGAGATCACCTACGACTTTCCCCAGCTTGAGCCGATCCTCAAGGATACCTACGGGGTCATCGTCTACCAGGAGCAGGTCATGCTCATCGGCCAGGTGCTGGCCAACTACAGCCTCGGCGGCGCCGACCTGCTGCGCCGGGCCATGGGCAAGAAGAAGCCCGAGGAGATGGCCAAGCAGAAGGACCTGTTCATGGCCGGCGCCAAGGAGAACAAGCTCGACCTGAAGAAGGCCGAGGCGGTCTTCGACCTGATGGAGAAGTTCGCCGCCTACGGTTTCAATAAGTCCCACTCGGCCGCCTACGCCCTGGTGGCTTACCATACTGCCTACCTCAAGACCCACTATCCGGTGGAATTCATGGCCGCGCTGCTCACCGAGGACATGGATAACACCGACAAGGTCATCAAGAACATCAACGAGGTGCGCTCCATGGGCATCGAGGTGCTGCCCCCCGACATCAACGCCTCGAGCCGCTCCTTTACCGTGCACGACAAAGCGATCCGTTTCGGCCTCGGCGCGGTCAAGGGGATCGGTGGCGCAGCCGTCGAAGCGATTATGGAGAGCCGCCAGGAAGAGTCTTTTGCCACCCTCAACGATTTCTGCGAACGGGCAGATCTGCGCAAGGTCAACAAAAAGGTGGCGGAAGCGCTCATCAAGTGCGGCGCCTTCGACTCCCTCGGCGGCAAGCGTGCCCAGTACCTGGATGTGCTGGAGGACGCCATGGAGGTTGGGCAGAAGGTCCAGCGGGAGCGGGCCGCAGGCCAGGAATCGCTATTCGGCACCGAAGAGCTCGTCTCCCAGCGAGGTAACGGCTACGGCCAGCTGCCGAATATGGAGGAATGGCCGGAGAAGGTGCTGCTCGGTTTTGAAAAAGAGGCCCTCGGCTTTTATATCACCGGCCACCCCCTGGCCCGTTATGTCGATACCTTGAAACGCTTCGCCAGTTGCGATACCGCCGGTCTCCAGGAACGGGCCGACAAGGAGGAGGTGCAGGTCGGCGGCATGGTCGCCGGGCTCAAGGAGCTGATGACCAAAAAGGGCGACCGCATGGCCTTTGTCACCCTGGAGGACCTGAGCGGATTCGTGGAGATGGTGGTCTTTCCCGAGGTCTACCAGGCTTCGGCGGAGCTGCTGCGGGGCGAGGTGCCGCTGCTGGTCTCCGGCACCCTCGATGTCGGCGAGGAAACCTGCAAGCTCATGGCCCAGAAGATCGTGGCCCTGCAGGATGTCAATCTGCAGCAGACCACCCGAGTCAATTTTCGCCTCAACACCACCGGGCTCGATAGCGATCAGCTGCGGGCTCTACGGGACATCGTGGCTCGCCATCGCGGCAAATGCCGGGCATTGGTGCGACTGCTGATCCCCAACCGCAGCGAGACGCTGCTCAAGCTGCCCGACGATCTACTGGTGGCTGCCAGCGACGAAATAATGGAAGAGGTCGAACGGTTGTTCGGCTATAATGTCGTAACCTTCGAGTAGCCCATGGCCTGTAGCTTGCTGCTGTTGAAAAGAGCCATTGCTGGTCTTTTCGGCAGCGGTTTTCACCATGAAATCGACTCGCCGAATCGGCTGACGGAACATTTCGGCTGATTGTGGCCGCCCGCCCATGGGCCCCTCAGGCCGTTTTTCAATAGCCTGCTAGGTTTTGAATCTGCCGTCCCCAAGGGGGGCAGTCAGGAGATGCTGATGCAATTCTATCTCGACTTTGAAAAACCCCTGGTTGAACTGGAACGTAAAATCTGCGAACTGCGCGAATATTCCACCGATCAGGTCAATTTTTCCACCGACATTCAGAAACTGGAGAAGAAGGCGGAGAAGCTGCGCAAGGAAATTTTTTCCAATCTCAACCGCTGGCAGCTGACCCAGTTGGCCCGTCACGTCAATCGTCCCTTCACCCTCGATTTTGTCGAGCATATTTTCACCGACTGGTTCGAGGTCCACGGCGACCGACTCTATAGCGACGATCCCGCTCTGGTCTGTGGCTTCGCTCGTTTCGACGGCGAGCCCTGCGCCATCATCGGCCACCAGAAAGGGCGGGACACCAAGGAAAAGGTGCTGCGCAACTTTGCCATGCCCAATCCCGAGGGCTATCGCAAGGCCCTGCGGGTAATGAATATGGCCGAACAGTTCGGCCTGCCGATCTTCACCTTTGTCGATACGCCCGGGGCCTTCCCCGGCATCGGTGCCGAAGAGCGGGGCCAGGCCGAGGCCATTGCCCGCAATTTGCGCGAGATGGCTGTCCTCAGTGTGCCGATTATCGTTACGGTCACAGGTGAAGGCGGATCGGGAGGGGCTTTGGCCATTGCCGTTGGCAA
>JAUWLU010000191.1 GCA_030613545.1 Desulfuromonadales bacterium
CTCACGCTTTGTTCAATATCGAAATCGGTCATGTCCCGCCCCAGGATTGATGCCGCACATATAACATATAGTATGCATACTTATCACTTGGCTGATCTCCGATGATGCGGCCAGGTTTGTCAACGACAGTTTCTTCTAGGCAGTTGAGCTTTGCGCCAGTTGATGGTACCTAAAGGGAAACCTACTGAATCAAACCTCGGGAAAGGATCGACGATGGAGCGAAACAAGGCAATCGAACTGTTTCTCAAGCGTTTTTTCGGCAGGACCTCCGAAGACCTGTACGCGCTGATCGATGACATCAGCGTCATGCAGAAGCGTAACAAAAAGGAAGTGCTGTTTCTGGAAGGGGAAGAAGGAAATGCTCTGCACTTTCTCGTCTGCGGCCGGGTCAAACTCTACCGGGCCAACGAAGAAGGCAAGGAAGCGGTGATCCGCTTTGTACAGCCGGGGGATTTTTTTGCCGAGATCCTGCTGGAACTGCGCAACCGCTATCCAGTCAACGCCGTGGCCCTTGAGGACTCTACGCTGCTGCTCATCGACGTCCACCGGCTCTTTGCAAAGGTTCAGCAGACTCCGGGGCTGGCCATGGCCCTGATCGGCGCCCTCTCCCAGCGCATCAGCTATCTGCTCGGCCGGGTGGAGCAGCTGGCCATCGCCGATGTTCGCGAACGTTTCGTCCGCTACCTGCGCCTCCTCGATCAGACCCACCGCACCGGGGTGGTCTTTCTGCCCGCCCCCAAACGGGAGATCGCCCTGCTGCTCGGCACCACCCCCGAGACCTTTTCGCGGCTGTTGAAAAAACTTTCCGGAGAAGATCTGATCCGGGTCAGCGGCAAGAATATCCAGCTGCTGCCGAATTTCCGCCGTCTGGAAGACGATACCGCCCCCGCCTGACCCTTTACCCCGCTGGGCACCGCGGCGCCGTTACCAGCTGATAGAAACGCCGCAGCACGGCGCCGCAGGGGCTCTCTTGCACCGCAGCCACAAGGCCGGCCGGATCGAGCCCCTCCGCAAGAAGCCCTGCTTTTTCGTGTTCGATATAGGCCTGCATGACGGCGGGCGAAAACTCGGGGTGAAACTGCACACCCCAAATCCGATCACCGACGGCAAAGGCCTGGTGGGGCTCGGCCCGGCTGGCCGCCAACACCTGGGCTCCGGCCGGCAGCGCAAGCACCGACTGACGGTGAAAGAGCTGGCCGGTAAAGACCGACGGCAGACAGCCGAGCAACGGATCGCGCCGTCCGGCGGCGGTCAGACGGACCGGCAGGCTGCCGATCTCCCGGCCGCCGGACAGATCGCCGACCGTACCGCCCAAGGCCCGGGCCAGCAGCTGATGACCGTAGCAGATCCCCAACAGGGGCACCCCCCACTGCGCCGCCTCGGCCAGCCAGCCGGCCAGCTGTTCGCTCCAGGCCGCGCCGTCGGTGACCATGGCATGGGAACCGGTGACGACCACCGCCGCCATCTTCTGCGGCGCCAGCAGCGGCGCCCCGGCAAAGGCCACCACCGGCAGCACTTCGTCATCGGCAGCACCGAGACCGTCCCTGACCCAGTCGCCGAAATCCCCCCAACGCCGGGCCAGCTCAGGAAAGGTGCGGCCCGCCTCGATGATCACGATCCTCGCCATCGACTTTCTCCTCTCCCGGCTGCCGGCCGGGACCGGCGACCCTGAAGTTGCAGTTTGCAGTCTTCGGCCTGTAACTGATTCAACCGCAAACGGAAACCGGCGGGTCGCGTCCCGCCAGACGCGCTACTTTTCAACAGCCACTAAAGGTGGTCCCGCCGCCGATAGATTCCGCGAACACCGGGCCAAGGGGCGAACAGGCGCCGCTCCTCCGCCAGCAACTGTTCCCTGGCGCCGATCATCAGCGCACCACCGGGCCGTAGCGCCTGCCACAGACGCCGGACCGCCAGCTGTCGACGCCGCCCTCGATAGTAGGTAAAGGGCAGATAGCGGGCCAGCACCAGGTCGAAGACACCGGGCATGGGATCGCTCATGAAATTATGATGGCGAAAATGGACCGCGGCCACCACCGGCGGCTGCAGCCGCCAGCCATGCGCTGCAGCGACGAACCACCGCTCGCGAATCGCCCCGGGGACTTCACGCAAAGAGGAAAAGCCATACTGGGCCCGGCGCGCCCGCGTCAGGGAAGGCCGGTCGATATCGCTGGCGAGAATGGTCAACGTGCGTTGGGGGTAGCAGCCCTGCAGGACGTGCCGCCAGAGCAAGGCCAGGGAGTAGGGCTCTTCGCCGCCGGCGCAGGCGATGCTCCAGGCCCGGAGGGGCCGCTGCCGGGAGGAGGCGGCCAGCAGCTGCGGCAGGACCAGTTCGCCCAAATCCTTCCAGAGGGGTGCCTCGCGGAAGAAACGGCTCACGGTTATGCGCATCAGGTCGGGCAACAACGCCGCCTCGGCCGGATCGCTCACCAGCCGCAGCAGGTAATCCTCCCAGCGCTCCAAGCCGAGTTCCGCCAGGCGCGCCTGCAGCCTATGGCGGGCGGCCCGCCGGCGGTACTTGCGCCACTCCAGGGCGAGGGGCGGGCAGGCCCGCTGGAGAAAATGGTCGAAATGCATCAGCCGCCCCCAAAGCCACTAGTGACGCCGATAGCGACCCATAAGACTGCCCTCAGCCAGGATGTGGCCCTGCATGGCCTGCAGTAGCTCGGTCTTGCCGGCCGCGGCGGGCAGCTGCAGCTGGCAGTCGAGGGCATAGAGTTTGAAATAGTAGCGGTGGCTGCTGCGCGGCGGGCAGGGGCCTCCGTAGCCGTAGTGGCGGAAATCGTTGCGGCCCTGGCGGGTGCCGTTGACCAACACCGCCTCTGCCGGAATGGCCTCCGGCAGCGCGTCGAGGCCGGGGGGCAGGTTGAACAGCACCCAGTGGACCCAGGTTCCGACCGGCGCATCGGGATCGTCGCAAATCAGAGCCAGGCTGTGCGTGCCGGGCGGCGCACCGGACCAGGCCAGGGGCGGGGAAATATTCTCGCCGTCGCAAGTGTAGCGGCCGGGGATCTCCTCCCCCTCGGCAAAGACCGGACTGGTCAACTCGATCGCCATCTCGGACGTCATCACGGATCTCCTTTCGTTATCGGCAGCGGCCGGCCTGGCTGGTAGCACCAGCATCAGCACCGCCCAGCATGCCTTGCTAATCATCTGTCCTCCTTTTTGGGCCCCTCAAAAGCACCCATCCCGCGCCGCCAGCAGGGCCCTGACAGCCCGCCACAGCCGCCAGCGGTCCGGCAGTTCCGGCGCGACATCGACGTGCACCAGGCCGCGAACCAGAAAGAGCTTGCTGCACCCCTTCGGCAGCGCTTTGGACAGGGCAATGCTTTGCGGATAAGGAATCATGGGATCTTCCAGGCCGTGGACCAGAATCAGTCGTGCCTCGAGCCGCGACCAATCCTTGCCGGCCAGATCAAGAGCGGCAAGATCGCTCTGAAGCGCCGCGGGCAAGGCGGCAATCAGTGCCTGGGACCGCCGGGGATCTCGGTTGCGGATCAGCTCGTACAGAGTCCGGCCTTCGCTGCTGAGTCCCATCGCCAAATCCGTTACCGGCGCAGCGGGGTCAGCCAGTTTGCGCTCGGCCATACGCCGCAGCAGACGGCGATCATTCTGCGCCTGGAGGCGCTGCAGATTGGCGGCGACAAAAGCCCATTTGCCGTAATCGGCGGGCCGCAGATAATGCCACTGCTCCTGGTGCCGATAGTAGCCGGTGGTGAAAAAGGTCAGCACCTGGGAAATGTCGTAATAAGCGCCGACGGCGAAGATAAATTGCACCCGTTGCCGAATCGACTCGTCAAGGGCCGCCAGCAACGCCGGTCCGGCCGCATAACTGAATGCCGCCATTCCGGCCCTCCCCTGCGGAGCGAGCTGGGGATCGGCAACCAGCCAGGCGAAGGCATCCACCACCTCGTCTACGTCTGCCGGGCTCACCTGCAGATGCCGCAGGCTGCGTAAATCTGGCACCAGCACAACAAAGCCGGCCCGCGCCAGGGTAGTGGCAAAGGCCACCAGGCGCGGATCATCTTTGCCGGCCTCGGCCACCCCCGGAATGAGCAGCCGCGCCGCCTTGATCTCTGCCGCCGGCCGGTAGAGATCCCCCTGGCCCGGGCGGCCGGCCGTCTGGTAACGGACCGCCGTCCGCTGCGGCCCGCGGGGAGTGCGCTTGAGCCGGCTCGGCCCATCACCAGCGGCAATATCGGCCAACACCAGAGCCGCTTCGTAGGGACGGCAGCCACTGACTCCGAGCATCTGCCAGACCACCAACAATACCAAAATCGCAAACTTCGCTTGTTTGCCCATTCGCTCTGCTCCGTTCTCCGACACAGCACCTGCCACAAGTTTATCGCCCGGAG
>JAUWLU010000284.1 GCA_030613545.1 Desulfuromonadales bacterium
TTCACGCGCCATCTTTCGTCGGCCCGCACTGTCGAGGCGCTGCAGCAGGGGATTCTGTCCTTTTACTGCGACACCTTCGCTGGCGGGGGGTCGGCCCTCTATCTGCGCGACGACGAGCTGGGCTGCTACCGGTTCGCCGCCGGTTATCAGGTCGACCGCCTGGCCAAGGCCTTCGAGAGGAGCAGCCCTTTTGTCGCTTTTCTGGCCGGCCGGGACTGGGTCTTCAACATCGCCGACGACAATCCGCAGGATCTGGATGGTGCTTTGCCGTTCTGCCATGATCACGGTTTTACCCTGGCGGTGCCCCTGCTGTTCGAAAAGAGCCTGGAAGGGTTCATCTTCCTCGACCGGGCGATCCATGCCGGTGAACGGCTCAACTACGAAGATTTCGACCTGATGAAGATGCTCGCCCGCCAGGCCACCTCGACCCTGCTCAACCTCAAACTCTCGGCTCAGCTCAGCAGCGCAAGGGAGATGGCGGCCATCGGCAAGGTGTCGGCTTTTGTCGTCCACGATCTGAAAAATCTGGTCTCCAATCTGGCCCTGGTCACCGATAACGCCCGGGACTATCTGGATGATCCTGAGTTCCAGCAGGACATGCTTGAAACCCTGGACGGGACCACGGCCCGCATGAAGGCTCTGATCGCCCGGCTTAAGAACGTGACCGAAAGGAAAGAGCTGAGCCTGGCGGCGACGGACCTGTTTGAGGTGGCCGCCGAAGGGGTTCGGCTGGCCGGCGGCGACCAGGTAACTCTCTGTGGTGAACCGGTGTTGGCCTTGCTCGATACGGGGGAGATGGAGACGGTGGTGCATAATCTGGTGCTTAATGCCTGGGAAGCCGGCGGCGTTCCGGTGCTTGTGGAGGTCGGTGGCGATCAGACGGCCTTTCTGCGGGTCAGCGACCGGGGCTGTGGTATGAGCGAAGAATTCATCCGCCAGCGGCTCTTTCAGCCCTTTCAGACCACCAAGGCCACGGGGTTCGGCATCGGCCTCTATCAGTGCAAGAACATCGTCGAAGCCCACGGCGGCCGTATCGAGGTGGAGAGCCGGGTGGGGGAGGGGACGACCTTTACCGTGTGGCTGCCGGGGAATCCGTAAGGCGTAATTAGTGATGAGTAATTAGTGATGGGGTTTGAAGTCCGTAATCTGCACAAGGCTTAAAACTTTTGCCCATCACACATCACACATCCCAAGCTTTTAAAGCCGTAAGTCGTAAATGGTCTCAACTATTCACTCATTACTGATTACTCATCACTGTTTGGATAAAAATGGAAAAACTACTGATTGTCGATGACTCGCCCGAAATCCATCAGCAGCTTAAATGGGGGCTGAAGAAGGATTACCGGTTACTTCAGGCAAAAGATGTCGGAGAGGCTCTGCGACTGTTCCGCAGCCACCGGCCCAAGGTGGTGACCCTGGATCTCGGCTTGCCTCCCGATGCCGACGGCGCCACGGAAGGGTTGCGCGGTTTAAAAGAAATTCTCTCGGAAGCCCCCGCTACCAAGGTCATTGTGCTGTCCGGCAATGAGGAGCGGGAGAATGCCCTCAAGGCTGTCGCTCTCGGCGCTTACGATTTTTACAGCAAGCCTATTGAACTAGCGGAGCTCAAGACCATTCTGCAGCGGGCTTTTCACTTGGCGGCCCTGGAAGAGGAAAACCGCGGTCTGCTGCAGGCCACCCAGGCGGAGCAGCGCTCCATGTCGGGGATCTTCGGCCAGTGTGCGAAGATGGAGGAGGTCTTTACCACTATCCGCAAGGTGGCTTCCGTCGATGTGCCTGTACTGATTCTGGGTGAGAGCGGCACCGGCAAGGAGTTGGTGGCCCGCGCCCTGCACGACAACAGTCTGCGCAAGGACGGCCCCTTTGTGCCCATCAACTGCGGCGCGATTCCGGAGAATCTGTTGGAGTCGGAACTCTTCGGCCACGAGAAGGGGGCTTTTACCGGTGCCCAGTCTCTGGTCAAGGGCAAGGTTGAATATGCCCAGGGCGGGACGCTGTTTCTCGATGAGATCGGCGAGATGCCGGCGGCGTTGCAGGTCAAGCTATTGCGTTTTTTGCAGGAGCGGGTCATTCAGCGGGTTGGCGGCCGAGAGGATATTGAAGTCGATGTGCGGGTGGTGGCGGCGACCAACATCGATATTCAACAGGCTATCGGCGGCGGTCGTTTTCGCGAAGATCTTTTTTATCGCATCGGGGTGATCAGCATGGAACTGCCCCCCCTACGGGAGCGCGACGAGGATATCTTCCTCCTTGCTCATCTTTTCCTGCATCGCTACAGTGGAGAGTTTGGCAAAAAGGTGCGGGGTATCGGCCAGGGTGCCAGGGAGGCTTTGCGGAGCTATGCCTGGCCCGGCAATGTTCGGGAGTTGGAGAATAAGATCAAGCGGGCGGTGGTGATGGCCGACCAGCCTTTTCTGGAGCCTGGTGATCTGGGGTTTGTCGACACGGCGCCTGTCGAAGAGCCTGCTGGGGACGCGCAGGCCGGAATGGCCTTAGACTATGAAGGCCTGACCCTCAAGGAGGCCCGCCAGCGTCTCGAGAAGGAACTGCTGCTGGTTGCTCTGGAGAAGGAGGACGGCAATATCGTGCGTAGCGCCGAAACTCTCGGCGTCAGCCGCCCGACCCTCTACGATCTGATGAAAAAGCATGGGGTTCAGAGCGGATGAAATCCGTAAGGCGTGATGAGTGATGAGTGATGAGTGGGGTTGAAATTCCGTTATGCGTAAGGCGTGAC
>JAUWLU010000362.1 GCA_030613545.1 Desulfuromonadales bacterium
CGCGAAAAATCTTGAGGAAATATGATACATCAAACAGCAATAGTTCACGAAGGGGCGCAGATTGCCGAGGGCGTCAAAATCGGACCCTATGCCATTATCGGTGAGCATGTGACCATCGGTCCCGGCACCACCATCGGTCCCCATACGGTCATCGAGGGCTGGACGGAGATCGGCCGGGATAACCGGATCTTTCAATTCGCCTCGGTCGGGGCTGCCCCGCAGGATCTCAAGTATCAAGGGGAAAAAGCGCTACTGAAGATCGGCGACCGCAATACGGTGCGTGAATTCGTCACTTTACACCGGGGGACACCGGACGGCGGCGGTGAGACAGTGATCGGCAACGACAATCTGTTCATGGCCTATTCCCATGTCGCCCACGACTGCCTGATCGGCAATCAGGTTATTCTGGCCAACAGCGCGACCCTGGCCGGTCACGTGGTGGTCGACGATTTCGCCATTCTCGGCGGCCTGTGCGCCGTTCATCAGTTCACCCGGGTCGGCAGCCAGGTCATGATCAGCGGTGGTTCCATGGTTACCCAGGATATCCCGCCCTACACCATTGCCCAGGGCGACCGGGCCAAGACCGTGGGCATCAATCAGGTCGGCTTGAAACGGCGCGGCTTTTCCGACGAGGCGATTCGCACTATCAAGCAGGCATACAAGCTGGTCTTCCGCTCCGGTCTGCGCATTGAAGAGGCCCTTGAGCAGATCGAGGCGGAGCTGAAGGGCTGCAAGGAACTCGAAGCGTTTGTCGCCTTCATTCGCAACAGCTCGCGGGGGATCGCGCGCTAAACCGTAGGGGGCCTCCGTTGGCTAATTTACGTGCTGCAGTAATCGGGGTCGGATATCTGGGCAAATTTCATGCACAGAAGTATGCGGCTCTGGATGGGGTTGATCTGGTTGGGGTGGTCGATAGTGACTTGGAGAAGGCTGCCGCCGTGGCCGCCGAAGTCGGTACCTCGGCCTTCAGTGATTACCGCCAGATTCTCGACCGTATCGATATGGCGTCGGTCGTGGTACCGACCTGTGCCCATTATCAGGTGGCCCGGGAGTTGCTCGAAGCCGGTTGCCATGTGCTGGTCGAAAAACCGATCACCCAGACGGCCACCGAGGCCGAGGAACTCATTCGGCTTGCCGAGCAGCAGGGGGTGGCGTTGCAGGTCGGGCACCTGGAGCGGTTCAATCCGGCCATCACTGCGCTCAGCGGTATCTTGAACAATCCAATGTTTCTCGAGTCCCATCGCCTTACCTCGTTTCGGTCGCGCGGTACCGACGTCGACGTCGTGCTCGATCTGATGATCCACGACATCGATATCATCCTCAGCATGGTACCGGCTGCCGTTAAGCACATCAGTGCGGTCGGGGTGCCGATCCTGTCGGGCGAAGTGGATATCGCCAACGCCCGGATCGAATTCGACAACGGCTGCGTGGCCAACGTGACCGCCAGCCGGGTAAGCCAATACGCCATGCGGAAGATTCGCGTATTCCAGTCGGATGCCTACTTCTCCATCGACTACCAGAAACGCAAAATTGCCGTTTGCCGCAAGGGTTGTTCCGGCCTGCCGATTCCCGGTCTCCCAGGTATTGCCCTCAAGGAACAGGAGTTTGAGGAAGGCGACAGCCTGATGGCCGAAATCAGCGCCTTTGTGGAAGCGGTTAGGACCGGCACC
>JAUWLU010000142.1 GCA_030613545.1 Desulfuromonadales bacterium
AATCGTGGTGGACAACACCCTGGTGAGCATACAGGGAACCAAGCTTAAATCTGAGGGGCCCTTGCTGATCACACATTGGGGCATGAGTGGGCCGGCGATCTTAAAGCTATCGGCTCTTGGAGCGAGGCTGTTGAGTGAAAAGGGCTACGAATTTAAGGTTCAGGTGAACTGGTCTCATGTGCGTAACCAGGATGTGGTCGTTGCTGAGTTGAAAAGAATTGTGGCTGAGCATCCCAAAAAGATTTTATCAAACGTCAGACCCTACTCTTTACCTGAAAGATTATGGAGTTATTTGCTTGAAAAGAGTGACCTGTCGCCCAGCAAAAAGTGGGGAGAGCTCGGAAAGGCCGGGTTAAACAGGCTGGTAAGCGTGCTTACCAATGATGGTTATTCGGTCAAAGGAAGGACCCAGTTCAGGGATGAGTTTGTAACCTGTGGCGGGGTTAGTCTGGAAAGCATCGACTTTAATACGATGCAGAGCAAGATGTGTGAAAATCTGTATTTTGCCGGAGAAGTCATGGACATTGACGGCATTACCGGGGGGTATAATTTTCAGGCCGCCTGGACCACCGCTTTCATCGCGGCTAAATTAAACTAGTCCCGCCGATGGCCATTTTTTGAGAATGCAGCCCATGCTGTTAGAGAAAAGAGACTCCCTGAATTTACCCCTCTGCCGGGAATGTGGCGGACGGTGCTGTCAGGCAAGTCCCGGAATCTGGGTCGATCCAGAGCGCTTTTTTTCGATCTTTTTCCCAGGCCAACGCTTGACGGTGGAACAGCTGCGCGGAGAATTGCCTGCATTGGGGCTGGTGTTATGGGAGAAGACTGGCGTGCCGATGCCCGCTCCCCGGTCATTGGCCTCTGGATGCGCCTTTCTCGGGACTGACGGCTGTCGTTTCTCGGTTGCTGAGCGGCCTTGCCAATGTCTGGCGCTGATACCAAGCAAAGAGACCCTTGATCAACAACAGGGCTGTCTCTGCCGGCTGCCGGAGGAGTTCAGCCGGGATGCGGCCAGCCAGCGCTGGCAGAAATATTGGCAGACTGTTTAACTCATGTCCTCCCGGCACGATATAATACGATAGGAACCAGAAGGGGACATTCGATAGACTTTTTTCTTTGGCGATTAAGCCGTGGAGGCCTTGATGTTCCGTGAATTTTTAAACAATTTCATTCTCACCCCCTGGCGCCTTGACGTTGGGCCGAACCTGGCAGACCTCTGGCGGTCGGGCCTTTTTTGGAGCATCGCAGCAGTCCTTCTGGCGGGATTTTTGATATACAGGTCTGTGCGCAAGAAATGATGGGTTCGCAAAAAGCCATGAGATGGCTAAGCAAAAATTTCGACCTACAAGGCGTAGTGCTTTTTCAGGGGTGAAGGCATACATATGGTATGTCGAAGTCTTCAAAAAACACTGCAACGCAGTAGAACGGACTTTTTGCGACGGCATCAAGAAATAAGAAGGTGGGGTCCCTATGGGATCGGATTTGACGTTCAGACATTCGGCGACAATGGCCTTGTGCCCCCGAATGGGGGGGGTGCCGAGGAGCAAGATTGGACAAGGGGCTGCAGATCGGGTAAGAATAGCCGCTTTATTATTCAAGTCGTAAAAGGAGATTTATCATGGCTAAAGCAAGTGCCCGGCACATCCTGGTGCCTACCGAGGAAGACTGCATCGCCCTGAAAAACCGGATCGAAGGGGGTGAAGACTTCGCCGAAGTCGCCAAGCAGCACTCCAAATGCCCCTCCGGCAAACAGGGTGGTGGCCTGGGTGAATTTCGCCCTGGACAGATGGTCAAGGAATTTGACGAAGTGGTTTTCTCCGGCGAAGTCGGCAAGGTCCTCGGCCCGGTCAAGACCCAGTTCGGTTACCACCTGATCGAGATCACCAACCGCACGGACTGATGATTGCGCTGACCTGCAGGACGGGCAGTGCCCGTCCGACAGGTCAACGAACTGCCCCCCCCCTGGAACCAAGCGGAAGTAGTTCCTGTTTGGACCTGCCCCCAGCCCCTCCTCCCCATCAAGTGAGCGACATGATTTCTGAACTAATGGCAATGCTCGGTCGCCTGCGGGGCGAGGTGTTCTTTTTCGTCGCAGACGGCCCGCTCAAACACAAGCTGATCGAGCGATACCTGGAGGAAGAGGAGTCTCATGGCGACATCCTCGACTTCGAGTTCGATGCGTCGCTGCGGATAAAGCGGGAAGCGGCCGCGGCGGCCCCGGCCGTCGAAGGTCGCCTGGAGGCGGGCGATTTTCTGTACCAGACCCTGTTTGCGGTCGGGGATTTCGCTGCCGATGAAATAACCGAACTGCTGGATCATTTGCGGCCGCTCTGTCCGAGCCCTGCCAAACCGAAGGCGCGGCCCGGCCGGAGTATTCTTCGCAAGAAAAAGGGCAGCGGCTTGCTCAATATCGCCGCAGCCGCCAACGCCCTGGGCCTCTCCCACCGAACCTTAAAGACCCTGGTCCCCTGCAGCGAAATACGCATAGCGGAGGAGGGCGGCGACAAGACCATCGAGGAATACTTCTGGGAAAAGGATCTGATCGGCAGGTTGGCAGCCTTAGCAGCGGCGCAAAAGGAGGGACGCGAAGCCAATCGCGAGGATGTGACCTGCATCGCCGAATGGTGCTGTGACGGCGACCGGCAATGGGCTCGGGAGCTCATCGCCGAAGTTCTGAAACACCGCACCCTCGCCGCGGACTGAACCGCTGAAAAGCGCTGGCGTCCCCCTCGGCCGACTCAGCGGCGTTTCTTCCCTTGGGCTTTGGGCGGCTTGGCAGCGGTTTTAAACTCGGGCTCATAGCCGACGGTGAAACTGGTGGTGGTCGTGTTGCGCAGGCTCAGGAAATGGGCATTGTTTTTATCAAAGGGACAGATGGGCAGGCTGCAGGGCTCAAAGCCGAACCGTTTATAGAAGCCGGGTTTGCCCAACACAAACAGGGGCTGGCTTTTGATCGGTGCCTGCCGTAAGGCAAAGCGAAGCAGTTCCGAGCCTACCCCCTGCTTTTGAAAATCGGGGGCCACGGCCATGGGCGCCAGGTGCAACCCGCAAACCTCATGGCCATGATAGGCCTGGGAAAAGGCGATGTAGGCGATGACCTTGTTGGTGTGAATAGCCACCCATTCGTGGGCCGGTTTGTCCTTGGCGTGAAGGGCCTGCACCAGGTCGGCTTCGTATTCGCTGCCGGGAAAGGCGCGGCGCAACAGGGCATAGACCTTAGCGCGGGTTTCTTCGGTCACTTTCTGTATTTTCATATTCGAAGTCCTTGATCGTCTGCTGCCGCAGGCCATGAAGTTGTCGGTTTCGGATGGGAAACTAACACAGCTTCAGCTGGCCGTCATCCTCGGCCTCGAAATCCATATCCTCCCCGACCGGACCTGGCTCCAAAAGAATCGCTGCCACCGGCACAGGACTTACCTGCTCCGCCACTTCCTCTTGCTGTTCCGCTTCTTCGCCCTGATCCGCTGCGGCCGCTGCCTGTATGCCCTCATCGGCGGCCCGCTTGGCCAATTTGTCGCACCGTTCATTGAATGGGTGCCCGGCATGACCCCGCACCCATTCCCAGCGAATCTCGTGTTGGCGGGAGAGGGCAAGCAACTGCTGCCAGAGGTCCTGGTTGGCAAGGGCGCCCGGGGTCTCGAGGCGACCGTCGCGAATCCAGCCGTGAATCCAGTTGCTCATGCCCCGCACCAGATACTGGGAATCGCTGAACAGGCGTACCGTCTGCGGCTTATGCAGGGCTTCCAGGCCTCGAATCGCCGCCAGCAGTTCCATGCGCTGCGAAGTGGCCGCGGGCTCAAACCCGCTGAGTTCCTTTTCGTGCTCACCATAGCGCAGGATCACGCCATAGCCCCCGGGTCCCGAGTCCCGGCCCGAGCCGTCGCTGTAGATCTCCACCACACCCGCTGGCGGCGGGGTGAAGGCGATCTCCAAAGCCTCGAATTCCAGCTCCCGCAACAGGGGAATCAAGTCCGCAAGGTTCGGCTGCTGTCGCTGCAGATCGGCCGGGGAAACCTCCAGGGCCACATCATCTCTGAGCGTTGCCAAGGTTTTCGACAGCCGAGCCTGGTCTGCATGGGCCTGTAAATTCTCCCGGCGCTTCCTGCCGTTCACCAGGCTGGCCCACTTAAGGACATCTTCCAGGTTACCGAACCGCTGTACCAGCTCGGCCGCGGTTTTCTCGCCGATGCCGGGAACGCCGGGGATATTGTCGGAGGTATCGCCGGCCAGGCCGAGGACATCCGCTACCCGCTCGGGCGGAACCCCGAAGCGCTCAAGAACCTCTTGCGGTCCCGAGCGCATATCCTTCATGGTGTCGAGCAGGGAGATTCGGTCTGCGACAATCTGCATCAAATCCTTGTCGCCGGTAACCACCGTGACCTCGATGCCTTCGGCGGCATAGCGGCGGGCCAGGGTGGCAATGACATCATCGGCCTCAAACCCGGGAGCTTCCAGGGCCGGGATATTGAGGGCCTGTAAGACCTTTTTTATGTACGCAACCTGGGGCACCAGATCCTCGGGCATGGCGTCCCGATGAGCCTTGTATGCGGAGTAGAGTTTCCTGCGGAAGGTCTCTTCTCTGGGACGGTCGAATACCACGGCCAGATAATCGGGGCGGTGCTCCTGCAAAAGGCCCAGCAGCATTCGAGTGAAACCGAAGACGGCATTGGTCGGCATGCCGCCAGCGGTGGCAAGATCGCGAATGCCATAGTAGGCGCGATAGATGTAACTGGACCCGTCCAGTAAATAGAGCTGTGGTGATACCTTCACGTTCTCTCCCGAGGTGGGCATTTTTCTGGGAATTGTGTAGTTTGCAGATCGGGGCTAGCATCGCACATCCTGCAAGTTGAGCAAAATCTTTTTACCGGGCAGCGGCAGAGAAAATGGAGCGGCTCTTTCGAAAGGCGTATACTCGATGAAGTCTGCCATTGCTACGGAGTCGAAATTGAGGCACTATCAGCTCTAGGAGGGTGTCGAGCTTATCATGAGCCGACTGCAAAATCGCCTGATCGGTCCATATTCCCGACAATTTTCGCCAAATAGCCCTGCTATTCGCTCTCAAATTCTCAAAAACCTGGCCTCGAACAGCCAATTTTTCGTTTCGGCCCGTTAAGCTCGACACCCTCCCAGGAAGGCCTCACCCCCTAGCCGAGGGGAGTACCGTTGCGGCCTGACTTGTCAGCCCCACTTTCAGGTGCTGCACTTAACGATGCTATTTAAATCAGGGCATACCTATGACAAATAACGATATCATGCGCCGTGTTCGCTATATCTTCGACTTTAACGATTCGAAAATGATAGCGCTATTTGGCGTAGCAGGGCAGCAGGTAACGCGGGAACAGATCAGCGCCTGGTTAAAGAAAGAGGACGACCCTGCGTATGAGAAATGTAGTGACCGTCAGCTAGCGATTTTTCTAAACGGTTTGATTATCGACAAACGAGGTAAAAAGGAAGGCCCACAGCCCGTGCCAGAGAGGCGCTTAACCAACAATATTATTTTCATGAAGTTAAAAATCGCCTTAAGCATGAAATCCGAAGATGTGTTGGAGACGCTCGGATTGGCTGAGTTTTGTCTAAGCAAGCACGAATTGAGTGCGTTTTTCCGCAAGCCGGGACATAAACAATATCGTGACTGTCAGGATCAGATTCTGCGTAATTTTCTTAAAGG
>JAUWLU010000378.1 GCA_030613545.1 Desulfuromonadales bacterium
CGGCCGGGGAGGCCGACCAGGCTCTGGATCGCCAGTCGAGACCCCCCTCGCCTACGGTTCCAATCCGCCGCCGCCCTATCCGACCAGCGCCCGACGCCGCGGCTGGGAGGGCGAGGTGCTGCTGCTGGTGGACGTCACGGCAAGGGGCGAGGTGGGCAAGGTTGAGGTGAACCGCTCTTCGGGCTACCGCATTTTGGACCGGGCGGCGGTGAATGCCGTCTATCGCTGGCGCTTTCAAGCGGCACTGCGGAACGGCCGGGCCGTTCCCGGCCAGGTCATGGTGCCGATCCGATTCAGCATCAAAGAGGCCGAATAATGCCCTGCCACAGGCAGTGGATTCTAAAAAAGGCAGCCCGCGGGCTGCCTTTTTTTTGCTGTTCGCTATATGTTCACGACCTGTCAGAAGATGGCCGCCAGACGCTGGTAAGACTTTTCGAGACGCTTGCAGGCCGCCTGCAGCACCGCCTCAAGCAACATCACACCCAGGGCCGGATGATCGTTCACCAGGGCGTCAAAACTGGACCGGGTCAAAAGGGCCAACTGGCAATCTTCCAGGGCCGCCGCCGTCACAACCCTCGCATGGTTTCTCGAAAAAGACAGTTCGCCGACCACCGCTCCGGGGGAAAAGACGCCGACCACTACCTGCTTGCCCCGGAATTCGGTATCTTTTTTCAGCTGCATACGCCCCGACAGGATAAAGGCCAGATACTCTCCGGAGTCCCCTTCGTGCCAAAGTTCCTGACCGGCGGTTACCTGCCGCCAGGAAAAGTAGGACTTCAGAAGCGCAGCCTGCTCCTCACTCAAAGCATGAAACAGGGGCAGATTCTTTTGCAGCAGCGCACCCATCACGGCGCTGTCAGATCCGGTGCCGGCAGTTCGATTCATGGCGCTTTGCTGTCCCCCGCTTCCGGCGTGCTTTCCACGCTGCTGCCCTGGTCACGGCTCTCGGCGAGCTCCTGAATCTTCGTCTCCATGCGGGCCAGGAGCCCTTTCAAGCCCTCATCGCGCACTATCTCGGCATAGCTGTTGCGAAAGTTGCTGATCAGGCTGACTTCCTCAATGATGACATCGTAGACCAGCCATTCCTCTCCCTTGAGGCGCATTTTGTAGGAAACGGGGATCTCATGACTGGCGATCACCATGGTATGGACTTCAGCACGTCGCCCCCGCACCCGCTCGCCAACGTATTCGACATATTCGTCGTTATAGGTGTAGGCCTTTATCCGCCCCCGATAGGTATCTTCCAGCAGCTTGCCGAACAGTTGGACAAATTGGCGCTGCTCTTCTTCGGTGGCCTTTTTCCAGTTGACGCCCAGGGTTCGCTGAGACATGGCCCGGAAATCGAACTTGCTGCGCACCAGGTCGGAAACCTCTTGAAAAATCTGATCTTGGGAAAGATCCTTGTTGCGCAATACTTCGATGATTCGATCCACCGTCACCCGCAATTGATCCGTCGGCCTCGGCACAGCCGCCATGACGCTTGCGG
>JAUWLU010000323.1 GCA_030613545.1 Desulfuromonadales bacterium
ATCTGTCGCCATGACCGCAGCCATCTACATCCGCAAATCCCGCGAAGACAAAACCAAACCCGCCCACCGGCTCACCGTGCAGCGCGAGCAGCTACCCGCCCACGCCCGGGCCCAGGGCTGGCAGGTCAAGGTCTACGATGACGGCCACGCCAGCGCCGCCAAGGGCAAAACCGAAGACCTGCGCCAGCGCGCCCGCCTCGAGGCCGACATCAGGGCAGGGCGGGTGCAGATCATCCTGGTCATCGAGCTCTCACGCCTCAGTCGCGACGACACCCTCGAAGACTACCTCTCCTGGCTCAATCTCTGTGTCGAGCACGGCGTCAAACTCGCTACCCCCTCGCGGATGCTCGACCCTCAGCAGCACAGCGACTGGATGCTGCTGCTCATGGAAGGCGGTTTCTCTTCCGTCGAGATGAAAGTCCTGCAGGGGCGCATGGCCGAAGGCCGGCGCGAAGCCTTCCGCGCAGGCAAATACCTTTCCGGCAACCCACCGGCCCCCTACGTCTACGACAAAAACCTTGGCGGCCTAACCGTTGACCCAGGCCTGCTGAAACAAATGCAGCAGGTCTGGCAGCTGGCCGAGCAGTACAGCGCCCGCAGCATCGCCGAACAGACCGGCATGCCGGTCATTACTGTCCGCCGAGCCATCGCCGACGGCCGACTGCTCTTCAACCAGGGGCTGCGCGTCGACCCCGACAACGGCGACCTAATCCAGGGCCAATGGCCTCCCGTCATGGCCGCCGATCAGGCCGAGCGCATCCGCGCCGGCCGTCGCAAGGGGACCAGCGGCAGCGGCTATCGCCGCCGCAACGCCGCCGGCCTGCTATCCAACCTCGATCTCTTCTACTGTGGCTATTGCGGCAAAACCGTCCGCGCCTGGAAAGCCTCCCGGCCCCGCAAAGACGGCAGCCTCATCGACTACTATGGCTGCACGGCCAAAGACACCCGAAGAAGCTGCCATAACAGCCGCATGATCCCCCAGGGCCTGATCGATGACCGTGTGCTGGTCAACATCTTCGGCACCCTCGCCCTGGGCGATGACCTCTCCACCTGGTGGAGGGCCAGCCAGGCGGAAGATACCACGGACGAACAACTCGCCGACATCGATCGCGAGGAGCGCGACACCATCGAACAAAAACGGCGCCTGGTCACCGCCATCACCGAAGGCATCATCGACTTTGCCGACGCCAAAGAAAAACGGGGCCAAATCGAAGCCACCCTCGGCGGCCTCAAAAAACGCCGGGAGCAGCTCGCCAGCCAGCGGCGGAGCGCACCCGACTGGGGCGCCATTGCCATCACCCGCGCAGAATTCGAGCTGCTCGATTTCGAAGACCAGCGCGACCTTATCGCTGCTGTCGTCGAGACGATCCGATTCTTTGCCAACTACCTTCTCATCGAATACCGCTTCCCGCGCAAAGCCAACGGCGACCGCCTCGCCCGCATCCATCTGCCCCCAGCAAAAACCAAAATAGCCCAAAAAAAGGGCTCAACTCTACAGATTGCAAAGCCCCGAGATTAAACAGCTTTTCCGTTTTTTGGCATTATTAAAAAGCGTCCACTGTAGAGCAAAAACAAACAAAAACGCCGAAGCTTCAATAGCTTCGGCGTCATATAGCACTTTTTGCGCTCAGTTGCTCTACCAGCTGAGCTAGGGCGGCAATCAAAATTTCTGCAACCTGCCGATATTAAACCGGAAATGATGCTTTTTGCTCTACAGATTGTCGCGTAAGTATGCGGAATTTGGTTTGTAGCGCAGGGACATTTTGGCCCAAAACCAGGGGCCTGTCAAGCTTAACCAACACTACCAGCTCGCCGCTAACTGCGCCACGATTTACGCCGCACCGCCGCCACCCACCTGGGCCAACTCGGCTACGACAACGAACAGATCGGTCGACTGCTCAACCATGTCGACGGCTCGGTCACCGGCATCTACAACCGGCACAAATATGACGAGCTAAAGAGAGAGATGCTGCTGGCCTGGTAAAAGCGCCTGCGCGAGATCCTTGCCGGGTAGCCCTGCAGCCCCCTTGACCGTTCGTGGTCTAGCACAAGGTTGTCATCGTGCATCGGCGCTCCAAAAGAAAAGCCCCGCATAAGCGAGGCCTGGATAGTGTTGAATTCTGTTCAATTTTTCTATTTTTGTTAAACTGCCCAC
>JAUWLU010000344.1 GCA_030613545.1 Desulfuromonadales bacterium
CAAAAATTCATGAGATGGCTAAGCAAAGATTTCGACCTACAAGGCGTAGTGGTTTTTCAGGGGTGAAGGCATACATATGGTATGTCGAAGTCCTGAAAAAGTGCTGCAACGCAGTAGGACGGACTTTTTGCGACGCCATCATGATTCAATGGTCGAAATTTGGCTTGAGATCGGATGACGGCAACCTGCCTTGGCTTTACGGCTGGGTATTGTCGCTCATGCGATAGGCATAAACGAACCGGCCACTCTCGCCGTCCTTGCAGTCGCCGGTCACATCGGACTCTGAGATAAGTCGCTCTTCGACCATGCGCGCTTCCTTATCGGAGAAAGCTTCGCTGCACAACCACAGGTCGACATTGATATCGACCTTGTGATCGTCGAGCAGGCGGCTGATGGGATCGGTGGTAATACCGACATACCAGTTGCCGTAATTTTCATCGTGGCGAGCAATAAATGATCGAATATCCCTAATAATTTTTCCAGTACCGGACGGCATCAGTCTCTCCTTGTCTGTTTTCTATGAATCTATAAATCAAGTGGCGCGGCGCATCAAGCCCGGGAAATAAAGCGCCCTTCACGGGTATCGACCTTGATTTTTTCGCCCGCTTCGAGATAGCCGGGCACCTGCAGCCGAAGACCCGTCTCCAGAAGCGCTTCCTTGGTCTGGGCGGTGGCAGTGGCCTTCTTGATGGCCGGCGCCGTTTCGGTTACGACCAGTTCCACCGTAAGGGGAAGATCGATACTCACCACCTGGGCCTCAAAAACGCCAAGCTGGACCTCCATCCCTTCGAGGAGATAATCCCTGGCCGCGTCGAACAGTTCGCCGGCCAACTCGTACTGCTCATAGTTTTCCAGATCCATGAAGACCCCACCCTCGGCGTCGGGATAGAGAAACTGCCCCTTGCGCCGCTCAAAATCGGCCTCGTCGATGCGCTCACCGCCTTTAAAGGCCTTTTCCAGCACCTGACCGGTGAGTAGATTGCGGTATTTGGTCTTATACAGGGTGCTGCCGCCTCGAGCGGACGGGGATTGGGAGGTGACGTCGAGCACCAGGCAGGGCGCCTGGTCGATCTGGATCACCAGGCCGCGTTTCAGATCGGCAGTAGTGGGCATGTTGTTCTCCTGTGATTTTCATTGATTGCTAAACCGGAGAAACCTAGCACAAAAGCGAGGCAAAAAACAATCTTCGGCGACCGGGGCAACCCTCTGGACGAACAAATTTGATGCTTTCGCAAAAAGGCATGAGATGGCTAAGCAAAAATTTCGAGTTACAAGGCGTAGTGGTTTTTCAGGGGTGAAGGCATACATATAGTATGTCGAAGTCCTGAAAAAGCGCTGCAACGCTGTAGGGCGGACTTTTTGCGACGCCATCAAATTTCGGCAATTGCCTTGACACTACCAGGGCTTTCTCTGACAATATTTCCTGAATCGGAAACCGCGCAGGGGCATGGATGTATAGCGGAGGAGAAACAGCTGTCAGCTCTGCCCATTGGACAACCGGGCTCCTTTTTCCAGCCAAGGCAAGAGATATGAAACCGCGAATCAACATCATCACCCTCGGCGTACAGGATCTCGCCCGCGCCACGCATTTTTACGCCCAAGGGCTCGGTCTGCCGAAAGCGCAATCATGCGACAACATCACCTTTTTCGATCTGAACGGCACTTGGCTAGCCCTTTACCCCTGGGAAGCGCTGGCCGACGATGCCTGTCTGGCCGCAGCGGGTAGTGGATTTAGAGGCGTGACCCTGGCCCACAACGTTGCCAGCAAAGTGGAGGTTGAGGAGCAGTTGCAGCAAGCTCATGATGCCGGTGGCACCATCGTCAAGCCGGCCCAAGATGTCTTTTGGGGCGGCTACTCTGGCTACTTTGCCGATTTGGACGGCCACCTCTGGGAGGTAGCCTGGAATCCTCATTTCTGGCCTGGCCCAAAAG
>JAUWLU010000391.1 GCA_030613545.1 Desulfuromonadales bacterium
CAAAAAGTCATGAGATGGCTAAGCAAAAATTTCGATCTACAAGGCGTAGTGGTTTTTCGGGGGTGAAGGCATACATATAGTATGTCGAAGTCCTGAAAAAACGCTGCAACGCAGTAGAGCGGACTTTTTGCGACGCCATCATTGTTAAGCCAGCTGCAGGCGGAAGAAATCGCCCAGTTGCTGCCGGAGAGCGTCGCGCGTCGCGCGGAAGGCCGCCATGATCTGTTCCTCGCTGCCCTTGGTTCGGCTCGGATCGACAAAGCTCATCGGCTGCCGTTTGACACCGCCGAAATAGAGCGGGCAACTATCGACCGCCTGGTCGCACAGGGCGATGACATAATCGAAGGGCTCCCGTTCATAGTGGCTGAGAGGAGTGGGCGGCTGATGACCAATGTCGATGCCGAGCTCGGCCATAACGGCAGCGGCGTGCGGATTAATACTTTGCAGAGTCAGCCCGGCGGGAAAGGCCTGTAGCCGGTCGCCGAAATCGAGGTTCACCAAGGCTGCGGCCATAGGGCTGAGGCAGGAGCCGTCGGTGCAGAGAAACAGAGCGCGCTGTTTCATGCGGACCTCCGTTTTTCGCTGATGGTGGGTGCGGTTGATGCTTTCGTAAAGGGCGATCTGCTCGGCCTGGGAAAGCTTGCGCTGGCACGGTTTCGATTCTCGCAGGCAGACGGAGCAGCGGGTGTCGGAGCACCACTGGCATTGCCGACAGTCGGGGCAAGGATGTTTTTTGTGCATTGCCTCCTCCCATGTGTAATTGTAGGCAGGCATAGATCGTTATGCAAGGAATTTCAAGCGACTACGCAGAAACCAGGCCTCGCACAGCTCACAGGACAGGAGCAGAAAGATCGCCAGGGCGACACCGGGAACGGTCAGTGATTTGAGCATCAGCAACAGCCAGCAGAGGACCAGATAAGCGACCTTGCAGAGAGTGGCCCAGCCGAGAATAGCGGTGCGGTGGCTGGCTGAATAAGCGCCGCGATAGAGATAGATGGCTCCTGAAAAAGCAGGAAACAGGGCACAGGCAGCCAGAGGCAGGGCGATGTAGTGGCGCAGATCGAAGCGCAGGCCCATGGCCTTGCCCAGCACTATTTCATTGAGGGGGTAGGCGATGACCAGGGTGATCAGTCCCATGCCGAGGGCGACTCGTAGATAAAAGGTCATCAAGGTCCGGTAATCATCGTGGCCCTTGACCAGGGTCAGATACACCTGCTGCAGGTTGCGCATCGGCCCGGCAAGTAAAAAGACAAAGCCGCGAATGATGCCGAAGGCG
>JAUWLU010000194.1 GCA_030613545.1 Desulfuromonadales bacterium
ACCCCCTTCTTCATCGCCACCGGCCAGTGAATGAGGTAGAGATCGAGATAGTCCAGCTGCAAATCCGCGAGGGTCTTTTCCAGAGCCGGCTGCACATCCTCCGGCGCATGGCAATCATTCCACAGCTTGGAGGTGACCCACAGCTGATCACGGGAGACAATGCCCTCCTTGAAGACCTCGCATAGAGCCTGGCCGATCTCGGTCTCATTGCCATAGATGGGGGCACAATCGATGTGTCGATAGCCGAGGCGCACGGCCTCTTTGACCGCTCGGTACACATCGCCGGGCGCAGATTTCCAGGTTCCCAGGCCCAGCATAGGCATTTGATCGCCGTTGGCAAATTCAAGTGTTTTCATGGTTTTCCTCCGTCTTGCTGCTTCCATGGCATGATTAACAACCAATGGCGGCAGCGTGTATTGGTCGAGTTGGAACGATCCGACCCCATTAATTATGTCCGTAAAGACTACCCTCACTGAAACGGCAGAGCAACGATTAAGGAACATTTTTTGCCCAGGCTGAAGCGGCTCTCCATGCTGAATTTATTGATTTTTTTCGATCAGCAGATAGAGTCACAAGATCACCCCTTACGTCCCCCGTTCGCGAAAGGTGCAGCGATGACCTTGCCCTTTTCCTTTCTATTGTCCAGTGCAACCCTGCTGACGCCGCGCCGCCTGGTAGCCGGCATGACCCCGACCGATCTGCTGCTGAGCTGCGCTTTGTGCGCTAGCGCCGATGACTCGTTTGCCGATGCTCAACCGCTGCGCATCCTGGCCTTTGGCGACAGCCTGGTAGCCGGCTTTGCCGTGCCGCGCAAGGCAGGTTTCACGGTACAGCTGGAAAAAGCTCTGATCGCCGCAGGCTGTTCAGCCGAGGTGATCAACGCCGGCATCCCGGGTGACACCAGTGCCGGCGGTCGAGCCCGCCTGGAGCAGGCCCTTGATGTCGGACCGGATCTGGTGCTGCTCGAATTCGGCGCCAACGACAACCTGCTCGGCCTTCACCCGGCAAAGCTGGAAGCTAACCTCGAAGCAATGATCCAGCGACTCCAAGAGGGCGGCATCCCGGTGCTGCTGACCGGCATTGAGCCCCTGCGCGATCTGGGCGCAAACTATCGAACAGAGTTCACCGAAGTCTTTGCCCGTCTGGCGGCAAAACACCAGTTGCCCTTCTATGCCGACTTTCTCGTCGGCGTGGCCGGCCGACCGGAACTCAATAAAGCGGACGGCATTCACCCCAACCCCAAAGGGGTCAAAGAGATTGTACGCCGTCTGGCACCGCTGGTCATCGAGACCCTGCGCAGACTGAAGCAAGACCGCCCTTGACAGCAAAAAACAACGCGATATCGTTGTCTTATCGATACCGAACACGACTATTCCAGACACCGTCAAAGTACTCTGAATGGTCTAAAACACGGGAGGTAAGATCATGCGAAAAGCCATTGTTATCTTGACCCTGTTCTGCCTGGTTCTGGCGGGCTGCACCCCGGGCATGGGACCGAAGGAAACCGGCGGCACCCTGGTCGGCGCCGGCACCGGGGCACTGCTCGGATCGCAGATCGGCAGCGGTTCCGGCCAGCTGGTGGCAGTGGCCATCGGCACCCTGGCCGGGGCTCTGGCCGGTCAGGAAGTGGGCCGCTCCCTCGACCGGGCCGACCGCCTGGCCATGGAGCGCAATGCCCAGTATGCCCTGGAGTATACCCGCACCAACCAGGCCACCAGCTGGCGCAATCCCGACACCGGCAACTACGGCAACGTCACGCCCGTCGAAACCTATCAGACCAGCGCCGGCCAGTACTGCCGCGAGTACCTGCAGACCGTGGTCATCGGCGGCCAGCAGCAGCAGGCCTACGGCACTGCCTGCCGGCAGCCGGACGGCAGCTGGAAAATCATTCGCTGACCCTGAACCAGACGACCTGACTGTTTCGGTATAAATTACTGAAAATCCTTATTGTCCCACGGAAGGCACGGAAGACACTGAAAAAGCCATCCAACCATTCCGTGCTTTCCGTGCTTTCCGTGGACCCCTTATCGGTCCGTGTGAATCTGTGGCTAAACCATTATTTTTTCGTTTTCCCGCCAGTTCGATGGCGACGTTGAAAAAGGCCATGGAGGAACTTTTCAACAAACTCTAAGCAAAGCAGCTATCCATGACCGGAAACGCAGACCCTACAACAGCCACCCCGGCGTCCATGGCCGTCGACGACAGTCATCCGGGGCAGCTGCTGCTGACCATCGCCGGGCGCCTCGACGTCGCCGGGACCGCGGCCCTTTGGCAGCGCACCTGCGACCTGATCGAGCAGCAACAACCGCAGATACTGCGGCTGGAGGCTGCGGGCATCGAATATTGCGACGGCAGCGGCATCGGCCTGCTGCTGGAAATCGAGCGACGCATGGTGCTGCGCGGCGGTGAGTTCGAACTGTCCGGCCTGCGCGACGAGTTCGCCAGACTTCGCGACCAGTTCGACCTGAGCCGCTTCACCGAGCTGCCGAGCCCCCACCCCGAACCGTGCTGCCTGCCCGAGGCCACCGGCATGGCGGCAGTTAAAACCTGGCGGGCCCTGCAGGCCCTGATCCACTTTATCGGCGAATTGAGTGTGGCACTGCTGGCGGCCCTGCGGCGACCACGAACCATCCGCTGGCGGGATGTGTGGCTGACCGTCGAAAAGGCCGGGGTCGATGCCCTGCCCATCGTCGCCCTGCTGAGTTTTCTGGTCGGCCTGATCATGGCCTTTCAGGCCGCCATCCCCATGCGCCAGTTCGGCACCGAGATCTACGTCGCCAACCTCATCGGTCTGGCGACCCTGCGCGAACTCGGCCCGCTGATGACCGCCATCATCCTGGCCGGCCGTTCCGCTTCGGCCTTTGCCGCCGAAATCGGCACCATGAAGGTCAACGAGGAGATCGACGCCCTGACCACCATGGGCCTCGAGCCGGTGCCCTTTCTGGTCGTCACCCGGGTGCTGGCGGCGCTGTTCGTCACCCCGCTGCTGACCCTGTTTGCCGACCTGCTCGGGCTGGCCGGCGGATCGGTGGTGCTGCTGTCCCTCGACTACCCGCTGGTCACCTACATTCGCCAGGTGCAATCCGCGGTCGGCGTCGGCGATTGCATCGGCGGGCTGGCCAAATCGCTGGTGTTCGGCATCATCATCGCCGCCATCGGCTGCCTGCAGGGGCTGCGCACCGGCATCGGCGCCAGCGCCGTCGGCGATGCCGCCACCCGGGCAGTGGTCAGCGGCATCGTGCTGATCGTCATCGGCGACGGCGTGTTCTCGGTGCTCTACTACTATCTGGGCATTTAGTGCCCCGTGCGGCTAACCCTGCCTTCTAATTCAGGCCCTTTTCGGCGTTGCCTGCGTTGCGCCAACTTGACTTGGCGCACGGCCAGGCCTGCGTTGGCGGCGCCTTGGCAACACCAAAAATGTCTCAGAATTCTTTGCCACGGCTACCCCCACGGGACACTGCATGGACCGCGACAGCATACCAATCATCGAAGTCGATGGGCTAACCGTCGCCTACGACGAGGAAACCATCCTCGACAATATCTCCTTTACCGTCGGCCGCGGCGAGGTGTTTGTCATCCTCGGAGGTTCGGGCTGCGGCAAGAGCACTTTGCTCAAGCACCTGATCGGCCTCTACCGGCCGGTAGCGGGGTCCATCTTGATCAATGGCGAAGACATGGTTGCCGCCGCCGGGGCGACACGGCAGGCGATGCTGCGCAAAATCGGCGTCATGTATCAGCACGGCGCCCTGTTCGGCTCCCTGACCCTGCTGGAGAATCTCTGCCTGCCCCTGGAGGAGTTCACCGACCTGCCGGAAACGGCCCGCAACCTGATCGCCACCATGAACCTGTCGCTGGTCGGCCTCGCCGACTATCACCAGCGCTATCCGGCGGAGATCAGCGGCGGCATGCGCAAGCGGGCCGCCATCGCCCGGGCCATGGTGCTCGGGCCGCAGATCCTGTTCCTCGACGAACCGTCGGCGGGCCTCGATCCCGTCACCTCGGCGGAGATGGATGAGCTGATCCTGCGCCTGGCCGGCAGCCTGGGCATGACCTTTATCATCGTCAGCCACGAACTGCCGAGCATCTGCGCCATCGCCGACCGGGCAATCATGCTCGATAAAGAGAGCAAGGGGATTGCCGCCAGCGGCACGCCGCAGGAACTGGCGCACAGCAGCATCCCCCGGGTGCGGCAGTTCTTTGCTCGCCAGGCGGGTAACGGGTGACGGGTCACAACGTTTGATGCTTTCGCAAAAAGTCATGAGATGGCTAAGCAAAAATTTCGACCTACAAGGCGTAGTGGTTTTTCAGGGGTGAAGGCATACATA
>JAUWLU010000295.1 GCA_030613545.1 Desulfuromonadales bacterium
GCCAGTACTCACCATAGATGATTTTCAGTTTTCTGATGGTGGTCTTTTCTCTTTTTAGGGCAGCCTGATGCCATTCATTGACCCGCATCAAATGGCAGGCCTGACAATAATGCCCCCTTGGATTTTTGCTGCCGCTGGTATCGACAAAATGGTCGACGGGTAGCGTCTTGTTGCAGCGCAGGCATTGTTTCACTTCGGCCATGGCAGCTTCCTGGAAGGTCCGCAGCTTGTTCAGCGTTTCTGATAGGTGCCCATCAGTTTTTCCTGCGCCAGAATATGTCCGGCCATCGCCCTTTCGAGGTCAGACTTGGTCGGTCGGTTCAGATTCTCGAGTAGCGTATCCAGGGCATAGAGTTTGTGAAAGTAGCGATGGCGGCCGATGGGCGGGCAGGGGCCGCCGTAACCGATTCTGCCCCAGTCGTTGAGGCCTTGCAGGGTGTCCGGCGGCAGCACCTTTACCGCTTCGACAAGCCCGCTGCCGTCCGCCGGCAGGTTGTAGAGCACCCAGTGCACCCAGGTCATTTTCGGCGCCTGGGGATCGGGGGCGTCGGGATCATCGACGATAAGGACCAGGCTTTTGGCTTCGGGGGGAATGCCCGACCAGGACAGGGGCGGAGAGTTATCCTCCCCCTGGCAGGTGTAGCGGCTGGGGATTTCGTCGCCATCTTCGAAAGCGGTGGAGCGGATTTCCATGGCCATGACGGCCTCCTTTCCGGTTGCGGTCAGCAGCAGCGTTGCCAGCAGGACTAGCAGGATCGAGCGGGTCTGCATCTGTCGCCTCCACAATGCGCATTCCATTTACGGGCTCTTAGCTTCAGCATAGCGGATTTTGCCGGAAAATTGCCGAATCCGCACCATCGCTTTGCTTGCCGGGCTGGCGGCGGGGGTGATGTTGCGGGGCCAGAAGGACTCCATGCCAGCGGGTTTCGAGCCGGAGCTGCGGGAGGAGCAGGGGCTTGCGTCCCTTGCCGGGGAGTCTTTCGACCCTGCAGCATTCCCCGAGCTCGGGGCTGAAACGGCCGCTCTGCCTGCGAAAATGGCGGCGGCGCTGCCGATCTACAATCCTATCGAACAGGCCCGCAACGCCACCGTGTTCATCCGCACCCCCTGGGGCAGCGGCTCCGGGTTTTTTGTCGATGGTCGGGGGCGCATCGTCACCAACCGTCACGTGGTGGAATACGACCAGGACCAGCTGGACAAGCTTAAAGACCCCGACCTGCTGCCCAGTTATACCCAAATCCTGCAGCGCCGGCAGGCCGAGCACGACAAGTACCAGGCTCTCAAGGAAAGGCTGCAGGGGCAGCTGCGCAACATCGACTACTACTCGCCCCTGGCGGATCTGCAGGTGGTTTTGGCGGACGGGACCGAGTTAGGTATATCGGATGTGGCGTTCAGCGATAATTTCGATCTGGCACTGCTGTCTCTGCAGGGATGGACTCCGGAGTCGGTCGCCCCGATGCGGCCGAACTTTCGCTTCCTTGACCAAGGGGACAAGGTATATACGGTGGGCTGTCCTTCCGGCCTGCGGCACACGGTGACCGCCGGCATCATTTCCGGCTATCGCCGCTACGGCGACGGCCTGCTGATTCAGACCGACGCGCCCATCAATCCGGGCAACAGCGGCGGTCCCCTCATCGATAGCCGGGGCCGGGTCATCGGCGTCAACAGCATGATCATTGAAGGTACCGAGGGCCTGGGTTTTGCCATCGCTGCACGGGATGTCTGGTCGGAGTTTAATCTCGAAGGGGCGGACTAGGCCCGCCCCCGTCTTTTGTCGTGCAAAGCGCTGGTTGGGTCAACAAAACCGGCGGGTCGCGTCCCGCCAGACGCCATACTTTTGTCCAAGCCAACAAAAGTAAGCAAAAGTGGCTCCCTGCCGGGGGCATTTCTGCCGCCAGGGTCTGAGAAGGCTAACAGCCATTGCGCCATTCCATAGCTTCGGTGGTTTCTTTGCACTCCCCCCTCTTTCGACAGTTGGTTGCTAAAGCTATCGGTTCGCTTCTCTTACGCAAGGGTGATCGAAGGTGCTATTGGGTGTAAAACCAATAACGCATCTGCAATGTCGCTGCGTTACCCGCTGCCGTACGCTGCCTGTAAGCTGTTTCAATGAAAGGGGAGCTGCCGATGAAGCGGCTTCACTCCAATAGCGCGACGCAGGAATTTTGATTCGCTAGCTTCTGCGACAGAAGTCTCGGCGACAGCCAATCCGTCTTTTCTTTGGTGACTTTCTTTGGACTAGCAAAGAAAGCCACCCGGCTGCCGGCCGGGACCGGCGAAGTTAAAATTGCTAATGTTTACAATTGCCTTTGTTTTGGTTGTAGACCCGAAAAAAAGGCCGGCCCCTGTCTAGGGGTCGGCCTTTGTCGTTTTATTCCAGCTGAGTCAATCGGCTTCGCCCAGCCCCAATAGGGCATGCAGCATACCCACCCGCACCATCTCCACGCCGCGCTCCGCGGCTCGGGCCCAGGGCACGCCGTAGATGGCCTCCAGCTCCAGGGGGTGTCCTTCGAGACGGTCGATCATCATGCTCGGTCGGTAGCCGTCCATGGTTTCGCTGGCGCTGATCATGCGGGCGATGAAGGGTTCGGCCTCGATGGGGCGGCTGA
>JAUWLU010000221.1 GCA_030613545.1 Desulfuromonadales bacterium
CAAGCGGGAAATCGCAATCTAGGTAACGCATTTTTGTTGCTATCAATCAGCTCGGTGTATCGCCAACAAACAGCAACCAACTCACCCCCTTTCGCGGTATTTAGTTTCCTGTGCGGCTAACCCTGCCTGCTAATTCTGGCCCTTTTCGGCGCTGCCTGCGTTGCGCCAACTTGGCTTAGCGCACGGCTAGGTCTGCGTTGGCGACGCCTTGGCAGCATCAAAAATGTCTCAGAATTCATTGACACGACTAACCGCACAGGACACTAGCTCCGACAGGGTGAAACCGCCACAGAATTATTGTTGTCAAATTTGTATATGCTTATTCTTGGCGCAAGGCAAGAAAAAAGTGTACGATTCCTAATTTTTTGAAGAGAGGGGGGGGGACCGGCACCCGTCCCTGGAGACCGACCGTCGCTCGCCTACCGCAAGGGTTCTGACATCCGGGAAAGAGCATTCAGACAGAAAGCGCTGTGGAAAAACGGGGGAATGGATCGCTCAGCCCGTTCCCGCAGGAACGACAGGCCTCCTTGGCCCGGCAGCCACGGCGGCAAGCCAACGTCCAATAAACAGAATGGGGAAAGGGTTCAGCTGAGAAGGGCACTGCCAAACGGCACCGAGTCTCGGCGCCGAATTGGTCAGCTGCGGGGAGCCATTTCCGGGCCGAGCAGCACGGCCAGCCAGCGGGTATCGTCGCGGCTGTCGAGGGCGATCTTGGCGGTCATGGTCAGGGGCACCGACAGCAGCATGCCGACCGGGCCGAGCAGCCAACCCCAAAACAGCAGCGAGAGGAAGACCACCAGGGTCGAAAGCCCGAGGCCCCGGCCCATGATGCGCGGTTCGAGCAAACCGCCGATAAGCAGATTGATGACCACATAGCCGATCGCCACCAGCAGCGCCCGCAGCGGACCGAGCTGGACCAGGGTCAGCAGCACCGCCGGCAGGCCGGCGATGACCGAGCCGATGTTGGGCACATAGTTGAGGGCAAAGGCCAGCAGCCCCCACAACAGGGGCAGGTCGACGCCGAGGATGGCGACCCAGACGGCGACCAGAACGCCGGTAGCGAGGCTGACCAGGGTCTTGATGACCATATAGTGCTTGACGTTGCTGACGAAAAAATCGAACCGCCCCAGAGAGGAATCGCCGCCAAGGATGGCGCGCAGCTTGACCGGAAAGCTGGAAGCCTCAAGGAGCATGAAGATCACCGTCATCAGCACCAGAAAACCGTTGGTCACCACATTGCCCAGAGCATTGAGCAGAGTGGTGACAAGCTTCATGGCCGCCCCGGGATCGAGCAGTTTGGTCATCACCGGATCTGACACGTCGAGGCCCAGCTTATGCAGCCAATCGACCATCATCGCGGTCAACTGGCGCAGTTTGGCCTCGTAGTCCGGCAGGTTGCCGCTGAGATCCCTGAGCGAGGTTCCGACCAGTCCCGCCATCAGCAGACCGAACAGAAGGACCGCCAGAATCACGATCAGCAGCGCCAGCCAGACCGGCAGCCCTTTGCGCTGCAGCCAGAACATGGGCGAAGCGCCGATGATGGCGATAAAAGCCGCCAGCAGAAACGGCACCAGGATGACCTTGGCAGCCTGCAGCCCGGCCAGCACCAGCACCACGGCGGCCAGGGTGACAACGATCTGCGCCGCTCCCGTTTGACGATAATTCATAAACACTCCGTTCCCAGAAATGGCCGAGGGGAAAGAAAGCAGCCCAACCGGGCGAGCCCCGAAGATGCCTCCGCCCACCTTGCCGATACCGCCTGAACCCTTAAAGAACACAAGGGATATTAATCTTTTTGCCGGCAACCTGCAACCGGGAACACCTGGCTGCCGCAACGGACCTGGCAGCCTGCCAGCCCGGGTTATTCATGGGGCTTTGTCGCGAAACCGCTGAGTATGCGACAGATTGAGCCAAGCACAGCGACGAGCCCTGCAGACATACTTGCAGTACGTCGAAGCGCGAGAAGCGAGCACAGCTTGAGATGGCGTGCAATCGGCGGTTGCAGCAGAAGACTTCATGAATAATCCGGGCTATAATAACCCCATGAAAAGCCGCGATCGTCTCCGCCAGCTCATCGCCCAGGAAGCCGCCCGCCTCATGTACGAGGAACAGATCCGGGAATATCGGACGGCCAAGAGCAAGGCGGCGCGCAAATTCGGCCCGGAAAAGAGTCTTTGCCTCGGCAACCATCTCCCTTCCAATGCCGAGATCCGTCAGGAGCTGCTGCGCCTGCTCGACCTGCACGAAGAGAAGCTGCGTCCTGAACGGCTCCTGCACCTGCGCATTTTGGCTCTCAGCTATCTGGAATTGATGGTTCCCTTTCGTCCTTATCTGGTGGGCTCGGTCCTTTCCGGATGCGTTACCGAACGCAGCGACATCGACATCCACCTGTTCGCCGAGGATCCGGAGGACGTTGCAAGCTTTCTGCAGGCCAGAGACATGCCCTTCGAGGAAGAGCTGGTAACGGTGCGTAAAGGAGGAAAATACACCGATTACAGCCACTTCTACCTGCAAGACGAGGGGATCGAGATCGAGTTTTCCATCTATGCGCCGAGCGAGCGCCACCAGGTGTCGCGCAGCAGCATCACCGGAAAACCGATGGAGAGAGCCGATGCCAAAAAGCTGCACCGGCTGATCGCCGCCACCCTCTCAACCCCGGAGAAAAAGCCGCAAGACGAATGACTACCACCGGCGATAGAGCACGTGGCGAAACTGCCGGTAATCCCGCTCGCTCTCAACCTGCCACTCCTCCAGCACAAAGGGCGGAAAATGGATGTCGCCGGTATAGTCCCCCTTGATCCAGGAAATGTGCATCAGCTCGGCCAGGGGCAGGGCGGCACGATAGATGCCGACGCCGCCGGCAAAAAAGACCTTGCGGCCATAGCTGTCGGCCAGATGCAGGGCGCTCGGCAAATCTGGACAGATCTCGACCCCTGGAGTGGGCGGCAGACGGCGGCTGACGACGATGGTGCGGCGATCGGGCAGGGGCCGGCCGATGGACTCGAAGGTGTGACGCCCCATGATCAGGGTATGGCCGGTAGTCAACTCCCGAAACAGGCGCAGCTCCTCGGGGATCTGCCAGGGGATTTGATCGCCGGCACCGATAAGACGCTGTTCGGTCATGGCGACGATAATGATCTTGGCGTTTTGGGGCATGACGGCAAGTTGTGAACGGCAGGGCCCGCAGGACCAGCCAGAAATAGATTTATGGAAAACGCAGCATACCATGCCGGTCGTTGACCTTCAGCTCATTTTACTGCGATATCCTGCAAAAAGCAGTCGGGTCATCCTATCTGCAACGGCGCGGCCTTCCCCCTGTGACGCCGCCGAAGCGGAGTGGACGTTTTGAGAAGAAGACGGGCAACTGTTCGAGCGTCAGCGAGTTTTTGCCCGTCCTCAAAACCTCTGCGCAGCGCAGGGCACCCGCCGCAGGCGGGCAAGGAGCCGGGGCGCGCTTTTCTGCCTACTCTTTTGCCGCGCAGCAAAAGAGTAGGGCGTCGCGCGGGGACGCCACTCCGCGGCGTTAAGGCTCTTTACAACAAAACAGCAGACTAGTTTTGGGCCTTTTGCAAAGAACCACCAAACACTTCATTTCACCGGCTTCTTCCCCACCGCCGCCAGATAGATAACAAACGCCTCCTCCGCATCGAGACACAGCAGAGTATTCAAAGCATCGTCATCGAAGGCCGCCACCGCACAGACCCCGGCGCCGATGGCCTCAGCCGCCAGATAGAGGTTCTGGCAAACGTGGCCCAC
>JAUWLU010000215.1 GCA_030613545.1 Desulfuromonadales bacterium
GGATATTGCCGGGCCAGGGGTATTGCTCGAAAAGATGCATCACGGAAGGGGAGAGGGATACAAGCTTGTTTTCTCGGGCACAGAATTCCCGCAGAAACTCGGCGACCAGCAGGGGAATGTCGGCACTTCGTTCACGCAGCGGTGGCACCTCGATGCAGAAAACATTGATGCGATAGAACAGATCCTCGCGGAAGGTGCCGCGGGCGACCTCGCTGGGCAGATGGCGGTTGGTGGAGGCAAGCAGGCGAAAATCGACGGCGACCCGACGGTTGCCGCCCAAGCGCTCGAACTCCCTCTCCTGCAGCAGACGCAGCAGCTTGGCCTGAACGGAAATATCGAGTTCGCCGATCTCGTCGAGAAACAGGGTGCCGCCGGCGGCCTGCTCGACCCGACCGATGCGCTGAGCGCTGGCGCCGGTAAAGGCGCCCTTTTCGTAGCCGCACAGCTCGGACTCGATGAGCTCTTTGGGCAGGGCGGCGCAGTTGACCGCCACGAACGGCCTATCTTTACGCACCCCCTCGTAGTGCAGCGCCCGGGCGACCAGTTCTTTACCGGTGCCGGTTTCGCCGTGGATCAGCACACTGCTTTCGGTATCCTTGACCACCTGGACGTGTTCCCATACCATGCGGCTTTGCGCTGAGCCGGCAATGAAGCTATGGCGCCTCTCTCCGGCGGAGATCCGCGCCTTGAGCTGCTCGACCTCCCGCTTCAGGCAGCGCTGCTCCACCGCTCGGGCCAGGATGCCCTTGAGGGCGGTATAGTCGGGGGGCTTAACAAAGTAGTAGAAGGCGCCTTCCATCATGGCCCGCACCGCCGATTCCACCGAGCCGAAGGCGGTAAGAAAGATGACCGGTATCTGCGGAAACTCCCGGTTGATGTAGGCAAACAGCTGGCGACCGTCGTCGCCGGGCATGCGTATATCGGTGATGACCGCATCGAAATCGGTGTCGTGCAACAGGCGCTTCGCTTCGCCTGCATGACAGGCCTGCAACACCTGGTAACCCGCTTCTTCGAGGATGGCGGAGAGTACCCGGACCGCATTCGCCTCGTCGTCAACCACCAGCACCCGGCCCTTGGTCATGACGAGGCCTGCCCTGCGGGGTGGTCGGCCGGCACCGGCAGCAGTAGCCGGACCCGGGTCCCCTGGCTGGCGGCGCTGACAATCTCCAGCCGGCCGCCGTAGGCGGCAACGACCTCGCGGGTAATAAACAGGCCAAATCCCCGATCCCGGCCCGGTTCCGGTTCGCTGGCCGGATCTTGCAGGGCCTCGATCTTGGCCCGGGGCATCCCAGGACCGTTGTCGGCTACCTCCACGACCACAAAGGACCGCCCGTCCCATTGCTCGACGCGGCTGGCCAGCAGGATCTCGCCCCCTTCGGGGAGTACCGCCAGGGCATTGTTGAACAGATTGAGAACCGCCTGCTCGAGCTGAAAGGCGTCGATACGCAGTGGCGGCACGACGGCGCATTCCAAGGCAACGGCCACCCCGGCCGCCTGCGCCTGCAGGGAGGTATAGGCGACGATCTTTTTCAGCAGACCGTTGATTTCGACGGGCTCTGGAATCGAATCCTGGCGGGAGGTACTGAGAAAACCGCTGATGAACTGCTCAAGACGGGAGATCTCCTCGACAATGATGTCGGCAAATTCCCCCAGCTCGGCTTCGTGGGCATAGCGACCCTGCAGGTAGGTCACCGCCCCCTTGATGGCGTTGAGGGGGTTGCGCACGCCATGGGAAAGCATCGCAGCCACCTTGTCCATACCGCTCCAGCGCTGAGCACAGCGCCCCCCGGTCAGCGGTCGACAGGCCTCATGAGTATCGATATTCACCAGCGCTCCGGCCGCCAGCGACTCGATAACAATATCGACGGCACAGGAGCCGTGGCGACAGACGAAGGGATGGCCGGCAAGCCGCAGGGGCTTGCCAAGGCGCACCACCATAGCGACTGCATCCTCCGACCCGCAACGAATGGGCCGCAGCCATTTATGATAGGGAGCACCGAGGGGCGCCTGGCCAGGCAACCCCAACAGCTCAGCAAGAGCGCCGGAACAGCTGACCAGGCAGAGTTTGTCGTCGACACTAAAATTCAACTCAAGCATAAAGAGATCGAAACCTTACCTGGACGCGCCAACCAACACCACGAAAAGAAAAACGCAAACGGTCAGCTTACAACGAAACATGACGTCAAAGTCTTGAATGATTAGAGATAACAAAGGAGCAGCCTAAAAGCAAACCATTTTTTGTAAACAACCCTTTCTGCTTGGTCAGGCACCGCGACTCTGCCTGCATCGAACACAAAAGCCAACCCCCGCTTTGTTGAAAGGCGGGGGTTGGTTTGTTATCTACAGGGTGCGCTCGCACACCGTCTTGCTGGTCGACCTGTGGGCGACTCAGGCCTTGTTGCGCTTGCGCAGATAGACCATGCCCAGCAGGCCGCAACCGACCAGCAGCAGGGTACCGGGCTCGGGAACGGGGGTGACTGATTCGACCATGACGACGAAATCAGTGAATTCGTAGTCACCGCCGTTATAGAGATCTTCAAAAGCCAAGATGAACTCGCTGTCGGTCCACAGACCGGCAGAGACTTCGGGCAGCTTTACCGTGTCGGTATCGGTACCCTGATACGCAACCATGTGGTCAAGACCATCGGTATTGAGAGCGGTATCAGAGTGGAAAAGGCCGCCAGCAGCGTAATAGGAGGAGTCCAGATAGTAGCCAAAGTTATTGCCAGAAAAATCTTTACCGGTATCAACCAAGTTCACATACACGCTGCCGTCATCTTTTATGGAAAGGACTGACTGGGAACCCGCGGTAGCAGAACCGTCAAACAACTCCACATACTTGCCGTTGTTATACACACCGAAGCTGTTATTACTGGCAAAACCGGCCAACTCGATGATCATGGTCACCCCAGAGATACCGGAACCGGTAA
Source organism: Desulfuromonadales bacterium (assembly GCA_030613545.1). Classification (GTDB taxonomy): domain Bacteria; phylum Desulfobacterota; class Desulfuromonadia; order Desulfuromonadales; family Syntrophotaleaceae; genus Syntrophotalea_A. The sequence goes on from JAUWLU010000215.1 coordinate 2,931, forward strand.
TACTCCAGCTAGAGTCGGTCAGGTCAGACAAGGAATCTGTGGCTACATCGACGCTGCTGTCACCGGTAACAGGCCCGACCGTAATATCATCAAGAACCTTCTGCAGCCCTGCACCACCATCATTGAAAGCAAAAGGAACTGCCAACGCCGATCCGGCTGCCAGCGCTATAGTTAGCATAATTGCCATTACCATCATCAAACGTTTCATGCCTAAACCCTCCCATTAAGTTAATATTTCTAGCTTTTATCCCTCAATTTCTTCAGTTGTTCATCAATGTGCAATGGCGGTGCCAAGTTTATAAATACTTGTTTTCTTACGACTTTTTCTCTATTCCCAATATGATCCCGACGCACTGTAAACTTGCCCGACAGACATCTCTGGATAGACTCGGACATTTCTCCACAAACGACTGTTGCAGCGCAGAAGCCTGTATCTGGCGCCGCAGAACCACAGTGCCTCCCCGATTGTGTATATGCCTCAGCCGGCATAATTCCCCATTAAGCCCTGCCTCCCTACTTATAGGCCTCAGTCTTGGGCCAGGTTACTAAAAGAAAGCCCCCGACCAACTAGCAGAACAGACAATCCCTAGCAAACCGTCATGTAAACCTTTTCGACAGCCTCGAAACAGCAAGGCAATAAAAAAACCGGAACAACGCTGAAGATGTTCCGGTTTGGATCCCAAAAAAATTGACCAAAGATTTGCCTCAGGTTCTATTTAGGCCCCCCATTACCCTTCCCAGAGCCTCAACCACCTGCGGATCATATTTCGAGCCGGCCTCTTCACGCACTCGATGCAGGGCTTCTTCGCTACTCAGTGCCGGTCGGTAGGGTCTCTGTTCCGTCATGGCGCAATAGCCGTCGACCACTGCCAACACTCGGGAGATGAGGGGAATCTGTTCGCCAGCCAGACCGTCCGGGTAACCGCTGCCGTCCCACCGCTCGTGGTGGTG
>JAUWLU010000097.1 GCA_030613545.1 Desulfuromonadales bacterium
CATATTAAGGCAGGACCCCGACGTCATAATGGTCGGCGAGGTCCGCGACAGCGAAACGGCGGACATCTCGCTGCGCGCGGCCCTAACCGGCCACATGGTCTTTACCACCCTGCATACCAACGACGCGCCGAGCGCCCTGCCGCGGCTGGTGGACATGGGCTGCGAACCGTTTCTGGTCAGCTCGGCGGTGCGCGGCATACTGGCCCAGCGCCTGATGCGCCGGGTCTGTCCGCGCTGCCGCGTGCCTTATGAGCCTTCCCGGGAGGAGCTCGTCGGCCTCGGGCTCAACCCGCAGCAGCCGGCCGGCACCTGGTTTCGCAAACAGGGCTGTCCGGCCTGTAACGGCACCGGCTACAAGGGACGCATCGGCATTTTCGAGCTGCTTGAAGTCAACGACGCGATCCGAAAAGAAGTCATGGCTGGAGAGGCGTCCGAAAAAATCCGCCAGGTGGCCCGCGAAACAGCGGGCATGAAAACCATACGGGAGGACGCCGTTCAAAAGGTGCTGGCCGGCACGACCACCACGGAAGAGGTTTTCCGAGTAACCCTGAGCGACTGACCATGCCGGAATTCAAATACACCATACTGGATGCCAACGGACGACAGACCAGCGACCGAATGACCGCCGGCAACGCCGGCGAGGTGGCCGCCCAGCTGCGCAGCAGCGGCAAATTCGTGGTGTCGATCCGGGAGGTCGCGGCCGGCAAAACGGCCAGCGGCGGCGGCCTCGATACGGCCATCGTTCTGTCCGCCCTGTTACCTTTCGGCCGGGCAAAGAAAAAAGACATCGTCCTGCTGTTTCGCCAGCTTGCCGTCCTGTTGAAATCGGGCGTGAGCATCGTACAGGCCTTTCGAATTCTCGAGCGCCAGAGCCGCAAGCGGGGCCTGATACGCTTGCTGCAGCGACTGCGGCAGATGCTGGAGAGCGGCGAGAGTCTATCCCGGGCCATGGCGACCAACAAGCGGGTTTTTACCCCGTTCATGATCAGCATGGTACAGGCCGCCGAAGCCAGCGGCGAGCTGGACACCATCATGGAGCAGATCGCCGACCAATTGGAAGCCGCCCTGGAATTCAAGCAAACCATGATCACCAGCATGATCTACCCGATCCTGGTCGTGGTAATGACCGTGGTAGCGGTCTCGGTTCTGACCCTGGTAATCATCCCCAAGTTTCTGCCGATCCTGGCCAACGCCGGCCGACAAATGCCTTGGTCAACCAGGATGGTGGTGGATATCACCAAATGGGCCCTGGTTTACGGCAAAACAGTTCTTCTGGGGCTGATCGGCCTGGTGGTGGTGCTGCCGCTGCTGAAAAAAACCGAAGAAGGCGGCTACCTCATCGACTGGGTCCTGCTGAAGGTGCCGGTGATCGGCATGATTCTCAAATGCGGCATGGTGGTGAATTTTTCCCGCAACCTCGCCACCCTGTTTGCCAGCGGCGTCTCGATCTCCGACGCCTTGAAGACGGTACGGGGCACGGTGCGCAACCATGTCGGGGCTAGGGTGATCGACAAAATGGTGGAAAACATCCTGGCGGGCGGGAACCTGGCCGAACCCCTGCAGCAGGCGAACCATGTGTTTCCTGCCATGGTCGGCGAGATGTTGGCCACCAGCGAAGAGACCGGGGAAGTGGAGCAGGTGCTGCTGCTCACCGCTCAGATCCACCAGAAAATGCTGGAAACCTATGTCAAAAGGATGAATGCCATGATCGAGCCGTTGCTGATCGTCTTTCTCGGTTCCATCGTGGGGTTTATCTTTTACGCGCTGCTTTCCGGCATGATGGCCGCCTACGGGGTTTAGCGGGGCGTAATCCCGTAAGACACAAGGCGTGAAAAGATCCTTTTCTTGCCGTCAACCTTCCCTGCGCCGTTGTCGGAGCGGAGTGAGAACAGATCTTTAACTTCAAACCAAACTTCGAATTGCTGAAGGAGACCGAATGAAAACCAACAAACGCCTGTTGTGGATACTGGTGCCGGCGCTGCTGCTGGCCGGAGTGACGGCAGGAGTGCTGGTCGGTAGACTGACGGCCAAACCGGCGGCAAAAGGCTGCAAGGTGCAACCACCACCCGCCGCGGCCGAATCCCGCCCGCCGCAAAGACCCTTGAGTACACAGGAGAAAAAAACTTTGGCCGCCCAGGACAATACGCCGATTGTGCGCGTCGAAGGCAAAGCGGTGCCGCGCTGGATGTTCGCCAACGCCCTGCACGACCGGCTGGCGGGAAAGTCACCGTCCGAAGAGGAACTGCACCAGATCGAGGACAAAACCATCGACAACCTGGTCGGCATGGAACTGTTGAGCAGCGAGGCTGCCCGCCTCGGTCTGGCCGCCGGCGAGGCCGGCGGCCAGCTGCGCCTGGCCATCGTCGAGCGCTCCTACAAGTCGCCCGAGGCGTTCAACCAGTCGCTGGCCGAAGCCGGCATGACCCGGCAGCAATACGCCGACCTCTGGCGGCAGCAGGCGGCGGTGAACCGGCTGGTGGATGAAAAAATCAAGCCCGGCGTCATCGTCACCAAACAGGAGCTGGAGCAGATGTATCAAGAGGAAAAGAAAAGCTTCCAGCGGCCGCCTCGGGTACGGGCCAGCCACATCCTGATCAAGGTGGATGAAAAGGCGACGGAACAGGAGCGCGCCGCGACCCGCGAAAAAGCCGAGCGCCTGCGCTCGCAGCTGCGGCAGGGCGCCGATTTCGCCGCCCTCGCCCGCGAGCATTCGGCCTGCCCGAGCGCCCACCAGGGAGGCGACTTGGGCTGGTTCGACCGCGGCAAGATGGATCCAGCGTTTTCCGAGGCAACCTTCGCGCTCGCTAAGGACGCGCTGAGCGACGTGGTAGCCACCTCCTTCGGCTATCACATCATTCTCAAAACCGATGAACGCCCCGCCGGGCCGGCCTCTCTGGACGAGGTGCGCGGCGAGCTGACCGAGGCCATCCGCAAGGCCAAGACCAAGGTCGCCCTGGATCGGTACCTGGCCGAGCTAAGAACGCGAGCCGACATCGAAATCTACGACCACGACCACGATCACGACCATGGTTGATCAGCGTCCACCGAACACAATGAAGAGAGGAACCCCAAATGACCCTGAAAATCAGGCAACAGCGACGGCAAGCCGGCTTTACCCTGGTGGAACTGCTCATGGTCATGGTCATTCTCAGTTTTCTCGTCGGCATGGTCATGCCGTTTGCCAACCACCAGGACAAACAGACCAAGATCAAACAGACCAACGCTATCTTCGCGGAGATCCGCATGGCCATCCTCGGCGCGCGCAACGCCTTCGACGCCGAAGGCAACCGCGTTATCGGCGGCTACGTGGGCGATGTCGGGCAGCTGCCGAAGTTGTATGTGTATGCCTGGGACAACACCAATGACCAATGGACGCATCCGGACACACCCCCCCCGCACAGTACCCCGCCCACGACCGCAAACAGTACCCCCGCGACCCCTGTAGCCGGCGATCAGAATGCCGAACCAGCCGCCCTGTGGAAGACCACCCTTCCTGGGGGATATCCCGCAGACGTCCTTGAAGAATCAGGGTGGAACGGTCCCTATATGGCGAGTCCCAAGGACCCGTTCCCGGATGATTCCCTCGACTTCTGGGAAAGCTCGGCCGATGCCGACCAGCAGCGCCAGTTCCGCCTGCACGAAGCCCAGGGCCGGCTGACCGACGGGTGGGGCAAGGCGCTGATCATTTACGTGGATGGCGGCGACAGCAATATCGTCAATGGTATTCCACAAAACCTGGTGTTCGTCAGCGCCGGCCCGGACCGTCGCTACGATGCCGGTGATCCGACCGACTCTACGAAAACCCACAACGAAGACAACTTGGTGCTGATAATCAGCCAGAGCGAATGGGATGATTCGGATATCAAGGCACTCGCCACGCAGAATCAGCTGCTCGAGATCAAACGGGCGCTCATCGGCAAGGCGCCCACCGGACTGAACGACGGTTACACCGGGGACGTGTGCAAGAGGCCCGAACTCTTTCAATGGGATGACGATGATGCTCCAAACGCCTGGGATAATCTGGATGGAACCACCCCCTACACCAAGGGCCAGCCGCGCGGTCTGTGGACCCAAAAGCCGAACAGCGATGGTTCCGACAACATCGCCCCATCGGGCTGGTCGCAGCCGGGCGTCGGCTGGCGACACGCCTACCTGCAGTCCCCCTGGGAAACGGACGCGGATCAGGTCCTGCGGGATGCCTGGGGGCGGAAGATCCTGTTCTTCAAAAACAAGCCCCCCAATGACGACTATCTGGTCATTCTCAGCCGAGGTGCCGACGGCAAATATTCTTTCGGCGACGAAACAGATCTTACCGAAGACCTGGATTACTTTGGAACCGATTACGATCCGACCAACACTGACAATAAGGACAACATCGTACTGCCCATCCCTAAAAGCGACTGGGACACCACCACGAACTTCATACTGCAGAAATTTACCGTCCATAACGCCGACGGGAACACCAAAGCGCGCCTTTATCGCGGGGCATCCGGCTCACAATTGCTAAAAAATCTCGGTCCTGCCAACCCGGGGGTAGCATCTAGTTCCGGTGGTGTTTTCGGAGGCGGGTCAGCCCAGCAGGGCACCAGGGTGGCTGTGTTCTGGCAGGATAACGGAGCCGCCAGTCCTAATGACGATCAAATCGATGCGGATGAGCTACGCTACACCTACCGATTCGACATAGATGGCGGGAATCTGACCGTGCCCGAAATTATTGTGGACACCAATTGGTTTGAACTTCAGGCCGATGCGCCCTTGCCTTAGAGCACACAAACTTCGCTTCCAAAGGAGTTCCCCGTGTACGCCAACCTGCTGAAACTCGCCCTGGCGGCCGGACTCATTGCGGGCAACATCGACAAGATCGAGCAGTTCTATCATGAGCTGGTGGCGTCCACCCAGTACGTGGCCACGGCCGGCGATCTGAGAAACATCGTCCTGATGCTCGATTACGATTTTGCCCGCAAGGGATGCTATCCCGCCAACGAGGAGTTTGCCGCCTGGCTGGACAGAAACTTCAAGGAGAACCATATCAAGGCCAAAACAACCGACCATTGGGAAAACGAGCTGATCTACACGGCAGGCCCCGACCGAAAAACCTTTGCCCTGGTCAGCAAGGGCGCCGACGGCGAGTTGGGGACAGAGGACGACATGAAATATACCGGCCCGTAAAGGAATGGCTTCTAGTAAAAAGGGTGAATTATGCAGACGAAACGGAAAATACGGCGAAAACATCTCATCGACAAGCGTTTTCAGCTGGGAGTGGCGGGAACCCTGGCAGCCATTCAGCTACTGATGTTTCTGGCGGCGTTTCTGGCAGCTTCGTGGCTCTATCTCTTCGTTCTCGACCGGCGCATGGTGTGCAGCCACAACGCCGCTTTTTTAAGCCATCTGGGCGTGGCTGGCGCGATTGCCACCGCGCTGGTAATTTTCTGGTGCATTCGCCGCACCCACGCCATCGCCGGACCGATCTACAAGACCAGGCAACTACTGCGGGCGGCCGCTGCGGGAAATATCCCCCAGACACCGGTGCGTTTTCGCAAAAAGGATCATTTCCAGGGGCTGGCCGATGATCTGAACACCTGCCTGGAGGCCATAAGCAGGCTGCAGACCGAACGACAGGAGGCTTTAGCCGTACTGGGGCAATTGCGGGACGGTCTTCAAACTAACAAACATCCCGACAGTGAAGGCCGGAAACAACTGCAAACGACCATTGCCCAGATGCAGGGAGGGATAGCCGGATGAAACGTCTTTTTCTGCTGGTTTGTCTGTTGTGCGCCATTGCCCCGAAAGTGGCCTTCGGACACAGCACGGGCGGTCTCAAAAAACAGACCTTGCAAGTTGAAACCCTCACCATTGACCATGTGGCCTACTACCTGGAGCGCCAGGTCGGCAAACGGCTGGATGCGGCCGGTCGGCGGGGCCGCTATTACATCGACGATTTTCTCAGGATAGAACAACAGGAAGATCTGGCCAGGGTCTATGCCAATGTCCGCGACCAGAAGACCTCCGGACTGACGGAAGAGGTTTTCAGGCTGAAAAGAAATGCCGATGACTCCTGGAATCACGTGACCGCCGCTGGCAAGGTCATCACCGCCCAAATCTATCACTATGTGAAACCGGGCCAGAACAAAGCAGTCAAAGCTGTCTTCAACGCGATTCTGGCAGGAGTGGTCCTCTTCGTGGTGGGGCGAAAAATTGTCGATTGGCGCCGCCAGCGGGAAGCGGACGGGTGAGGTCTGGGCACCCTGCTGCAAATGCTGCATAACGGCGGTGGAAACACGGTGTTGGCCGGACATGTTTGCGAAAACCCCAAACCACTTCCGGACAGGGAAAGAGCTGATGTGGCTCAGGATGAATTTGAAAAGACAATTGCCACAGCGGCCGTTGGAGTGCGAGCACTGTTCACCCTTCTGGCAAAAGCACTCCCGGCAAATGATCGTCTTGAAGAGGACTGAACGCGGCTCCATGGGGTACTCTTTCCATCATCATTGGGAGAATAATGCCATGAGCAAACTGATTGCCGACCTGCAACACTTGAAATCCGACGTGCAACATCTTCACGATGATATCGAACACTTGGGAAAGGACCTCGAAACGCTGGCTGAAAAAACCGGGCTCGACAAAAACGAGCTGCCGGGACTCAGTGACCTGAAAGACCACATGAACGACCTGGACGCCCACACCCATGACATGTTGAACCACGTCGCCCATATCGAAACCGAGGCAAGTTTCTAACTCGTATCCATCCGGAAATGTCCTTTTCCGAATCATCGCCAATAGAAATGGAAGAAATAGGATCCCCATTTGCCCTTGCCCCCTCCTGCCCTCCTTGCCCTTAGCCAAAAACGCGGCGCAGCCGCACCAAAAGCAGCCGAAACAGCGCCTCCCGGCTGTCCGGGCGCAGTTCCAGCAGTTGGCAGTCCGGCCGCTGCTTGACCTCGGCGATGAAGCCGCCCCCTTTGGCGGCTATCGTGGCGACCACTATCCTGTCCGAATCAAGCAGCTTACGCATCAGGACGACAAACCGTGAAGAAAAACATTCCATCTTGCCGATCTCATCGATCAGAATCAGCGGTGCTTCGCTGCGTTCCAGATCGAGGGTCGCGAGAAACTCCTCGAAGCCGGCCACATCGACCCCGTAGCGGCTGACCCGCGGCCCGCCTTTGAAGCGCACATGGGATAGGACCCCCTCGCGCCCCTCGAGGCCGATCAGCCGGAAGCCCCGGCGCACGCCCTGCTCACGAATCTCGCGGGTAACAAAGCCGGCAGGATGCCAATCCACCAGGTTCTCCGCCAGCCGCTCAATGAGGGTGGTTTTGCCGCAGCCCGGAAGACCGGTGATCAACAGGTGGCGCTCAGGCATGGCTGCCCCTTTCCCCGTGCCCCCTTTCGACACCGGTCACGATGCCCTCCAGGAACCTGGCGTAATCCTCTTCTGCCGGCAGCTCCAAGTCCACCCGGACGCGGCGGCGAACAGCAGTCACCGGCACCTGCCGCAACGGATCGAAACCCGGCTTCTCGTATCGCTCCCAGTACAACCCGACTCCTCGCCGCTGCCACAGCGGCAGGGCATCAAAGTCGATGCCCTGTGCGGCCCGCGCCAGAGAGACGCCGTGCGCGTTGCCGAACCGCTCCACCAGCGGTTGTCTGGCCAACTCTGGCCGGCGCAGCATTTCCAGGGCCGCGAAAAAAGCGCCCATGTCGACATGAAGAATGCAACGTACCATAGCAAAACGCTACCAGGAGGGGGTTGAGTTTCAAGTCGCAGGGACTGTCCTCATCAACCATGCCGATCGAGGACCGCCCTGCCGACTGCCGGCAGGCATGGTGACACCAGCGTCTTTAGGCTTAATCAACTTGCGCCCTGCAAATATCTCTCTTTACAATTCATGCCTTACGTTTGTTCCTGCCCACCCCACCTCCCGCATAATCAAATAAGGTTCTGTGCTTTGACGGCGGCTATGGCGGGATTCATTGCAGAGGAAACGACCATGCCCGGTACGGCACCTTGCCCGCGACGGTTGCGGCAGCTGGCCCGGCTCGCCCTGCTGGGCGCCTGGCTACTGCTGTTGGCCCTGAGCGGGCCGAACAACTGCTTGGCGGCCGCAGCAGTCAAACTTGATGCTTTCGCAAAAAGTCATGTGATGGCTAAGCAAAAATTTCGACCTACAAGGCG
>JAUWLU010000181.1 GCA_030613545.1 Desulfuromonadales bacterium
CTAACCATCTCATGCCTTTTTGCGAAAGCATCATATTTAATCCATAAAATTCAGTTGTCGTGGCGGTTAGCCGAATGCCTGCGCCCCCGACCTGAGATGCAGAGGGAGAACAATAATGAGTACCCGTATCGAAAAAGATTCCATGGGCGAAATGCAGGTTCCGACCGGGGCTCTCTACGGCGCCCAGACCGCCCGAGCACTGGCTAACTTCCCCATCTCGGGAGTGCGCTTTTCGCGCCCCTTCATTCACGCCCTGGGCATGATCAAGCAGCAGGCCGCCCGCGCCAACAACGCCCTGGGTCTGCTCGATGCCGAACGGGCCGAAGCTATCGCCACAGCCGCCGGCGAGGTCACGGTCGGCACCCTCGACGATCAGTTCGTGCTGGATATCTACCAGACCGGCTCCGGCACCAGCACCAACATGAATGCCAATGAGGTGATCGCCAATCGCGCCACCCAACTGCTTGGCAAGGAAATCGGCTCGGGAGCGGTCCACCCTAACGACCACGTCAACCTAGGCCAGTCGAGTAACGACGTCATCCCCACCGCTATGCATATTTCAGCCGTGATGGAGGTCCGTCAAACCCTGCTCCCGGCCCTGTCTGCCTTGCAGGAGACGCTGGGCGAAAAGGCTCTGTCCTTCAACGACATCACTAAAATCGGTCGCACCCACCTGCAGGATGCCACCCCGGTGCGCCTCGGTCAGGTCTTCTCCGGCTACGCCCGCCAACTGGCCCTGGCCATTCGCTGGATCGAGGCGGCCGAGGAAGGGCTGCTGGAACTGCCCCTCGGCGGCACCGCCGTCGGCAGCGGCCTCAACACCCATCCCCAGTTCGCTGAGCGGGTCATCGCCGCCATCAGCGAGCTTACCGGCCGGCCCTTTGTCGAAGCGGCCAACCATTTTGAAGCCCAGGCCGCCAAAGATGCCGTGGTGGCCATGAGCGGCGCTCTCAAGCGGGCCGCCAGCGCCCTGTTCAAGATCGCCAACGACATCCGCTTCCTCGGCAGCGGCCCCCGTTGCGGTCTCGGCGAAATCCAGCTGCCGCCGGTGCAGCCAGGCAGCTCGATCATGCCCGGCAAGGTTAACCCGGTGATGGCCGAATGCCTGATGCAGGTCTGCGCCCAGGTGGTTGGCAACGACGCCACCATCACCCTCGGCGGTCTTTCCGGCAACTTTGAGCTTAATGTCATGATGCCGGTCATGGCCCACAACCTGCTCAGCTCCATCGCCATTCTTGCCGCCGCCGTCACTCAGTTCAGCAACCGCTGCGTCAAGGGGCTGCAAGCCAACCGCGAACGCTGCGAATCGCTGGTCGAGGAGAGTCTGGCCATGTGCACCGCCCTGGCGCCGGTGATCGGCTACGACCGCGCCGCGCAGATCGCCAAAGAGGCTTACCAGAGCGGCCGCACCGTGCGCCAGGTAGCCAACGAGCAGCAGATTCTGCCGGCCGAGGAACTGGAGCGACTGCTCGACCCGCGGCCCATGACTGAACCGGGGGTGCCGGGCAAGACCCGCTGATGCAAAGATTCAGAAATACTCTATTGAGGGGGCCAAACGGCCCCCTTTTTTTGTAGGGTAATTTAACGCGCCCAGCGAAGCCTGGTTATGCTTACAGAAAAGCTCTGCTTTGCGTAGCGTCGTTGCGCCGTGGCGTGAGATACGCCTTCCGATATTTCAAGATTTTTGAGCATGTCCTTCTTCGCGCCTTCGAGTCTTCGCGTGGAAAAAGCCTTGTTTGGCTCTGACTCACGCGAAGCCGCGAAGAACGCGAATAAAACCTTTGTTAACCGGCTGTCCCTTTTTCTTCATTACCTCAACCGGCCTGCAGCACGCCGACAATTCCATCACCCAGAACCAGCCGCTGCCAGTTTTTCATCACTTCCAGCTCTGCCAGATCTTCCACGCAAGCCGGCTGACGGCGGGCGATCTCTTCCAGCATGGCATTATTGATGACGATACCGGGATCCATCGCCAGCCCTTTTGCCGCCCCCATCCGCCACTTTTTCAGCAGCGCCAGGCGGCCCTCGACTTCAGGATCCCGCTGACGGGGCTCGCCACGGGGATAGACCGGCAGTTCCCCCTCTGGCACACCACGGCCGGCCTCCACCGCCGCCAGCACCGGGCCACCGTAGCGGTTGACCAGCCGCGGCACCAGCCCTTCGATGCCGGACAGGGCACGGGCATTCGTCGGCATACGCCGAGCGACTTCCAGTAGCGGGGCGTTGTTCAGCACCTTGAAGGGCGGACAATCGCGCCGCCGCGCCTCGCCGTCCCGCCACTGCAATAGCTCTTCAAGCACCGCCAATTGCCGACGCTCAAGGGTGCCGGCCTTTTTGAAGCGCAGAAAGAGCGGCCCGGCCGTGCTGTTGTGGCGCACCTGTTCGAGCAGGGCGAATTCCTCCTGGGCCCAGGCCAGCCGCCCCCTGGCGACCAACTGCGCCTCCAGCCGCTCGGTCAGCTGCAGCAGATGACGGGTATCCTCGGCCGCATAACGGACCATGCCCTCTTCCAGGGGCCGTTTCGACCAGTCGGCGCGCTGATAGCGCTTGTCGAGCTGAACGCCGAAATATTTGTTCAGCACATCGGCGAGACCAACCTTCCCCTCGCCAAGAAACTGGCAGGCGATCATGGTATCGAACAGACCGTTAATCTCAATGCCAAAATCGCGGAACAGACAGCGGATATCGTAGTCGGCGGCGTGAAAGACCTTGCGCACCGCCCCGTCGGCCAGCACCGCCTTCAGGGACGACAGATCGCCGATGGCCAGAGGATCGACCAGCACCGTCGCGGTCGAAGTGGAAAATTGCAGCAGACAGACCTTGTCTTGATAGGAATGCAGGGAGTCGGCCTCGAGATCAACAGCGATGACCGGTTCGCGGTGCAATTGCGCGGCAAACTCGGCCAGGGCCGAGGGATCGACCAGAATGGGGGGCAGGGGCATGGTTCCTCCGAAGGGGTTTCAACCGGAAACAATATCTTTTCCGCACTGAAAACGATATTTTCAGGGTTGGCAGGCCGCCATCTTGCCAGATTCAGTCCGGGCTGGCAAGCAGCGCCCGGACTTTTTTATGGGCGCCGTGTAAAGCCAGGCCGGCCAGCTCGGCCGGTGGCAACCAGACGCTCGGCTCCCCTTCGGCGATCTGCCCGCCCACCAGGCCGTCATCAACGACAACCTGAAAGACCGCCACCTCCAGGCGAAAATGGCTGTAGGCATGGCGCACTCGCCCCAGTTCACGCAACCGGCCGGGCAGTCCCAGTTCGACCAGCAGTTCGTCGATCGCCGTTTCGGCGGCCTGGCCTTCCGTCAGCTGCCGGCAGGGAAACTCCCACAGGCCGGCCAGCATCCCTTGCAAAGGACGTTTGCTCACCAGAAATTCACCATCCCGTTCCAGCAGCAGTGCCACCTGGCGCACCAGCGGCACAGGCTTGCGCGGCTGACGGCGCGGCAGTTCCTCAGCCAGTCCGAGCCGGTTAGCCTGACACAAGGCTGCCAAGGGGCAGGTCGAGCAGTCGGGATTGCGTGGCGTACAGACCGTGGCGCCAAGATCCATGATCGCCTGAGCGTAGTCGTGAGGTCGTTCCGCCGGGGTCAACGCCTCGGCTCGCTGCCAGAGAAGTTTTTCCACAGCGGCGGCGCGAGGCGGCTCATCGACGGCATAGAGCCGGATCAGAACCCGTCGCACGTTGCCGTCGAGGATCGGCGCTTTTTTATCGAAGGCGATGGACAGAATGGCCCCGGCTGTCGAACGGCCGATGCCGGGCAGAGCCATCAGATCCTGCAGATCGGCGGGAAACCGGCCTCCCAGCTCGGCGACCACTTGGCAGGCTGCGGCGTGCAGATTGCGGGCTCGGGAGTAGTAGCCAAGGCCGGCCCACAGCTCAATCACCTCGTCGACGGACGCGGCGGCCAGGGCCTGCACATCGGCAAAACGCTGCAAAAACCGCTCGTAATAGGGGATCACCGTCGACACCCCGGTCTGCTGCAGCATGATCTCCGACAGCCAGATGCGATAGGGTTCGCGAGTTCGGCGCCAGGGCAGATCACGACCGCAGCGACCATACCAGGCCAGCAGCCGCGCGGCGACTTCCTCGCCAGCAAAGGGCGGGTTATCGTTCATAATCGACAGGCATGGGAATGAGCGGACCGCAGTCCTTGCGACTCAAGCGAGCTCCTGAAGCACCGCCCGAGTCTGTTCCATCTCTTCGCGGCTGCCGATGGAGATGCGCAGACCGTGGGCAAGCAGCGGGTCGCTGAAGTGGCGGACCAGGATATTGCGCTCGAACAGAGCCTGATAGGCCCGTTTCCCGTCGCGATCAGAAGGAGTGGCGAAGACGAAATTGCCGCTCGAAGGAATCACCTCCCAGTTGAGAACCCGCAGTTCGGTACTGAACCAGTCGCGGGTGGCGCGAATCTTGGCGACGCAGGCACGGAAATAGTCCTGATCGTCAAAAGCGGCGGCCGCTGCAGCCTGGGCCAGGCGATCAAGGTTGTAATGATCGCGGATCTTGTTGAGAGCGGCAATCACTTCCGGCCGGGCAATGGCCAGGCCGAGACGCATTCCGGCCA
>JAUWLU010000138.1 GCA_030613545.1 Desulfuromonadales bacterium
TTTTTGCTTCCTTTTTGTTGCCGCCTGGACAAAAAGGAAGGCGTCTGACGGGACGCGACCCGTCGATGTTGCTTTTTCATCAAAAACTGGCAGCAAGGTGCAGTTTACACAGTCCCGCCCGCCTCACAACATCACTAAATCTTCTTATCCACCGGCGGCCGACGGCTCTTGCGGCGACGCCGAGGCCGGCGGCGGGTTGGCTGCCCCTCTTGCTCTTTTGCCGGTGGGGCAGCAATTCCTTCGATAACCTGCCGCCAGTCAGCCGCCAACTCCTGCTCCTGGCCGCTCGCTTCGCTCCACAGACTGAACAGCTCCACCGATGCAGCGGCAAAGGGATGATGCAGAAAGCGTTTTTCGCCACGGCGACCGCGACCGCGGGCAAGGCGAAAAAAGCCAACCAGCAGTTCGCGAGCATGGTGGCGGATGGCATTGGAAATGCGGAAATAGCCGCAATGGGGCACCAGCAGATGGTTGGCGATGCGAATGGCGTCGCCGATAGTCTGGATATCCTGGGTCTGGCAGGCGTGCCGATAGCGGTCCAAAAAGAGCGCCGCCAACGCCAGGTGCTCCTCGATGGGCCGGCCGGAAGCGGTGCGGCGGTCGATCTGCTCCAGCAGTTCGAAAGTCTCTGCCTCGCCTTCGAAACCGCCCAGCAGATGGGGCAGCAGGCCAAGGGATTGGGCGTCGCGCAGCACCGGCGCCGCCACCCGGTGGCGAAACAGCTCCATCAGCTCTTCGCGAATGCGGGCGGTGGCCGCCTCGGCGATAAGCGGCGCCCGCAGATAGATGGCCTGACGCACCGACTCGTCAAGATTAAAGCCGAGCCGGGCGGTAAACTCCAGGGCTCGCAGCATGCGTACCGGATCCTCGGTGAAGCGCACCAGGGGATCGCCGATGACCCGCAGCCGCCGGTCGGCGAGATCCTGCAGACCGCCGACATAGTCGATGATGGAAAAATCTTCGATGTTGTAAAACAGGCCATTGATGGTGAAGTCGCGACGAAAGGCATCTTCCCGCGGCGAACCGAAGACGTTTTCGGTAAAGAAGAAGTGCTCGTCGGCATCGGCCGGCAGTTCCTCGGGGCGTGGCTGACGACGAAAGGTGGCTACCTCGACAAGATAATTGCCGGCAAACCGGATGTGGGCCAAGCGAAACCGCCGACCGACCAGAAAGCAGTTGCGAAACAGTTCCTTGACCTGCTCCGGGGTGGCGTCGGTAGCGACGTCAAAATCCTTCGGCTGGCGTTCAAGGAGCAGGTCGCGCACCCCGCCGCCGACCAGGTAGGCCTGATAACCGTGCCGGCGCAACCGGTAGAGGACCTTGAGGGTATTTTCGTCGATCTGCTTACGGGAGATGCGGTGCTCGGCGCGGGGTACGACGAGGGCCTGATCGCTAGCGGAGTCAGTGTCGCGGGGTGATGGGGTCATGAGATAACAGTATCAAAAGGCTGTGCCGATGAACCGGCAACGGGGTGTATTATGAGTGGCTAAACCTAGCAGAGATAACCCCCAAAAGAAAGGAGGAATCATGCAACATTGGAGACAGGGCTTAAACTTGCCGGACAAAGCTCCCCCCAAAACAGCGGGCGGTGGCAATCTTATGCAACCACAGGCATATATCCGTCTCAGAATGTCACCATACAACTACACAGTTTTCTACAGTATAGCTTTTTCTGCCCTGAACCAAAGAAGCGACCTTCGCAAAAAGGTCGCTTCTTTGGTTCAGCTGTTTCAAAAAATAAAACGCTTGACCTGTTACGGGGTCTCGGCCAGCTCTTCTGCCTCTTCGGGAACAAGGGTAATATCTTCAACTTCCGTGTCGCTACCTAGCGACACCGTGAAAGGACCGGCCGGAGAAGCACCCTCTGCCGCGGAGTCAAACCCTTGATAGCCCTCGGCGGCCACGCCAAGGTGGTAGTCGCCTTCCGGAACCAGCGCCCGAAAAGAGCCGTCTTCTTCGTTGACCAATCCCGAAGCGATGGCTTGGTCGCTGCTGTCGGGATAGACAGACACCACTGCGCTTTCCCAGACAGCTTCCGGCAGCACCGTGCCGGCCAGGGCGCCATATTGCGCCAGGACATCCTCGACCGCAACGATTCGAATGCCGGTCGGCTTGATCTTCCAGTCGCCGTTACCTTCCTGAATGACGGCCTTGGTGGGATCAAAGTCCAGCACGATGGCAGTGCTCTCCCCGGCAACCACGGTAAACTTGCCGAGTACCTTCAGGCCCGAGGCCTGCCCTGAAGGGGTCTGCAGAGGGTATTTGGTTTCCGGCTCATCGGTCAGCACGACGTAGTTGACCGGCTCGCTGCCTTCCTCGTTGGCTTCGAGGACCAGCCGGACCTGGTTGTAGGTCCCGGCGGGAACGGTCGCCTCACCGAGAAGCTCCTGTTGATAAGCGAGATCCAGCACATTGCGAGTTATCGCCGGCTCAAAGGTCATCAGGCTTTGCACCTCGCAGGAATCGCCATCCGCGCAATCGGTCGGGACCAGAGCGATTTCCTTGATGGCGACGGTCACCTCAAGAAAATGCTCGGCCGGAAAGTCGGTGAGAGCCACCTGCAGAGTGCCCGATGTGGCAGAATCCGAGCTGCTACCACCGCCGCCACAAGCCCCGATGCCGATGGCTATACCAACCGCTGCCAAAACGCCAAACAACCTCCAAAACTTTTTCATCACTTGCTCCTGCCAAAAAGGTTAACTGAAATGAGTCCTCTTGCTGTTCACCCCTTTGATTAATGCAAAACGAATGCCAGATTATCGGGACAGTGCCTTTTCGGCAAAACCGAAAGATACGTCATCTTTGCCAGATTCCCTTTAGCAGTACAGATTCCGGGCCAGGACCTGCCTCGGTCCTTTGAGGCCATTGAATTTGCCGTTCAAGGAGCCTATGATACAAGCCTTCAACAAAGGAGTGGGCAAAAAGCGAAAAAGCCCACCTGCAATCGTTTCTCAACAGGAAAAAGTGCTCATGCCCTGCAACCTGCTAGTCATCCTCGGCCCGACCGCTTCGGGAAAAACTCGCCTCGGTGTGGCCGCCGCTCAGCAGTTCGGCGGTGAAATTATCTCCGCCGATTCCCGCCAGGTGTTTCGCGGCATGGACATCGGCACCGGCAAGGACCTGGCCGAATACGGCGAAACCCCCTACCACCTCATCGATATCGTCGAGGCCGGCAGCGAATTCAGCGTCTTCGATTTTCAGGAGCGTTTCTGCGCCGCCTTTGAGGACATTCAGGACCGAGGCCGGCTGCCGATGCTGGTCGGCGGCACCGGCCTCTATCTCGATGCGGCGCTGCGCCGCTACCGGCTGGTCAAGGTGCCGCAGAACCCCGTCCTGCGAACCGAACTGGCCGAGTTGGACCTGCTCGAACTGCAACAGCGTCTGCTGCAATTGCGCCCCGAACAGCACAACACCAGCGATCTGCAGGATCGCGAGCGGCTGGTGCGGGCCATCGAAATCGCCGCAGGAGAACAGGACGCCGAGCCCCTGCCCCTGCCGGCCATCGAACCGCTGGTATGTGGCGTACGCTGGCCGCGCTCGGTGCTGCGACAACGCATCACCGAGCGACTCAAGCAGCGCCTCAGCGAAGGACTGATTGAGGAGGTGGCATCCCTGCACGAGAGCGGAGTGTCCTATGAAGCCCTGGAATATTACGGCCTCGAATACCGCCTGGTCGCCCAGCACCTGCAGGGCAGACTGAACCGAAACGACATGTTCCAGAAGCTCAACAGCGCTATTCATCAGTTCGCCAAGCGCCAGGAGACCTGGTTCCGGCGCATGGAAAAACAGGGTGTCGCCATTCACTGGCTCGACGGTGACGGCGAGCCGTTGAGCGAGCTGTTGCGTATCGCCGCCGAGCGGGGGCTGCAGCCTCAGACTGCGGCAGGATGAACGCCCTGCCTCAGCCCGTCGTCCGTTATTTGGCCAGCCGCGCCATCGATGGCCCCTGGCGCATCGCCGGCAACGAGCGTAACGATTTTTCCATGGCGGTAGTCATTCCCGCCCTGGCCGAAAGCGCCACCCTGCCCGCCACCCTCGACTCCCTGGCATCCAACCCGCCGAAGCTGCTGGCCGAGACCCTGATACTTTTGGTGATCAACCAGCGCCCGGACAGCACTGGAGCGGATAAAACAGATAATCTTCACACCCTGCGGCAACTGGCCGCTGGCTCATGGAAGCGGCCCGGCCTGCAACTGGCCTGGATCGATGCTGCCTCGCCGGGCCGGGAACTGCCGGCCAAGGACGGCGGGGTCGGCCTGGCGCGTAAGATCGGCTTCGATCTGGCCCTGCAACGGCTCGCCTACCGGCAATCCGAGCCACTGCTGATCGCCCTAGACGCCGACACCCTGGTTCGGCCCGACTATCTGCCCGCCCTGCACAGTCACTTTCGAGACGCGGTTGCCGGGGCGGCGGTGGTGCCCTTCTGCCACCAGCCCGGCAGCGATCCGGCCCATGAGCGGGCCATCGCCCGCTACGAGCTCTTTTTGCGCACTCACCTTCTCGGCCTGACCCTGGCCGGCTCACCCTACGCCTTTCACACCGTCGGCAGCACCATGGTCTGCCGCGCCACGGCCTACGCCCGTGCCGGTGGCATGAACCGCCGGCGGGCCGGCGAGGACTTCTACTTTCTGCAGCAATTGGCCAAAACCGCCGGCGTCGCACAGCTCAGCGGCACCGTAGTCTATCCCTCGGCCCGCCCTTCGGCGCGCACCCCCTTCGGCACCGGGCGCAGCGTAAGCGCCCTGCTGGCCGGGGATGCCGCAGCGGTACTCTTCTATCCGGCGGCCTGTTATTCTCTGCTCGGCGACTGGCTGCACCTGGTCAGCGAGCAGCTGGAAGTTGATGGTGCGGCACTGCTGCAACGGGCCGGTCAGCACAGCGCACCGCTAGCCGACTTTCTCAAGGGCGAGAACTTCCCTGCCATATGGGACCGGCTTGCGCTTAATCACCCCCGGCCCAAGGCTCGCTTAAAAGCGTTTCACGACTGGTTCGACGGCCTGAAAACCACCCGACTTATCCACCATTTGTGTGCCGGTCCCCATCCCCGCTGCCAACCACACAAGACGGTGCCACAACTACTGGAAGCCGCCGGTCTGCCTGCAGCGTCCAGCCCGACCGAGCAGCTGGCCGCACTGCGCGGCCATCAGGGGGCCCTGCCTTAACAGGCCGAAAAACATAATATTTGCCTGGCCTGTCAAAATATTGTAACGTGAGATGAAAGAGTCGCTGGCACCGGCCCAAAGAGGATTAAACCATGAGCGAAGAACAAGAGGTACAAGAGGCCCAGCGCCGCAAACACCTGCGCTCGCCGTTGCTTGTTTTGAACATTATCAACGCCGGCGGCAACAAGACCTTTTTCGGCTACGGCAAGAACATCAGCCGAGGCGGGCTGTTCATCGGCACCGTCAATCCCCGCGAAACGGGCGCCCGCTTCCGCCTGGAAATCCCCCTGCCCGCCCCGATCCTCAAGATCGGCCAGTGCGAATGCGAAGTGGTCTGGCTCCGCCAATTCAGCAAGGGCTCGACCCTTGAGCCCGGCATGGGTCTTAAATTCCTCGACCTGCCCGAAGACGATGCCGAAACCATCGACCGCTGGATACGCCATCATCGAGGCTGAACAGGTCGTTCGGCCGATGCAACACTTGCCCAAGATAAAACCCCCGCACGGTAAATGCGGGGGTTTTTATGTTTGAAAGCTCTGGCGGCAACAGCAAAAGACGTTATAGATCAGGACAGTCCGTAAAACATAGGTCCATCCCGGTGCCTTATGAATAATGCCTTGGGGAATTAGCTTTCTGGCTTTCCTATATTCATCATGTTGACACAATGCCGCGTCGTGGTAGCTTTTAAATACAGTCTATGACTAGATAATTCATAGAAAGCTAGACCAGCCCTAGAAGGTTCCACGTCAAATTCAATGGAGGTGCCATGAACAAGCAACATGCAATTTTCGAACTACCGGGACAGAGCGCCGATTTTGACAAGGTCATTTCGGATGAGAGTAACGATGTAACA
>JAUWLU010000155.1 GCA_030613545.1 Desulfuromonadales bacterium
CCTGCGGAATGGTGTGGCGTAGACAGCTACGCCTCCGCGCAACCGTTTGATTTCCTTGACCTTGCGAAAAATCGCTCGTTTCCCATATGGAAACTGACCCCGTGCCCCTCCGGGGTTTCCGGATGGACACTAGATAACTGCGATACGCTGTCCTTCATATTCAACGATCTGGCCCGAGCGAATTTTGCAGCGCTTGCGCAATTCCACCTGACCGTCGACGGTGACGCACCCGTCGGCGATCATCATTTTGGCGGTACCGCCGCTGGGGCACATTCCGGTTAGCTTCAGCAGATTATTCAGTTCGACGAATTCCCGTCCTTGCAGATCAAATTCTTCCATGGCCAGTGCCTTTCTCGTAGCTCTGTGTGCTTAACTTCGCGCTTGTTTCTGCTGCGGGCGGCTTTGCGGACTTTTTGTTTTCCTTTTTTCAGCGACCCAGACCGCATGGCGGTAGCCCCCTTTGCCGGGCCTTTCACAGCGCACCGCAAAACCGGCGGCGGCGAGGCGGCCTTCGAAACCGGCATCGGGGTTTTCGCCCCATATCGCAAAGGTTCCACCGGGCTTGAGTGCGGCGCGGGTCCGTTCGATGGCGCGGCTGCCGTAGATCAGGTCGTTGCGCCGGTCGGTCTTGGGGTGGGGCCCCCGGTAGAGATCGAGGATCACGGCGTCGAAGGTTTCGGTGGGCGACTGGCGAATCAGTTCGGCCACGTCGGCAATCTCGACCGTTACCCTCGGGTCGCTGGCGGCGCCGCCGGTCAGCTCGGCAAGGGGGCCGAGGCACCACTCATGAATCTTGGGATTGAGCTCGGCAACGACAACTTGGGCGGTTTCGGGCAGGGCGTCGAGCACCGCGCGCAGGGTGATCGCCATGCCCAGGCCGCCGACCAGTACTCGCGGGCCCGAATGGTTCTGCAAGCCGCGGCAGCCGAGTTCGCCGAGGGCGATTTCTGAGCGCTGCGCCTTGCTGTTCATCAGCACCTGAGGACCGACGGTGATAAGGTAATCCCCGGCGCCGCGCTGGCGCAGTTCAAGGACCCCCTCATCTTCGATGGTGAAACGATCGATTATTTTCCAGGGCAGGGCCATGGCAGTTTCCTTCCACGAACTGGGCAGGCACTTTCAGTTAAACAGGCGCTGTCGACTGTCCCCCGCTACAGGGCCAGGCTGGCCTCCCCTTGAAAGTATTCTTCCCTGATTTTAGCGACTTCGGCGCTTTCAATGTATTCGTCAAAGGTCATCGTTCGCTCGATGAAGCCGCCGGGGGTGAATTCGACGATACGGTTGGCGACCGTTGACAGAAACTTGTGGTCGTGAGTGGCGAACAGGATCACTTCCGAGTAGTCGATCAGGCCTTCGTTGAGGGCGGTGATCGACTCGAGGTCGAGGTGATTGGTCGGCTCGTCGAACACCAGCACGTTGGCTGCGGTGAGCATCATTCTGGCGAGCATGCAGCGGACCTTCTCTCCGCCGGAGAGGACACTGGATTGTTTGGTCGCCTCTTCGCCGGAGAACAGCATGCGGCCGAGAAATCCCCGGGCAAAACTCTCCCCTTCGGTAGGGGCGAACTGGCGCAGCCACTCGATGAGGTTCAAGTCGTTATCGAAGTAGCGGCGGTTCTCCTTGGGAAAGTAGGCCGGGGTGATAGTGACCCCGAAGCGGAAGCTGCCGCTGTCGGGCTCGAGTTCTCCGGCCAGGATCTGGAAGAGGGTGGTCTTGGTCTGGCTGTCGCCGCCGACCAGGGCGATTTTATCCCCCTTGTTGACGGTCAGGCTGAAATTGTCCAGCACCTTGACCCCGTCCACCGTTTTACACAGATCCTTGATCTCAAGAATAATGTCGCCGCAGGGACGCTCCGGCTTGAATACCACAAAGGGGTATTTGCGGGAAGAGACGGGCATGTCTTCGAGGGTCAGTTTTTCGAGCAGTTTCTTGCGCGAAGTCGCCTGCTTAGCCTTGGAGGCGTTGGAGCTGAAGCGCTGGATGAATTCCTTGAGGTCGTTGGCCTTTTCGGTGACCTTGCGGTTTTCTTCCTGCTTTTGCTTCAGCACCAGCTGGCTGGCCTCGTACCAGAAGTCGTAATTGCCGACATACACAGTAATCTTGCCGAAATCGATATCGGCCACGTGGGTGCAGACCTGGTTGAGAAAATGACGGTCATGGGACACGACGATGACCGTATTCTGAAAACGGGACAGGAATTCTTCCAGCCAGGCGATCGATTTGAGGTCGAGATGGTTGGTCGGCTCATCCAGCAGCAGGATGTCCGGATTACCGAACAGGGCCTGGGCCAGCAGCACGCGAACCTTTTCGCCCCCTTCGAGTTCCTTCATTTTCTTGTGGCGCAGTTCTTCGGGGATGCCGAGGCCGTTAAGCAGCACTGCGGCTTCCGACTCGGTCTCGTAGCCGTTCATTTCGGCAAACTCGGCTTCCAGCTCCCCGGAGCGAATGCCGTCCTCTTCGGTGAACTCTCCTTTGGAGTAGATCGCCTCCCGCTCGGCCATCACCCGATAGAGCTGCTGGTGACCCATCATCACGGTGTTGAAGACCGTCTCTTCATCGAAAGCGAAGTGGTCCTGGCGCAGCATGGCGATCCGTTGGCCGGAACCGACCCCGATATTGCCCTTGTCCGACTCGATTTCTCCGGCAAGAATCTTCAGAAAGGTCGATTTTCCGGCCCCGTTGGCCCCGATGAGCCCGTAGCAGTTGCCGGGAATGAACTTGATGTTGACGTCTTTGAAAATGACCCTCTTGCCGTAGGCGAGAGCCACGTTGTTGGCGCTGATCATGGATGCAATACTTTCTGTTTAGACAAATAAAAAACCACAGGGGTGATCCCTGCGGTTCACGGAACAGTAATCTATACCACCTGAGAGCTGTCGCTGGCAATCAGTTTCTGCTTTTAAATCGCACTTCAAGGGCAACTGTGGTTCGATTTAGCTGTCCCCTTTGGCCATTTGCAAGTACCCTGTTCGCCTGGAGATTCGATCGTTTCTCTTTGTCTCCAAAATATGAGCCGTTATCGCAGCTACGGTCCACCCAAAGACGATAAAAAGCACGGCTTTCACCACTGAGGACACAGAGATCTCAGAGAATGTAAAATCTATTGGGAAATCAAGGCCTTTCGGTTTCCCCCGTGACCTCTGTGGTAAATGATTTTAGTTGCTTATATCAATCATTTTGGAAGAAGTAATGGACAGATCGTCCCGCAATCGCCTCAATCATCGCCACCTTCATCTGTTTGGCGAAGAGACCCTGTTCCATCGCATCGCCCGCTCGGTCTGCCGAGCCGGTTGCCTGCCCCGCAAGGAACTGTTTGAGGCCTGGGAAATGGCCCGCCGGGTGCGACGCCGGTTTCGTGGCGGAAGGGTGGTCGATCTGGCTTGCGGGCATGGACTGCTGGGCCAGATCCTGCTACTGCTCGACAACGGTTCGCCGAAGGCGCTGGCGGTCGATCGGCGAATTCCCGACAGCGCGGTTACCCTGGCGGCGGCGCTGCAGGACGACTGGCCCCGTTTGAAGGGGCAGGTTCATTTTGTTGCCGAAAGCATCGAGAACATTGCCTTCACTCCCGAGGACCTGATCGTCTCGGCCCATGCCTGCGGCTCCCTGACCGATCTGGTGCTTGATGCGGCGGTCGAGGTGCGTGCCAGAGTTGCAGTGCTTCCCTGTTGCCACGATCTGGATAGGGCGGACAGCGGCGGCTTGCAGGGCTGGATGGACGGCCCGCTGGCCGTCGACGCTACCCGCGTGGCCCGTTTGCGCTCTGCTGGTTACCAAGTCAGCACCCAAACCATTCCCGCGGATATTACCGTCAAAAATCGCTTACTGCTTGCTGAACCGGAATAAATAGCGGTCCTTTAAGCAGGCTGCAGGAGCCACTCGGATAGATCAACCAGTCTCTTTTGGGGCCCGCACCAATCACTTGATATCAAAATTAAACCTAGCCAGTAGCAACGAGCCGAGGGGGAAGGGATTAACCGTGAAGCAACCGCACAAGGGCGGTCGACCGGCCAGAAAGCATCAGCCGAGAGGCCTGACCATTCTGCATGAGGATAAGGATATTATCGTGGTGGAGAAGCCGGCCGGACTGCTGACCATCGGCACCGAGCGGGACAAGTCACGAACGGCCCACTATCTGCTTAACGATTATGTTCGCAAGGGCAACCCGAAATCGCGCAACCGGGTCTATGTGGTCCATCGCCTGGACCAGGACACCTCGGGGATACTGCTGTTTGCCAAAAGTGAACAGGCCAAGCAATTTTTGCAGGAGCATTGGGCGCAGACCGACAAGCACTACCTGGCCATTGTCCATGGACTGCTGACGCCCAAAGAGGGAACGATCTCCACCTGCCTGGCCGAGAATACCGCCCAGCGGGTCTATTCGACCCGTGATTCCGCCAAGGGTAAGCTTTCCCATACGGCCTATAAGGTGTTGAAAGAGTCCAAAGGGTTCAGTCTGGTGGAAATACAGCTTTTGACCGGTCGCAAGCACCAGATCCGGGTGCATTTCGCCGAACTGGGTCATCCCATCGTCGGGGATAGAAAATACGGTGACGGCGATGGCATATCGAAGCGGCTTGCCCTCCATGCCCGATCGATTTCCTTTATCCATCCTTTCAATAAAAGGCCAATGGTCTTTGACACCGGCATGCCGGAGGATTTTGTTCGGTTGCTCGGTAAGATCTAGCTCCTCTACGAGGGCCGTCAGATGATCGTCCGCTGCGGTTGTTGGTGGCTTGACAGAGGTGTCTAAAGCGCGAAAGGCGACCAACCGGTCGCCTTTGCTATTTCCCGGTATTCGGTCTGCTATTAAGCCAGAAAGTTCTTTAGCCCGGTGAAGAAAATTTGCGCGGCGATGGCCGAGACGAACAGTCCGGTCAATTTGGTGAGGATGGTCAAGCCCTGTTGACCGAGGAATCTCTCAAGTCGTCCGGCGGCAAACAATAAACCGCCGACGGAAAGAACGGCGCCCAGCAGGGCCAAACTGGCGGTGATCTTATCGGGCACGGTTTTGAGGGCTGCGCCCATGACTAATAGAGCGCCTATGGTGCCGGGACCGACGGTGATCGGGATCGCCAGGGGAACCACGGCCACATCCTCCTTGGGCTCTTGAGGCGAGATGGTCGCCTTTCCCTGAATCATGGCAACGGCCGAAAGGAACAGGATCGCCCCGGCGCCGATGCGGAATGCGTCAAGGGTAATGCCGAACAGGGCAAAGATATAAGTGCCGAACAGAAACAAGGCAAAGCAGGTCACGGCGATCGCCACGGTTACCTTGATGGCGATCCTTTGCCGCTCGGCTCGCGAGTCATCCTTGGTCAGAGAAAGGAAGGCCGAGATGACGAAAAACGGGGTAAAGATCATGAAGATTTTAAGATAGACATTAAAGAACAACGTAAGCATATCTGGCTCCT
>JAUWLU010000292.1 GCA_030613545.1 Desulfuromonadales bacterium
ATGGGCAAAAAGAAAATGCAGAAGTCAGGAAAAGCAGGCTTTTCGATCAGAATGCTTGAGCATCCGATAGGCAGAAACACATCTACGGAACTGCGAAAGCTTACACACCTTTGTTGATAAAAGCGGGCTGGTGAATCAATAAAACGACCCTTCGATGTCCTATTGTGCGATCCCCTTTGCGAACCGATCCGATCAAAAGTTAGCCGTTAAACTTAAGGGTAAATGAAAGGATGAGCAAGTAAAAAGACCGCAAATATCTTATTTTGGGCAGTCCTGCGAATTTCGGGCGAGACACCAGCCTAATGGAACTTGAATTAATCGGACAAATTCACGATATATTTATCGCCGCGATCACTTTTATCAGCCGTCTTTTCCCTGAACCCATACTTTTTTGAGGAACCCCTGACGGTGTAATAGCGATCATCTCCAGACCACGACCCACTTGCGCATTCGGCATAATAGTAGAGTGTGGCATTTTTTGTTTTGGCCAAGTAACCCTTTTCTCCGGCATCGATATTAAACCAACCACGAGTTTCTCAACTGCCGTCATCTTCTTGTAAACGAATGGCTACTTGGATTTTTTCGGAGGTTTTATTTTTAAAATAAATTCTGAAGTACCGGGAATCTTCCAGCACTTTGATCATGCTCTCGAACGCTTTTTGCCTTCGGCTGTTGTTGTTCCTTTCGGCCTCCTGCGCTTGGGTCTGCAGAAGGCTGATGGCGGTATGACCATCGTTGGTGGCAAGGTCGATCAGGGCGCCATTTTTTAGTAGCGTCCTAACATTATCATACTGAAACAGATAGGCAGCGTACATGAGTGGTATGGCACCATTGGAATCCTGACGGTTGACGGCAAAGCCTTCCTTGATCAGAAATTCGATGACATGGCTGCTCTTAGCTTTTCCTGCGAATTTGTGGAGGACGGTTTGCCCGTTATTGTTTATAGTTCTGGACACCGCACCAGCAGCAGTTAAGACAGGATAGATGTCTAAAAATTTCCGATTTTGATAACTGTTCAGCAAAGGCGTATCGCCCTCGGCATCCCGGGAGTTGGGATCGGCGCCCAGGGACAACAGAAAACGAACCATTTCGACATCGCAGGTTTCGGCCATTTCATTCAACAGGGGGGTGCCCATTTTGTTTGGAGCGTTGATGTCGGCACCGTGCTGCACCAAAAGGCGCATGAAGTTTTTGTCGCTTTCCGTCAAGTCGTCACCGCTGTAGTAGGCCGGAGCCACAAACAACAGCGGTGT
The DNA here is from genome assembly GCA_030613545.1 of Desulfuromonadales bacterium. GTDB lineage: Bacteria > Desulfobacterota > Desulfuromonadia > Desulfuromonadales > Syntrophotaleaceae > Syntrophotalea_A. Next base: position 1,254 of record JAUWLU010000292.1, read on the forward strand.
TCTGCCCCGATTGTCTTTTACGGTAAGACTTCCCCCCGAATTCAGCAAAGCGATGACCCGGTCCAGGTTGCGTTCTGCCAGCGCCAGCATCAGGGGGGTCATCCCTTGATCGGCAGCGCTAGAGCGTACCTGACGCAAGGCGCGGGTCACCCCGTTCAAGGGATAGCGCATGGTGTAAATTTTGCCTTTATAGGTAGTGACCGTAAAGCGAAGCTCCCGCCCTTGCTCAAGCTGTTTGAGTGCAGCACTGTCGAGGTGAAGCTCATAGCCGTGGTAAATCATTCGACAGGCGAGGGAGTCGTCGTCAAAGCAGGCCCTGTAGGCAACGAGCGTCTCGCCGTCGATGGTCATCTCCCCAACCGTTTCCAGGCTTGACTCGAAATCGGGCTTGAAAAACAGGACCGCGTTACGGTCATCATAGCCCACCTCAAGCCGGTGGCCCTGTATCTCGATATGGGCACTGCCGTTCAGGATATCGGAATGGCTTTTCTGTTGGAAACTCCAGCGCGCACTGGCATCAGAGATCATGAGCGGGCCTGCTCCCTTAGCGGTATCGCTGGCAAACGCGACAACGGGAAACAGCAAAAGACACATCAGGGACAAAACTACGCTTTTCATGGTGACCTCTTTAAGACAGCGGTGGATGGCGCTAGCGAGTCTATACTGGCAGGGTTAAAGGAATAGGAACGCCCTTATTACCATGAATTGGCTGATCGTTCCTGGTGGACTGTTTGGTTAATCCTGCCTGTTAATTATGGCCCTTTTGCCCGCTGTCTGCGTTCCGCCTCCTTGACGTAACGCAGGATAAGCCTGCGTCGGCGCGCCTTGACAGCAACCAAAATGACTCAGAATTATATGACACGATTACCCGAACAGGCCACTAGCGATCACCCCGCCCGCCAGTTTGAGATCGCGACAGCTCGTTTTTTGCCTGATACAGAACCTTAAAAACAACCCTTTTCAGCAAGACCCGCACACAGGAACGCCCGCATAAGCGGGCGTTCCTGTGTTTGCCAAATCACTTTTGAGCAAAATTAGCGTAAAGGGCTACGATCTGTTTCCCCGGCGACCGGTCTTAGGGCCGGGACGCTCAGTCGCGGCTTTTTTCCTTCGGGGCGGGGCTGTCTTTGTCGGTGCCGAAGACTTCGCCGCCTTGACCGCTGTCTTCCTGGACTTGGCAGGTGTCTTCCTGGACTTGGCAGGTGTCTTCCTGGACTTGGCAGGTGTCTTCCTTGACTTGGCCGGTCTACTTGACGTCTGGCTTACCTTGGCCTTCCCCACCCTCTTGAGTTCAATCTTGGGAAATTCGGCGAGGGTCTGCCGGGCAATGGCATGCTTGAGCAGCGCTTCGATCGCTAGCAGCAGCGGCTGCTCTTCAGGGCTGA
>JAUWLU010000242.1 GCA_030613545.1 Desulfuromonadales bacterium
CAAAAACTCATGAGATGGCTAAGCAAAAATTTCGACCTACAAGGCGTAGTGGTTTTTCAGGGGTGAAGGCATACATATAGTATGTCGAAGTCCTGAAAAAGCGCTGCAACGTAGTAGGGTGGACTTTTTGCGACGCCATCAGGCCTCGATCCTCAAGCGTTTGATCTTTTCGACCAGTGTGGTCCGTTTGATGTTGAGCAGATCGGCGGCCCGGGCTTTGACACCGTTGGTCAGAGCCAGCGCCGAATGGATCAGGTCGCGCTCAATGCCGGCCACGAACTGGGGCATGTCGATGCCCTGTTCGGTTACCTTTGGGCAGGCGATAGCAGGTTCCTGGCTGCCTGCATCGGCTTGACCGATATCGGTGGGCAGATCGGCGACTTCCATAATGCTGCCATCGGAAAGGGTAATGGTCCGCTCGACCACGTTTTCCAGTTCGCGGACATTGCCGGGCCACGGGTAGACCTCCATGGCGCGCATGGCTTCGCTGCTGAAGGTCACCGGGACACGGCCGGACTCCTGACAGATTTTCTGCACAAAATGCCGGGCCAGCAGGGCGATATCTTCTCGTCTTTCCTTTAAGGCAGGCAGCTTGATGGGAATGACATTGAGGCGGTAGTAGAGGTCCTCGCGAAACCTTCCCCGCTTGACCGTATCTTCCAGGTTGGCGTTGGTGGCGGAAATGACCCGCACATCGAGCTTGATGGTTTGGTTGCCGCCGACCTTTTCCACCTCCTGCTCCTGCAGGACCCGCAGCAGTTTCATCTGCAGATGGAGGGGCATGGTGGCGATTTCATCGAGGAAGATCGTGCCGTGGTTGGCCTGTTCGAACTTGCCTTTTTTGTCTGCAATCGCTCCGGTAAAAGCCCCCTTGATATGGCCGAAGAGCTCACTTTCGAGCAGTTCGGCCGGAATGGCTCCACAGTTGATGGCGACGAAAGGCTTGTCTTTTCGATTGCCGTTGAAATGAATCGCTTTTGCGACCAGTTCCTTGCCGGTGCCCGAGTCGCCCAGAATCAGAATGGTTGAATCGGTGCCGACGATCTTTTCCATGCGCGAGAAGACCTGCTGCATGGCCAGGCTGTTGCCGATAATCTTGTCGAAACGGTATTTGCCGCGCAGCTGCTGTCGCAGATAGAAGTTTTCGCTCAGCAGCTGGGTTTTTTCCAGCGCCTTGGCGATGACCACCTTGAGTCTCTCAAAATGCAGTGGTTTGGTCAGGTAGTCAAAGGCGCCGCTCTTCATGGCTTCCACCGCCGTTTCCGCCGAGGCCTTACCGGTGATCAGGATGACGCTGCTGGAGGGGGCATCCTCTTTGACCTTTTTCAGTATGTCGATGCCGCTGATTCCGGGCAGGAAGAGGTCGGTGAGAATCACTTCAAAGCTGTTCTGCTGTAACAAGTCCAGGGCCTCTTCACCGCTGGCGGCGGATTGCACCTGGTAACCGGTGCTGGACAGCAGCAGGGAAATTGCTTCGCGGTTGCTCGGATCATCGTCGATGACCAGAATTTGAGAATACGGTTTCATGGCACTTCCCCCGGCAGACAGAGTGGCGTCACTTATTTGACGCTTTAAACAGATATCACACTCAAACGCGCAGGGCAAGGAGTTCGTTGAATTTATTCTGGCCCGGTCGCGGGCAATTGACAGGGAAGTGCCTTCGGTTAATCTTATTACGATGAAGATACAACAGCTTATCGTCATGACATGCATGGCGCTGGTGTTGGTTGCCGGCGTTAGGGCTCTGAGGGTACGGGCGGAGCAACCAGTCGTACCGCGTATCGGGGCGGTGCGGGTAGCAGACGTCATAAATCCGACGGTGGCGGAGTTTATCGTCACGCAACTGGACAATGCCAATCAGGCTGGACTGAACGCCTTTTTGCTGGAACTCGATACCCCCGGCGGCCTCGACAGTGCCATGCGCACCATTATCCAGGCTCTGCTCGGCTCTGATATCCCGGTGATCGTCTATGTCTACCCAGGCGGCGCCCGCGCGGCCTCGGCCGGCGCATTGATTACCCTGGCGGCCGATTTCGCTGCCATGGCCCCGGGAACCAATATCGGGGCCGCTCATCCGGTAGCGATCGGTGTCGGTGGCGAACAGAGCGAGGTGATGCTCAGTAAGGTCACCGAGGATGCTATGGCTTATGCCCGCAGCATTGCTCAGCAGCGCGGCAGAAATGCCGAGCTGGCGGAACTTATGGTGCGGGACAACCTGTCCCTGGCGGCCGAGGAAGCCGTGCGCCGGCACGTGGTCGATCTGCTCGCGGCAGACGAAGCGGCCCTGCTTGCAGCCCTGGACGGATCTGAATACCGGCGCGAGGACCAGCGGCTCACCCTGCGCACCGCCGGCGGCGAATTGTTGTTCGCCGAAATGAGCTGGCGGCAGAAAATCCTCAATGTTATCAGCCAGCCTAACATTGCTTACATGTTGTTGATGCTGGGCATGCTGGGCATCTTTTTCGAAATATCCCAGCCCGGGGTTATTCTACCCGGTGCCCTTGGCGCCATCGCTCTGCTGCTGGCCTTTTTTGCTTTTCAGACCCTGCCGGTCAACTATGTTGGCGTGCTGTTTATTCTTTTGGCCCTAGTGCTGTTTATCCTCGAGGTGAAAGTGGTTTCCTACGGCATGCTGTCCATAGGCGGCATCGTTTCAATGACTCTGGGTTCGTTGATGCTGATAGAACATCCCGAACCCTTTCTGCGCATCTCCTGGACGGTTATCGCCGGAACGGTAACGGTGATCAGCGGTTTGTTTCTGGTGATCCTTTATGGCGTTGTGCGGACCCAGCGGCGCCGGTTCTTTTCCGGCGCCGAGGGAATGATCGGCGAGCGGGGCGAGGCGGTCACCGATATTCACCGGGATGGCAAGGTCTTTGTGCACGGGGAATACTGGCAGGCTTATGCTGCCATTCCCATAGCACGCGGCGAGACGGTTGAGGTGACCTGCATCGGCAGCAATATGCGCCTGGAGGTCAAAAGGGCCTCTTCGGTATCGCAGGCTGTTGAGCAGCAGCCTGAGGGTTTTTGTAAGGAATGAGGGTAGCAGCTGCCGGCCTGAGCGCAGCGAAAGGAGGCAACATGGTGTTTCCGATTATCATCATAGTTCTGATCCTGCTGATTCTCAGCAGCGCGGTGCGGATTATTCTGGAATACGAGCGTGGCGTGGTGTTTCGTCTCGGCCGGTTTTCTTCGGTCAAGGGGCCGGGGCTGCGCTTCATCATTCCGGTGGTGGACCGGATGAGAAAAATCAGTCTGCGTACCGTGGCCATGGATGTGCCGCCCCAGGATGTTATCACCAAGGACAATGTCTCGGTGAAGGTCAATGCGGTGC
>JAUWLU010000349.1 GCA_030613545.1 Desulfuromonadales bacterium
GCGAACATCTTTTCGAATGCCGGAATAACAAACAACAGAATGACCGAGATGACAACCACGGCGATACCGACAATCGTGGTCGGATAAGTCATCGCACTTTTAACTTGCTTCTTCAGCTTCTGGGCCTTCTCCAGATAGGCCGCCCGGCGGTTGAGAATGGTATCGAGAATGCCGCCGACCTCACCGGCCGCGACCAGATTGACAAACAGGTTGTCGAAAGCCTTGGGATGTTTTTTCAAGGCATCGGCAAAGGTCGAGCCCGATTCGACGCTCTCCTTGACCTGGACCAGCATGTCTTTGAAGATCTTTTTATCCTGCTGCCGGCCGAGGATATCGAGGCACTGCACCAACGGAAGGCCGGCATCGATCATGGTGGCGAACTGCCGGGTGAAAATGACCAGATCCTTGGTGGTCACCTTGCCGCCGAAACCGGGCAGTTTGATCTCCAGGTTGAGGCCCTTGCCCGCCTCCTTGATCTTGCCGGGCATCACCCCCTGACGCCGCAGGGCGGCAGCAACCGCCGCCTGGTTGGGCGCTTCCATCTCCCCCGTCTGGGTCTGGCCGCTGCGGGTCTTTCCTTCCCAAGCGAACTTGGCCATCTGTCACCTCATTTTTGAAAAATGTAAGCAGTAAGAAGTAACTAGTGATCAGTAAGCGGTAATAGGTTTAAACCAATCACTCATTACTAATTACTCATCACGAGCTTTACTTCTGTACCAAAACCTGCCGTCTCAGCACGGCAGCGGGGTTGGCGATCATCTGCTTCAACTCATCGGGTTCCGAGGAACGCAACAGCGCGTTTTCCAGGGAAATAAGTTTTTTGTGATAGAGCATGAACAGAGACTGGTTCAGGGTCTGCATGCCGTACTTTTCCTGCCCCATCTGCATCTGCGAATAGATCTGGTGAACCTTGTCGTCGCGAATAAGGGCACGTATCGCTACATTTGGCACCATAACCTCCAGGGCCAGCACCCGTCCCTTACCTTTGGCATTGGGGATCAACGTCTGGGACAGAACCCCCTCCAGGACAAAGGAAAGCTGAGTGCGCACCTGGGTCTGCTGGTTGGTGGGGAAGACATCGACGATGCGGTTGATGGTCTGCACGCAGGAATTGGTGTGCAGGGTCGCAAAGCACAGATGCCCCGTCTCGGCGATAGTCAGGGCCGCTTCGATAGTCTCCAGGTCACGCAACTCCCCCAGCAGTACCACGTCGGGATCCTGGCGCAGAATATATTTCAAGGCTTTTTTAAAGGAATGGGTATCGGAGCCGACCTCTCGTTGGTTAACAAGACATTTTTTATGGGGATGGATATATTCGATGGGATCTTCGATGGTGATGATATGTTCCTGCCGCTCACAGTTGATGGCATCGATAATCGACGCCAGCGTGGTCGACTTGCCGCTACCCGTCGGTCCCGTGACCAGCACCAGCCCGCGCGGCTTGCGTGAGATGTCCCGCACCACGGTCGGCAGACCCAATTCTTCGAAGGACATGAATTTGTAGGGGATCATGCGGAACGCGCCGGCCACCGCACCGCGCTGCAAATAGATATTGCCGCGAAAACGCGCCAGCCCCTTGACGCCAAAGGAAAGATCGAGCTCATTTTCTTCCTCGAACTTGCGCTTCTGGGCATCGGTCAGAATGCTGTAGCAGAGCTGCTTGGTATCCTGGGACTGAAAAGGTGGATGCTGTAAAGCCTTGACCTCCCCGTCAATACGTACCTGCGGCGGCGCCCCCGAAGTAACATGAAGATCGGAGGCCCCCATTTCGACCATCGCTTTCAACAGTTCACGAATCCCTACCATCGAAACATCTTCCTTTCAGACAACATGCCTAAGTAAAGCAAAAACCGGACCAAGTCCTTAAGCCGATAGCCGATAGCCGATAGCC
>JAUWLU010000350.1 GCA_030613545.1 Desulfuromonadales bacterium
ATGCCTCGGCAAGCTGCTTCAGGGCTTTTGCAAAGCATAACAAACCGGCAGTTCACTGCAATGAGACCGGCACAACCATCGCTAACGACAGCATCAACCGAATATCTTGAAGGGATTTATTTATTGATGCTTTCGCAAAAAATCATGAGATGGCTAAGCAAAAATTTCGAGCTACAAGGCGTAGTGGTTTTTCAGGGGTGAAGGCATACATATAGTATGTCGAAGTCCTGAAAAAGCGCTGCAACGCTGTAGGGCGGACTTTTTTGCGACGCCATCATTTATTGAAAATGATCGTTTATTTAGCCACTGAAACCACATGGCGGGGCGGAACTTGGGGCCGGGGGCGAAACACCCACCATCGGTAGCTGCAGAAATTCCATATCAAACTGGCGAGGGTCGCAGCGACCTTGGCCAGATTGATCCAGACAACGGTCGAAACGGCCAGCGGGGACCAGCCGGAAAAGGTCAGCAGATAAACCACCGTGCAATTGATCAGCAGGCCGACCAATGTCAGGCAGAAAAACAGCCCTAATTTAGCCAAGGAGGTCGGTCGCGAATCACCAAAGGTCCAGCGTTTGTTCATCAGATAACTATTGCCACTGGCCAGGGTAAAAGCCAAGGCATTGTAGACGAACAGACGCCATCCGACGGGATAACCATCCAGCCACAGCAAACCGTTGAGCGCCCCGAAGTCGATCAGGGTGTTCAAAATTCCGACCATGGCGAATCGCATAAACTGCATTTGCTCTCATCCTTCCTGTTATTACCCGCAAACAGCTTTGAACCTACCCGTACATCTTACCAGCCCGCATATTTCTTGCCAGTCGCTCCAGGTTCCCTATACCACTTAAAACATCCGACTAATGTTTACATCTTAACTTTTTCACACCAGCCTTTCTCACCCGCCTTGACACATTAAAGATCCCCGTTAGGCTTTATTACAAATGAGGGGTTTACGGTAGCCACCACAACTCCCGACAAGCCCTGTTTGCTATTTATCTCGATCTTTCCACACCCAGCAAATGAACATCATTCACCGGCCGAGCAGGCCAACCATCCGCCGCATCGCTACCGTCGGTGGCCATGAGCGGGACATACCAACCAGAGGAGGCAAGAGATGAACAAAATGCAGCTGAAGATCAGGGAATTGTTGGTAAGCGAAGAGGGGGCCACGGCTACTGAATATGCGGTTATGCTGGCGCTGATCATCATCGTCTCGATTGTCGCTATCGGCGCTCTGGGCAGGAAGGTTAACGACACGTTCACTAACATCAATGCAGCAATGCAATAAAATGGCTGGTGGATGCGCTTTGACTTTTTGGTCTTGAGTACTAATTTATGAGTTCAATTATGAACAGGAGGCAGCAAGCATGACCTACCGTGGCAGCCAGGATATTCCACGATACATCACCGGAACTATCGCCACGGTGTTCGCTCTTTACTTCATACGCCAACAAAGTGCGGACTGGGTTGTGCTCGCTGCCTCCTCATTTCTTTTTCTCGTGTGCGTCAGCGACACCCTTTTTTCGAAGATCCCCAACCTGTTCAATTTATTACTGCTGCTGTTTGCTTTTGGCTATCACTATCACCAAAGCGGACTGTCCGGATTCAGGCTGGCGTTTTTCGGCTTACTGGCCGGATTGGCGCTCTTACTGCTCCCCTTCCTCATGGGCGGCATGGGTGCTGGCGATGTCAAGGCCCTGGCTGCCTTGGGGGCGCTGCTGGGCCCGCAAGCGATCTTGCAGGTATTTATCTATACCGGCCTCTGGGGCGGCGTGATGGGACTGCTACAATGCCTCTTCGTGCCGCAATTACGCCAGAACTGCATTATTTGGATGCGCGCCCTGCGCGCTGGCCTGCTGCCCGCCAGAAGCGATGCGGGACAACCCG
>JAUWLU010000184.1 GCA_030613545.1 Desulfuromonadales bacterium
ACGAAGGCGGCATGATGTTTTTTTAGGCAGTTCAGGGCTATTTATTTCCAGAACCTTCTCTGTTCCATCACAAAGGTAGATAGAATCCGAGCAGCAGGTTGATCAGGCCAGGCCTTCAAATATGATGCTTTCGCAAAAAGCCATGAGATGGCTAAGCAAAAATTTCGACCTACAAGGCGTAGTGGTTTTTCAGGGGTGAAGACATACATATAGTATGTCGAAGTCCTGAAAAAGCGCTGCAACGCTGTAGGGCGGACTTCTTGCGACGCCATCAAATATCGGGGAATAGTGCTTTCAGGCCCCCTCGCTTCTTCGCCCACTCGATGAACAAACCCCATTCATGCTCAAAATTAGGGGTCAAGAATCCACTGCCCAGCATTTGGGCAATTTCTTCCACGGAATAAAAAGCAACCGCTTCTATCTCCTTCGGGTCGAAATCAACAGGCCCTTCGTAGCGGACCCAATAAGAGGAAACATTTTCCGACTCAAAGGCGTTGCGATGGGGATAAGAATATAAAAACTGCAGAGACTGGTTAACAATGCCCAGCTCCTCGGCCATCTCCCGCAAGGCACCGTCCTGATAGCCTTCGCCTGGATCGAGATGGCCGCCAACGCTGGTATCCCAGCGACCGGGCTGCACATCTTTAAACCTGGAGCGTTTTTGCAACAGCAGTTGGCCAGCACTGTTAAATACCAATACGTGGGCCACCCGATGAATCAACGCAGGATTGCCGTGACAGGCCGATCGAGGTGCCTGGCCGATGACGCGATCCTGATCATCAACGATATCGAACAGTTCTTCCATGGAGGCCTGCTATCCACGGTCGAAAAAAAGATTTTTACCGCTGGCAGACAGGGGAATGCCGTAAGCCATGGCCACATCGGGGCCAAGCAGTTTGAGTTCGACCGCCGCCTTGCCAGCAGAGTACATAATACGATTGTCCAGGCGCAGATCGGCTGCACGACTAACCGCAGAGCCCAAAGCAATGCCGAGATCACCGCTGTTAAAAGCGCAGACCCCCCCGGATTCACTGAGTTCCTGGCAATCTTCAAAGCCGCAAAAACCGCAATGGGGCAGACCGATGACTTCCTTGCGGGTGCCGATCAGCACGACCACTGGCGAATCATCGATATTCTGTGCATCCCGCTCAAAAAAGGCCACATCATCACGACGGGCAATCTCCCTCATGGTTTCGGCCAGGCGGGTCTTGTCCGCGCCGCTGACAATGCCGGTCACCAGAAAATCCCGGCCTCTCGCCTTGGGAGCTGTTCGAGCGGCGATACACAATTGTTGTGCAACATCGACAAGCGTTTGGGCATGAGATTCGGCATTAAGACTTAACATGAGATGGCTCCCGACAATGCACCGGCAAGATTACATAGAAAGTGGCTGTATCCTACCCTCTTGCCAACGACTGTCAAGGAGAATTTAAGGTAGGCCGAAAGCCCCCCCGGCTTTAGCGATAAGGGTACTCAATAACCATCTACACCGGTTTACCGTGATGCAACCAGGCAAGGATTCGTTTGTGCAATTCATGGGCGTTCTGTTCGACGAATTCGTATCGTACCTGCTCCAGGGGTTTGTTCAAACGGAGCAATCGGTTCAGGTCAACAGGCGTCGCCGATACGATCAAATCACAGTCCACTGCCTCCAGGGTCAGGCGCAAATCTTCCAATTGTTGAGGACTGTAGCCCATGGCCGGCAGCACCTCCGCCAGATGCGGCCAATTCTTATAGGCGTCTCGCAAGCTTCCTTGCGCAGCCGGGCGGGGATCGATGATCTCGGCAGCGCCGTAACGGCGGGCAGCGACCATGCCGGCTCCATAAGCCATGCCGCCGTGGGTCACGGTCGGCCCGTCTTCCACCACCACCACGCGCTTACCCTGAAGGCGTTGCGGGTTATCAAGCAGCACCTGCAAACGCCCTTCGATTAAGCTGGCTGTTGAATTGCACGATTGAATATTGCCCCGCACGATCCCCAACTGCTCGGGGCTGGCCTCATCGACCTTGTTCACCACCAGCACATCCGCCCGTCGCAGATTGACCAGGCCCGGATAGTAAAGGACTTCATCCCCGGCCCGCAGAGGATCGAGTATGACCAACTCCAGCTCCGGGCGGAAAAAGGGTGTGTCATTATTGCCGCCGTCCCAGACGATCAAGTCCCCGGCCTTTTCTGCTTCGCCAAGGATAGCCTTATAATCCACGCCGCAGTAAACACTAACCCCCAGATTCAGCAAGGGTTCGAACTCTTCCCTCTCCTCAAGGGTCCAAATAGATGGTTGCAGATCGGCTTCAGCAGAAATCCGCTGCACCGCCCTGCCCTCTAAATCGCCGTAAGCCATGGGATGACGAACCACAACCGGCTGACGCCCCTGTTTTAAAAAGAGCCTGCAGAGAAACCGGACCAGCGGGCTTTTACCGCAACCGGTACGTACGGCACAGACAGACAGGACCGGCACGCGGGCCGACAACATGGTCTGCTCAACGGACGGCAGACTGAACTTGCCTCCAAGGGCCAGCACTCGAGACGCAATGGCCATCAACTGTTGGTGGGAAATATCGCTGTAGGAAAACACCACCTCCACATCACCCACGGCCAACAGCGATGGCAACGCTTCTTCGCCGACGATGGGAATACCCTTGGGATAGATGGGACCAGACAGTTCTGCCGGATAGCGCCGATCCTGCTGAAAAGGGATCTGCGCCGCGGTGAAGGCAACGACCTCAACCTCAGGCCGATGCCGGAATAGAGTATTGAAGTTATGAAAATCGCGTCCGCCGGCCCCCATAATGACTACCTTGCGACGCTGGCCGGCGCCCCTTGCAGCCATTACTGCGGCTCCTGATCGATCTGGGCTTTTTGAAGCCGGCCACTGAAATCCCGATAGATGACCTTGATGCGGGAAAAGAAATCGATGGCCCCCATCCGCCCGCCGGCTTCGGGGTGGCCGGACCCGGAATGTTTGAAGCCGCCAAAGGGCAGCTGAATCTCGGCACCGATGGTGCTGGCATTGATATAGACCAGACCACTGTCGATATCCCGTTCGGCGCGGGCGGCATAATTGACATTCTTCGTATAGATCGAGGCAGACAGGCCGTAGCGGCTTCGGTTGACCAGGCTGATTCCCTCTTCATAGTCAGCGCAGGGCATAACCGTTACCACCGGGCCGAAGATCTCCTCCTGAACGATGCGCATCTCGGGACCTGCATCGGCGAAAACCGCCGGTTTGACAAAAAATCCTTCCTGCAGATCTCCGTCAACGGCCCGCACACCGCCGCACAGCAGATCGGCTCCTTCTTCCTGCCCTATCCTTATATAATCAAGAACCTTATTCAGCCCCTGTTGGTTGATCAGCGGTCCGACATCGGTCTCCGGCAACAAGCCATCCCCCAAACGCAAGGCCCGGGCCGCATCGACCAGGCGGGTCAAAAACCGGTCGTAAACGGCCTGTTCTACTACGATTCGGCTGGCCGCCGTGCAACGCTGCCCGGTGGTACCGAAGGCTCCCCACAGCACACCGTGCAGAGCGAGATCAAGATCGGCGTCCTTGAGAATCAGGATGGCGTTCTTGCCGCCCATTTCCATCGCAATGGGCCGGTGCAGAACAGCCGCCTGCTGGGCTAGCGTCTCGCCAACGGCACAGGAACCGGTAAAGGAAATCCCATCCACATCGGGATGCGAAGCCAGATACTGACCGACCTGCTGGCCCCGTCCCATGACCAGATTGAGCACTCCGGGAGGCAATCCAGCCTCTTCGAGAATCTCCACCAGTAGCGCCGCACAATAAGGGCTATCCGAAGAAGGCTTGAAGACGGCCGTATTGCCGCAGATCAAAGCGGCAAAGATCTTCCAGACCGGAATAGCCACAGGAAAGTTCCAGGGGGTGATCAGGGCAAAAACCCCGTGGGGTACGCGCATCGACTTGCCGTCTTTATGGGGCAGCTCGCAAGGTACCGTTTCTCCAACCAGCCGCCGCCCTTCCCCGGCCATATAATAGGCCATATCGATGGCTTCCTGAATGTCACCCAGGCCCTCAGGATAGACCTTGCCCATCTCCCTGGTAACGCTTTTACCTAATTCCGGCTTGGCCCGCTGCAACATTTCAGCAGCCTTGTACAATATTTCAGCCCGTCTCGGAGCCGGCAGATCCCGCCAAGCCGGAAAGGCCTCCCGAGCGGCAGCTACCGCCCGATCGACATCGACTTTTGCAGAGAGAGGATAGCGCGTCACGATATCGGAGATTCGAGCCGGATTGATGCTATCGGCGAATTCACCGCTGCTCGGCAACACCCATTCGCCAGCAATAAAATTATTGATTCGGGTCATGACAGGTCTCCCGTAAAAAGGATGCCTCGGCAAGCTGCTTCAGGGCTTTTGCAAAGCATAACAAACCGGCAGTTCACTGCAATGAGACCGGCACAACCATCGCTAACGACAGCATCAACCGAATATCTTGAAGGGATTTATTTATTGATGCTTTCGCAAAAA
>JAUWLU010000178.1 GCA_030613545.1 Desulfuromonadales bacterium
AAGATGTCCTGCAAAGTAATGATATTGCCTTCCATACCGACCACCTCGCTTATTGAGGTAACCTTGCGGGTACCGTCGGTCAGACGAGCGGTCTGGACGATCAGATCGAGGGCCGAGGAGACCATGAAGCGCATGGCATTCTCCGGCAGGTCGATGCCGGTCATGAGAATCATTGATTCGAGGCGGGTCAGGGAGTCTCGGGGTGTGTTGGCGTGAATGGTGGTCAGTGAGCCTTCGTGGCCGGTATTCATGGCTTGCAGCATGTCGAAGGCTTCCGAACCGCGCACCTCGCCGATAACGATGCGGTCCGGGCGCATTCGCAGGCTGTTACGGACCAGGTCGCGCTGAGTCACCAGGCCGGTGCCTTCGATATTTTCCGGCCGGGTTTCGAGACGAACGACGTGTTCCTGCTGCAATTGCAGTTCGGCCGAGTCCTCGATGGTGACAATTCGTTCGTTTCCCGGAATAGAGCCGGACAGGATGTTGAGCAGGGTGGTTTTGCCGGCTCCGGTGCCCCCGGAAATCATGATATTGAGTTTGGCCTGCACGCAGCCGGACAGAAGGACCGCGACATCGGGGGTCAGGGTCTTGAAGTTGATCAGATCGTCTATCTTCAGGGGGTCGACGGAAAAGCGGCGGATGGAGAGGATCGGGCCGTCGATGGACAAAGGCGGAATGATGGCGTTAACGCGGCTGCCGTCCGCCAAGCGGGCATCGACCATCGGCGACGATTCGTCGATGCGACGCCCGACCCGCGAGATGATGCGGTCGATGATATTCATCAGGTGGGCATTGTCGATGAAACGGGCATTGGTCTTTTCCAGAAGACCTTTTCGTTCGACGTAAATATTCTTGTAGGTATTGCACAAGATGTCGGAGATGGTCGGGTCTTTGAAAAAAGGTTCGATGGGACCAAGACCGGTCAGCTCATCGAGGATCTCTTCGGTAAGGGCCTTTTTCTCTCCTTCGTTGAGAAGGGCCTTTTCCTCACTGAGGAAATAGTCGACGATCTTGCAGATTTCTTCGCGAACCTCCCCGGCATCCATGCTCTCCAATGCCGAAAGATTAGCCTCTTCAACAAAGCGATTATGGATCTTATGCTTGATATCGTAGAAGAACGCTACTCGCTCGCCGTTGGCGATTGCCTGCTGGTCGGTGGCTTCAGCTGCGGACTTCTCTCTTTCCCATAGGTTCTTAAATGCCATAACAGACCTCCTAAATGGCGCGTCCGAAGGTGCCGCGGATGCCGCGGAACTTTTCATTTGGCTGCGGTTTTTTCAACATTTCGGCGAAACTGGCCAGGTTTTTTGCCAAGGGGCAGCCCGGGTTGAACTTCAGTAACGGTATGCCCTTGTTGATGGACGATATAACGCTCTTGAAATCGTTGGGGAATAGCCAGGAAACCCGCGTCTCAAGAGTTTTTTCGACCTCGGCCAGGGATAGGGTGCCGCCTTTGATAAACCGGTTGGCAATCACCTCAATTTTGCCCGGGGGGACTCGATGTTTTTCGAGCAATTCGCAAAGCCGGGCGGCATTGCGAATTGCCGGAACCGACAGGTCGATCACGACAAAAATCTTTTCCGAAGCATCAAACGCTTCGAGAGAGCCATCGTTGACCTGCATTGATGTGCAATCGATGAGCAAATGGTCATAGAGTTTTTTCCCCAATTCTATTATTGCGGCGATATGTTCGCCGCTGATCCCCTGGCAATCGTTCGGGCTGGTGGGAGCGGCGAGAAAGTCGAGTCGCTTGAACGCCTTGGTCATGGCTGCGGACAGGAAAGAGGCATCCATGCGGTGAAAGTTTTTCACCAGGTCGCTGATGGATGTCTCAGGAATTACATCGAGCATTACCGAAGCGTCTCCGGATTGCAGACTGAGGTCGAAGAGGGCAACGCTGCTCTCTTTTTTTTGTGCCAGGGCATAGGCGGTGTTGACGGCGATTACCGAAGCGCCGAGCCCGCCCTTGCTGCTGATAAAGCTGTATACCGAACCGCGGGCAATCTTTCCTTCGTTTGCCAGTTTGGCGCGGATATCTTCCACCGCGTTGTGCAGTACTTTGCTATCGATGGGGGGCACAAGGTATTCTGCTACACCGGTCTTCATCACCTCGATGATGCGTTGCGGACTCTGGTCCGATGAGATGACAAAGTAGGCCGCTGAAGGGAATCCTTCGCGCAGCAGGGCCAGGCGGTTATTTAGCTGCTGTCTGTCTGATCTATCATCGATAATGAAGATCTGAGGAGCATCCTTGACCGATGATGCACCCTTTTCTCCCATGGAGTCGAACCACTGAACGGCCGATACATTGGGTATGGCCTGCAGGTCATTCATAATGGCCTTGGCCAGCATTGAATCCGTGAGTTCGACTGCGATGTTAATCTTAATCGGCATATGGTTCTTATGTCCTTAAATTAAGCAACTAAATGGCAGGTTGCATTCCAAGACATGATGATAAATAACCAAATCACTACTTAACGAGACCCGGTATGCTACCCAAAGTTCCATAGTTACCACCACCACCATGGCCGACGATCATCTCATCACATACCACTTTGGCGGTGATTGTTTTTTCGGGGGCTTCAATAACCTCTGTTATGATCGCTGTGGTGAACCCCGCTATGGGGACTCTGTTTTGCGGGTTGGAGCAGTCATCGCGATCATAAACAGGGATACCGACTTTCCATTCGCCGGTAAAAGGGTCTTTTTTAGCATCGTAAAGGGCCTTCATTTCTTCAAAAACGGAGGCTACAGTACCCCCTGTGTAGACAAAATCATCACCGACTGCCCCACCAGGGGGGGGGCAATAGTCAGGATCGGTGTCTGGGAGCGTAAGGCATTCAAGCAGGGCTCCGAGTTTGGCTGCATTGGAGGGCCAACTGCCGTAAACATTCCACCCAGCACAACCATCCAAGTCTCCGGTCGGATGAAATTTAATGGGTTGATCACAGAACTCTTTTCCCTCTGCAGCCCAACGATCCGGGTCAAACCACGCCTTTGAAATGCCCACTGGAATGGGGATCTCAGAAGCTTCACTGGCACCCGATAATGCTGCGATAGCACTGGCCCTGAGACCAACTGTTTCCGGCCCCAGAACGCCAGCGAAAAACGTATCTACTGGTGTGTTAGCAGCAGAATCCCGACGGGCAATTACTGATACGGCATTCGGTATCCTTTGACTGCAACTGCAATCATCCTCCCCTAATGGTGTAAAGGTGTAATCGTCAAAATCCCAACAGCCCAATACTATATCGCTACTTTGAAGACTAATGGGTTTTGTGTTCGCCACATTCTTTTGGGCAACATCATTGGCAATGTTGGCGATATCTGTTTCAGAAATACCAGCGCAGGCTCCAGATAGGTATTGACTGCCTAACTCTCCGGCACCTGCTAGGGCAGCGCCATCGGCAAGTTTTTGCAACTCTCCCTTGGTGGCGGCAAGGTTGCCGACGTCAATTGCCAAAGCTGCGATGCCTAAGATGACCACCAATAGAATCGATACCAGGACAATTATTGCCCCTTTATCCTTATTTGTTCTCGCGATTGGTTTTAAAGGTTTCATTGTTTTGCTCCAGCTTTTGGTGTTACTCCATGGTCATCTTTACCTCGGCCTTTAGGAGCTTTGGCCCTATACCCAAATAGGAAATTACAAAGAAATCATATGTGTACTCAACTTCCACTCCTATAATGCCGCCTAGCCCAGTGTCTTCAGGGTCTGGCACTGTGTTTCCATTTTTATCTTCGTAAAAAACGGTCGGTTGCTTTAACGCTGTATCAGGGTCGCTTCCTCCCGTCACAAGGTAACCTTTACAATAGCCCAAAACCGTATTCTGGACCTCTAATGCTGTTACGCGGGGGAACTTGATAACGACCCCACTTCTAGCGCCTTCGCGGGCCGCATTGGTTATAACCTGTTTATTGTAAAATAGCAGGCCAAAATCGATTGCCCCAAAAATCAGAGTAAGCAAAAGCAATGCAATTACTGCAAATTCAACGGAGACAGCGCCATTTTCTGAAAAATCGAGTTTCATTTGCTCTTCCCTTACTCAAGGTGAGGGGTCATCCTCCATTTTCATAACTGTTCTGGAACGCAATAACTTCGTGTTTCCTAGTCCGAGGATGGCTGGCATGAGAAACTGGTATTCATACTCTAATTGCACAGTAAGATCATCCTGAAAAGCGCCGCTGCCGGATCTTGTAATGGTGATATTTCCATCCGGCAAGTCCACGATTGCCGTCCCGAAAGTTCCCAATATCGGCAAAAAGTTAGATGGAATCAGAGGACTGCCTTGGTCGTATTCTTCCCGGCAGACCTTTTTGACCCTTTCTCTAATTTCCGAGTCGGTCGTATCAGCGATGATACCGAGCCTTGCCCCCTCTCGGCTGGCTGTGACTAGAATCTGTTTGTTGAAATATAGCAAGCTAAAATCTACGATTCCAGCGATCAAAGTTATTAAGAGGGGCAGTATTACGGCAAATTCAACTACTGCGGCTCCTCGTTCAGATCTTCCTTTCATGATGCCACCTCCCGCTCAATGTACGGGTTATTGTTTGATTCATCCCGTTGGTTTCTGAGCGGCTGACCGGTTCAATCTGCCAGATCGAATTCGATAACGTTAGCCTCTGTGGGAGGTTCGGCAAAGGTATTGGTATAAACCTCCATCAC
>JAUWLU010000244.1 GCA_030613545.1 Desulfuromonadales bacterium
TTCACCCCTGAAAAACCACTACGCCTTGCAGGTCGAAATTTTTGCTTAGCCATCTCATGACTTTTTGCGAAAGCATCAACCTTAACCTGGAGTTAATCTATGCTCCTATCCGAAAGCTCAAAAAATCCACATTTGTCCCGATGGCCGATTTTTCCCGAAGAAGCGCTGGAAAAGGTCAGTGCGGTGCTGCGGTCCGGAAAAGTGAACTATTGGACCGGTCAAGAATGCCGATTGTTTGAAAAAGAATTCGCCGCTTATGTGGGGACCCGCCATGCAGTCGCTGTGGCAAACGGTTCAGTGGCTCTTGAGTTGGCCTTGTATGCCTTGGGGATTAAATCAGGAGATGAAGTCGTTACAACCTGTCGATCTTTTATTGCAACGGCCAGTGCCATTGTTATTCGGGGAGCCCAGCCCGTGTTTGCCGACGTCGACCCCGTCAGTCAGAACATCACTGCCGAAACAATTTTCCAAGTTTTAACGCCTCGTACGAAAGCGATCATTGTGGTCCATTTGGCAGGCTGGCCATGCGAGATGGATCCTATTCTGGCCCTGGCTAAAAAACACGGCATCAGTGTTATCGAAGATTGTGCCCAAGCCCACGGCGCTACCTATAAAGGGCGTAAGGTGGGGAGCTTGGGGGATATCGGTGCTTTTTCCTTTTGCCAGGACAAAATCATGACTACCGGTGGGGAAGGGGGAATGATCACACTCAATGATGAACAGCTTTGGCAACGAGCCTGGGCCTACAAGGATCATGGCCGAAGTTACGATGCCGTCTATCGTCGGCAACATGCTCCCGGTTTTCGCTGGCTGCATGAATCCTTCGGCACCAATTGGCGCATGACCGAAATGCAGGGTGTTCTAGGCCGCTGGGGCCTGGCACAGCTTGAAGGCTGGTTGGTTGGCCGGCACAATAATGCACGTTTACTTAGCGAAAACTTTCGGCCTATTGAGGCAGTGCGAATCGGGCAACCGCCAAGCCACATGCGACATGCCTACTATAAATATTATGTCTTCGTGCAGCCAGAAAAGCTGAAAACCAATTGGAATCGTCAGCTATTGCTGCAGGCCCTGGCCGAAAGAGGGGCGCCGGTTTTTAGCGGAAGCTGCAGCGAAATTTATCTCGAGCAGTCATTTCAGCAAGCTGGTTTTGCTCCCCCGGCAAGGCTTCCGGTTGCCCGTCGGCTCGGAGAAACTAGTCTGATGTTCCTTGTTCACCCCACCATCACCGAAGCAGAGATGGTTGCCGTGAATCGTTGCATAAGGGAGGTTTTTGCTGTCGCAAGTTGAATGATGGTCAAACAAGATTGACAACTTGGTGAGTCGTGATATTCATTAAATATAAGGTAACTATTTAAAATTTAGATGTTTTATTGATTTTGTAAGGGTTGAAAACTGCTGGGTTTATGCTGTTTGGGGGCACCTTGGATTGTTTTCGTAATTACCCAGCGGACTTGTGGTAGGGGGTTCTCATTCTATCGGGAGATATATGATGGGAGGTCTGCCGTTACTGCTGCGCCACAGCATGGTTCGAAAGTCCCTGATCGCCCTGTTTCACCTGTCGGTTGTCAGCGCCTCTCTGATATATGCCTTTGCCCTGCGTTTCGATTTCCATATCCCTGCACACCACTGGCCGTTGATTCTGCAACTGCTGCCAGCCATGCTCTTTATCAAGCTGTGTGTCTTCTGGAGTTTGGGCCTGGCGGATGGCTGGTGGCGTTACGTATCGATGCCCGATCTGTTGCAGATTCTGCGAGCTAATCTGCTGGCCTCCGTGGGGGTCGTTGTTTATGTCATGTTCCTCGGTTTAAGCGACGGGCTACCTCGCTCCATTATCCTCCTCGATTTTATCCTCTGTTTTTTCCTTATGATAGGGGTACGGGTTTCGACCCGTATGATCAGAGAGCAGTTGGCGCTTAATTCCAGGGGCTATCATTCCAGGCCCAAAAGCGTGTTGATCGTAGGGTCTGGAACCGTCGCCCAGTCGATCGTTAGAGAGATTCGGGAAAACCCCAAATTGGAGAAGGCGGTTCTTGGATATATCGATAACGATGTGCGGCGCCAGGCAAAAGTTATCTATGGCGTACCGGTAATAGGCACCCTCGATGATCTCGAAAAAATCTGCCAACGCAGTGGTATCGACATGATTATCGTCGCCCAAAGTTCGGTATCTCCCAGGGAACTGCGCGATATCGTGGAGTTCTGCAAACGAAACACGATTATTTCAAAAATCCTGCCGGCTATTGGTGACATCATTTCCGGTCAGGTTTCCTTGCAGCAGTGTCGTTCTGTGCAACTCGAAGACCTGCTCGGCCGACCGTCTATCAGGCTCGACGTCGAGCAGATTCACGGCTACTTGCATGGCAAAAGAATTCTTGTTACAGGGGCCGCGGGGAGCATCGGTAGCGAGATCTGTCGTCAGGTGGCTCAGTTCGGCCCCGCCCATCTCATTCTCTTTGAAAACGCCGAGACGCCGCTCTTTAATCTGGAAAACGAATTGCGGGAAAAATTTCCCAACTTGGGGATTACCCCAAGCCTTAGCGATATTCGAGATGAGAACAGGGTTTCCCATGTGTTCTGGGAGCATAAACCGCAGGTCGTATTTCACGCTGCCGCTTACAAGCATGTTCCTATGTCAGAGGTGAATCCTCTGCAGGTGGTCAAAAACAATGTCATGGGTAGCAAGTGTGTGGTGGATGCCAGTGTGGCGGTCGGCGCCGAGCACTTTGTGCAGATTTCCACAGATAAGGCGGTGAACCCGACCAATATTATGGGGGCGACCAAACGGGTGGCCGAGATCTATGTGCAGAATCTAGCGCGCAGAGGGCGTACCAAGGCGACCACCGTGCGCTTCGGTAATGTCTTGGGCAGCCATGGCAGTGTCATCCCGATCTTTCAGGAACAGATACTTAAGGGGGGGCCTGTCACGGTTACCCATCCGGAAATCACCCGTTTTTTCATGACCATACCCGAGGCGGTACAGCTGGTGTTGCAGGCCGGCTGCATGGGATGCGGCGGGGAAATATTTCTGCTCGATATGGGCGAACCGGTAAAGATCGTACGGCTGGCCGAGGAGTTGATTCGGCTTTCTGGCCGACGCCCCTATGACGAGATAGAAATCGTCTTCACCGGCCTGAGACCGGGCGAAAAACTCTATGAAGAATTGCTTATCGCCGGTGAAGGCGTTAAAGCCACCGGGCACGAAAAGATTCGCATCCTTGAGGCCACCAGTTTCTCCGAGGAGTTACTGCAGGACGAAACGGAACAACTTTTCAAAGCGGTCAAAGCCGCCGA
>JAUWLU010000245.1 GCA_030613545.1 Desulfuromonadales bacterium
ATACTGTTATTGCTAATATCTCATATCCACCACGCTATATAGCACCAACTGCAACTCCGTAAGCAATCTTTCCCACGACACAACTGTAACGCTCTTCCATAAATGAAAAAACAAGACGAAAAGAAAAAACACAAGAAAAACTGGATGTTGGCAATCCTAGAAGACAAAAAAGGTAGATGGCTCACAAATTGCTTTAAGAATTGCACTACTTTCAAAGAGTGATCGTACAACCTGTACAAACAAGAAATGAACGAAGGTAGTTTTTCTAATTGTCAGGTCCCGTGTGATTCCTGACCTTTTTATGAAAAAGTTCCGGTTTTCTTTTTTGCCAATCCTTCAGGGCCTGCACCGGGGTTTTATCTTCCAAAGCCCGCTGGGGAATATGCTGGTTGTATAGATACCCATAGCGCAGCATGGTTTGTTCCAGATCTTCAGCGAAATTGAACCTGGTCGTTGCCAGCACTTCGCTGATGCGGCCATTGAAGCGCTCCACCATGCCGTTGGTTTGAGGATGGCGGGGTGGAATCAGCCTATGCTCGATACCGTGCCGCACGCAGGCTAGCGAACAGGTTGGCGCACAGCGCTATGAGCGCTCTGAAGAGCGAGTAGCCTACCGTAACGGGTACCGTCCCCGCCAACTTTATACCCGGATAGGGCCACTGACACTTCGTGTTCCTCAGGTGCGCGACGGCCAATTCTCCACCGAAATTTTCGCCCATTATCAGCGTTCTGAGCAGGCCCTGGTTTTGTCGCTGATGGAAATGGTGCTCAATGGCGTTTCTACCCGAAAGGTGACCAGGATCACCGAGGAGTTATGTGGAGCATCGTTCTCCAAATCTACCGTCAGCCAACTGTGCATGGCCCTGGATGGGCGAGTCGCTGCCTTTGACGAGCGTGAGCTGGGGGCTTTCCCGTTTGTGAGCGTGGATGCCATGTATGTCACGGCCCGCGAAGGCGATTCGATTCAGTCGAAAGCCGCGATGCTGGTCTCTGGTGTGAACGAGCAGGGCAACCGGGAGGTTCTGGGGCTGAGAATCGGTGACAGCGAATCAGAGGTGTTTTGGCTTGAAACCTTCCGCTGGCTGAAACAGCGTGGGTTCAAAGATGTTCACTACGTCGTCTCGGATGACCATAGCGGGCTGGTTGAATGCGGCCCAGCGCTGTTTCCAGGGGGCGATCTGGCAACGCTGCCAAGTTCACTTCATGCGCAATGTCCTTTTCCATTCAAGCTCGAAACACAAGAAGGAGATGGGCGAAGGGCTCAAACAAATCTTTAGTTCCCGCAACCCCCAAGAAGCTCGTCAACGCTTCGATGAGCTGGCTGTGCAGATGGAGCGAAAATCCCCCAAGGCTATTGACTGCCTGGAGCAGGGGCTTGAGGATTCTTTGGCAGTAATGGCGCTACCGAGCAAGTATCGAAAGCGCCTCAAGTCGACCAACATGCAGGAGCGGCTGATTCAAGAGGTACGACGCAGGGAGCGGGTCATCCGCATCTTCCCTAACGAGTCATCGGCACTTCGATTGATGGGCGCCCTCCTGGCAGAGATCCACGAGGAGTGGCAAGCACGTCGATATCTGGATATGACCGATTTCCACGAATGGGTGGCTGAGCGACTGTCCTCCTCCGAGGATGCGGTCGTATCGATTCGCTGATTTCAAGCACCAATCAGGCGAAGCGGAATTTACAGCAACTTTTGGACTTGATCGTGACGCCTTTGCAACGGTCATACTGCCGCAGGAAGGGCCTGCGGCAGTTTGGGCCGGATCTATATCATATGGAGGTAGAGAAATGAAAAAGTGGAGTCTAATGCTGATAGCGGTTCTGCTGCTCGGGACAAGCTTCACCGCCAGTTCGCAGGCCGCAATCGAAGTCGAAGGGGACGGCTATGTCGGCATCTGGGACAAGTACATGTGGCGCGGATTCGACCTGAGCGACGGCCGGCCCACCATCCAGGGCGGCATCGACCTCAGCACCGGCGGATGGACCCTCAGCACCTGGCACAACTGGCAACTGAAAAGCAGTGATGACCTCCGCTCCGGGGAAATGAACGAGACCGACATCATCCTGACCTATTCCTTCGATGTCGGCGAAATGGTCTCCGTCAGCATCGGGGACATCTATTATTCCCTCGACTTTGGCGCCGCCGAGGACACCAACGAGCTTTTTGTCCACGCCACCCTCAATACCCTGCTGGCGCCGACCGTCAAAATCTGGTGGGACTGGGATGCCGCCGAAGAAGACGGCCTTTACTACACCCTCGATGTCAGTCACACCTTCGACCTCGAACAGTGGATGCCGAAAACCGCTCTCAACCTCGGCGCCTTGGTGGGGTACAACCAGCACAGCGATTATTCCGTCGGTGACTTTGGCGGCTGGCATAACTACGAACTGAGCGCCAGCCTCGATTACGCCTTGACCGACCAGCTGACGCTCAGCCCGATCTTTATTTTCTCTTCGGGCATCAGCAGCGCCGCCAAGGAGATCATCGACACCGAAACGGCGGGGGCGTTGAATTTGACCTTTACCTTCTGAGATCGGAGTCGCGGCATTGTCTCCTGAAGACCGAACCTGACTGCCAGCCGCCGAAGGGGACGGGGAGGGGCCCATCCTCCCTCCCCGTCCCTCTTCCCGGCCAGAAGCTGACAACAGACCCCGTAGTCGGGCGAGCATTCGCGAAAAGATGCAGCGCATCACCGCCGCCGTGAAAGGACGTGGCATCAAGGTCCAGCACCTGGCGGCTCTCTTCCATCACCAGCCGCAGCACCCTGGCCGCAGTCTGATCCTGTTCGTCTATCTGACCCGGCCGGACCGGCCCATGCAGATCCGTCAGATCCCGCTCTGAATCCCCCGACAGGCTCCCGCCGCTCTGCCGGCTGCTCCCAACTCCTTCCCGCAAAGACCCAAACAAGACCAATCCCCTGTTAAATTTTTTTCCGCCGGACCTACTGCTGTCTCATAGTTTCAAATGAGCTGTAACTGCTCGTTTTGCAACTATGAGACAGCAGTGGGGCCGCCTGACTAACTTATGGTGTCCACTATTGCGGACCGACCTCAGCTTCTGTGTCACTTTAGATTGGCATTCCTTTAAAAACATGCAAAACAACATAAAAAAATAAAGATTTTGCACCTTATGATTTGAGCTAAAAAGCACCAAACCACCACCGTAACATACTGTTATTGCTAATATCTCATATCCACCACGCTATATAGCACCAACTGCAACTCCGTAAGCAATCTTTCCCACGACACAACTGTAACGCTCTTCCATAAATGAAAAAACAAG
>JAUWLU010000218.1 GCA_030613545.1 Desulfuromonadales bacterium
CGCGGTGGAGACTGCCGAGGGCTGGGATGAGGGTCAGATGTTGCGCCTGGCCGCCAGCCTTGAACGAGGCAGTGAGCACCCTCTGGCGGAGGCTATTGTCCAGGGTGCCGAAGAGCGCGGGACCGAACTTATCGCTGCGGAGCACTTCGAATCCCTCACTGGAAAAGGGGTCGTCGGCCGCGTGGATGGTAACGAGGTGGTCTTGGGAACTCAGAAGTTGCTTCAGGAGAAGGGAATCAACCCTGAAGTGCTTTTGGGGCGGGCCGAAACCCTGCGTAAGGAAGGGCAGACGGTCATGTTCGTGGCGGTCAACGGCCAGACTGCGGGTGTGCTGGGGGTCGCCGACCCCATCAAGGAAACCACTCCTGAAGCCATTCGCCAACTGCATCAGAACGGGATCCGTATCGTCATGCTTACCGGCGACAACCGTACCACCGCCCAAGCGGTTGCGGACAGGCTGAACATCGACGAGGTGCGAGCCGAGGTGTTGCCCCAGGACAAGGCGGTCAAGGTGAGGGAGTTGCAGGAGCAGGGTTACTTCGTCGGCATGGCCGGAGACGGCATTAACGATGCGCCGGCCTTGGCCCAGGCCCAGGTCGGCATCGCCATGGGCACCGGTACCGATGTGGCCATGGAGAGCGCAGGAGTAACCCTGGTCAAGGGCGACCTGCGCGGCATTGTTCGCGCCCGCTCCCTGAGCCAGGCAACTATGCGCAATATCCGCCAGAACCTGTTTTTCGCATTCTGCTACAACGCTTTGGGCGTACCCATCGCGGCCGGGGCTCTTTACCCCTTCTTCGGCCTGCTGCTCAGCCCCATGATCGCCGCTGCGGCCATGAGTTTCAGCTCGGTGTCGGTGGTCAGCAACGCCCTGCGGCTGCGCAGGTTGAAGTTGTAGGCGAGGGAGGAAAAGCATGATGCCGACCATTGAGATTGTCGGTGCCGGTCCCGCAGGGCTGGCGGCCGCTTTAACGATCGCAAGGCGAGGCGGACGAGCGATCGTTTTCGAGCGTGCGACCGAGATCGGGCACCGTTTCCAAGGTGATTTCGAGGGGATCGAAAATTGGACCACCGAAGGGGATGTTCTTGAAGAATTGGCATCTTTGGGGATAGCTGCCACTTTCGAGCACACCCCGTTTCGCGAATGTGTTTTCTACGATCCCCAAGGCCGCGAGCACGTCTGTCGCTCTGCTCAACCGCTTTTCTATCTGGTTCGGCGGGGCCCGGGGCCTGGCACGCTCGATCAGGGGCTCAAGGAGCAGGCTCTTAATGCCGGAGTGGAGTTCCGCTTCGCTACGGCTCAGAAGCATCTGCCCCAAGGCGGGATCGTGGCCCACGGCCCGCAGCGCGCCGATGCCATTGCCGCCGGATATATCTTCGAGACTGACAGTGCCATCTGTGCCTTTTCGGTGACTTCCGACCACTTGGCGCCGAAGGGGTACTCGTACCTGTTGGTCTGCCGCGGCAAAGGCACCATCGCCTCATGTCTCTTTAACGATTTTCACAACGAGCGGACCTACGTGGAGCGGACTGTCGAGTTTTTCCGGGAAAAAACCGGCGTTGTTATGAAAAACCCCCGCCGATTCGGCGGCTTCGCAAATCTCTTTGCTCCTTATAGTGCTCGCAAAGGAAATATTCTCTACGCCGGGGAGGCAGCAGGGTTCCAAGACGCCCTGTTCGGTTTCGGCATGCGTTACGCCCTTTTGTCAGGACACTTCGCAGCTCGAGCGCTGCTGGAGGGCAGTCCCGAGACTTATGACTCACTTTGGCGGAAACGGTTCGGTAGCCTGATGAAGCTGGCGGTAGTCAACCGGGCCATTTATGAACGACTCGGTGACTCGGGCTATGCCCGGCTCGTGTGTTTGATCGGCAGGGCGCCAGACGCTCGAGACTGGATGAGAAGGTACTTTGGCCAGGGTTGGCTGAAAAAACTGTTCTATCCGCTGGCTCGACGCCAATTCTCCGGCCGGACGAACCTTCTTTTTGCCTGCGTAGAAGGTTGCGATTGCACCCTGTGCCGCTGCAAGCTTGCCGCCGATTGCCACCTGCAGGAATGAGGTAAACCATGACAGAACCTTTTCTTCGCATTTATCAAGACCTCGTTGGGGGGGGCATCGCCGCTGGGGTTTTCTGCCCGGCATTCGGTCTGCTGCGCAGTCCCATCAGCGCGACATAGGGCATGAGCTTCAGCTCGGTATCGATGGACGTCAATGCTCTGAGGCTGCGGCGGACGAAGCTGTGATGGCCGTGGCATCAGGTAGTGACACGCTGCATACAGCACACATTCGGAGGTAGCGGTATGGAATTGAAAAAAGTGGTGGCTATCGTTCGGAGTTCGGTACTGGAAGAGGTTGAAGAACGGCTCCGGCAGTTGGGCGTCACGGGGATCAGCGTATCCCACATCAAGGGGTATGGCGAATACGCCAATCTCTTTAAGGCGGACCGGATGGTCGCCCATGCGAAAATAGAAATTTTTTCCGAACAGTCGACTGCCGATGACATCGTGGTTGCCATAATGGAAACCGCTCATCGAGGGATTGCCGGGGACGGAATCGTGGCAATTCAACCGGTGGAGAAGCTCTATCGAATTCGCACCAAGGCTGAGATCAAGCCTCATGAATGGTGAGGTGCACTTTTGCTGAATGTACTTCTACAGGCACCGCTGCCGCAACAATGAGCTGCAGTTCAGTCATGGGGACGGGCAATGGTCCGTTGCGAAGGAGTGAAAGTAGAATAGAGAGTTTATGTTGTCTGGCAAGGGGGCATTTTGCCCCGATTTACATCACCCTGTTGACGGAGGCATGACCATGAAAAAAATGATCCAGATCACGTCCCTATTGTTGGTTCTTGCTGTCGCTTTCCCCGTATGGGCCGTCGAGGAGCATCACCCCGATACCGCAGGCGAACCGGCTGCTCAGACGGGCATTGAACAGGTGGATACTTCCATCAAGAAGATGCAGGAAACACGTCAAAAAATGGAAGCAGCCAAGGGGCCGGCTGAACGGCAAAAACTCATGCACCAGCATATGCAGCATATGAAAGAGGGCATGAAGATGATGGACATGATGGCTGGTCAAGGCATGATGATGGATGACCGGGCCGGCATGATGGCCAGCGGTGATATGCAGAATATGCCGATGGCCGACCGCATGGCCATGATGGAAAAGAAGATGTCCATGATGGATAGGATGATGGGGCAGGGCGGCATGATGTCTGGCCAAGGCATGATGATGCAGAAATGCATGATGGGCAACCGACTGCAGATGATGGAGAAAAGAATGCAAATGATGCAGGAGATGATGAAAGGCCTGATGACGCAACAGGAAATGATGAAAAAGAAATAGCAGGGAGATAAAGGGCCTCGGTGGCGGGAGCAGCATTTCTCCCGCTGCCGGGCTTCAATTCGGTTGGTAAAACCGGGGAGGTGGACGATGGAATGGTTGGCAAACAACTGGATCTGGGTAGTGGTGGGCGTGGTGTTCATTGCCATGCATCTGTCGGGACGCGGTTGCTGCGGTGGCCGCCGACGGTCGACCAAAGAGGAACACGGGAAGGAGAACTCGTCGGATTCCTAACACTAAAAATGGGCTGTTCGAGGCCAGGTTTTCGAGAATTTGAGAGCGAATAGCAGAGCTATTTGGCGAAAATTATCGGAAATATGGGCTGATCAGACGATTTTACAGTCGGTTCATGGCAAGTTCGACACCCTCCTAGGGCGGTCAGACAACTTCAACCTTGAGGACGTAATAGCCATCAGCCATTTTCAGATCCAGCAATTTGTGGCCCTCGTCTTTGAGGCTGGGTGAGACGTTCTGTACCGGTTCACCTTCATCGAGATAGAACTCT
>JAUWLU010000022.1 GCA_030613545.1 Desulfuromonadales bacterium
GCCAGGGTCAGCAGGATCAGCATATCCTGGAGGAAAACGATTTCCGTCATGGCAGGCCTAAAAAGAGCAGGGTCTATTTGCCAGGTGCCGGGCGTTGCGACAGGAACGATTAGAAAAACTATAGCAGAGCCCGGGAGGCTGTCGGACTTTACGGGCCGATCAGACGATTTTGCAGTCGGTTCATGACAAGTCCGTTAGCCTCCCAGGCGCCCGGAAAACCAACAGTCGCTGTTTTCCACAGGGTCGTAAAACTGCACTCAGCCGCCGAACTCGACCGGTTGACGGCGCCGGTGATCCGTTTCTCCTGCGGCTGCAGGAAGGTCCATCCCATCGATCACAGTTTGTCAGATATTGAAAAGGCCCACCTGGTTTCAGGGTGGGCCTTTTCGCTTTTTTTGGGATGGGCCGTGGTCGCACGGAGCGTTACTTCTTGCGCTCGTCCATCACCTTGTAGGCGCAGAACTCGCCGCACATGGTGCAGGCGCCGTGTTCCTCGTCGACCCCCGATTCGGCGCGCCGCCTGCGGGCCAACTCCGGGTCGATGGCCAGGCAGTACTGGGTCTCCCAGTCGAGGGTCTTGCGCGCCTTGCTCATGGCGATGTCTTTTTCCATGGCGCCGGGCAGGCCCTTGACGATGTCGGCGGCGTGGGCGGCGATGCGGGTCGCCATCACCCCTTCGTGGACGTCCTCGACGTTGGGCAGGCAGAGGTGCTCGCTGGGGGTGACATAGCAGAGGAAGTCGGCCCCGGCGCTGGCGGCGATGGCGCCGCCGATGGCGCAGGTGATGTGGTCGTAGCCGGGGGCGATATCGGTCACCAGCGGGCCGAGCACGTAGAAGGGGGCGCCGTGACAGAGCCGCTTCTGCAGTTGGATGTTGGCCTCGATCTGGTTGAGGGGTACGTGGCCCGGTCCCTCGATCATGACCTGGATGCCGGCATCCCAGGCGCGCTGGGTCAGCTCGCCGAGGATGATGAGTTCGTGAATCTGGGCCCGGTCGGTGGCGTCGGCCAGACAGCCGGGGCGGAAGCCGTCGCCGAGGGAGAGGGTGGCGTCGTAGGGCTTGACCAGTTCCAGCAGTCGGTCGTAATGCTCGTAGAGGGGGTTCTCGGCGTCGTTGCGGGTCATCCAGGCGACGGTGAAAGAACCGCCGCGGGAGACGACTTCCATGATCCGCCCTTCGTTGTCCATGCGCTCGACAGTGGCGCGGGTCACGCCGCAGTGCACGGTGATAAAGTCGACGCCGTCATCGAGGTGCTTTTTGATACCGTCGAAGATCTCGTCGACGGTCATGTCGACGATGGCCTTGCCCTTTTTCACCACCGTGTCGCAGGCGGCCTGGTAGAGAGGCACGCTGCCGATGCAGACTTGGGTCTCGGCGATGATCGCCCGGCGGATTTCATCGATGGGGCCGCCGGTGGACAGGTCCATGATGGCGTCGGCTCCGGCGGCGACCGCTACCCGGGCCTTTTCCAGTTCCTTGTCGATGCTGGTGTCGTCCTTGCTGGTGCCGATATTGGCGTTGACCCGGGTCGGCAGGCCTTTGCCGACGGCCAGTGGGCGGCCGTTGCTGTGCCTGTTGTTATGGCAGACGATGGCCGTGCCTTCGGCGATGCGCTGCCGCAGCAGTTCCGCATCGATGCCGGCAGAGTCGGCGGCCTGTTTCATCTTGTCGGAGACGATGCCCTGTCGGGCCATTTCGAGTTGGGTCATGAATCTACCTCGCGGGTTATATTCAAGCGTGAACGCTCTAAGTCGTAAGATTTGCCAGCTTGTTCAGCAGCTAACGTCTGTTGAGTTTCCTCAGCAGTCTCTGGGCGGCGGCAAAATGATTGATCGGCCCGTGGCCAGCGCCGAGATCGGGGGCGGTTTGAATCGCCTCGGTGATGAATTCCTTGGCCAGGGCTACCGCCTGCGGCAGCGGTTGGCCGCCGGCCAGCAGGGCGGCAATGGCGGCCGAATAGGTGCAGCCGGTGCCGTGGGTATTGCGGCTGGCGATGCGCTGCGCCGGCAGACGGTGCAGGGTGTTGCCGTCGAGTAGCAGATCGATCGCTTCGCCGTCGAGATGGCCGCCCTTGAGCAGCACGTTGCGTGCCCCGAGTTGCTGCAGGCGCCGGCAGGCCTGCTCCATGTCCGCCTCGGTGCGGACCGGCAGGCCGGTCAGTTCTTCGGCTTCCGGCAGGTTGGGGGTGAGCAGGTAAGTGTGCGGCAGCAGCTGTTCCCGGCAGGCCTGGACGGCCTCTTCCCGCAGCAGCGCGGCGCCGCCCTTGGCGATCATCACCGGGTCGACCACCGCCAGCAGGCCGTGATTCTTAAGCCGCTGCGCGACCAGCCTAACGATGGCGTCGTTGAGCAGCATGCCGGTCTTGACTACCTCCGGGTCCAGGTCGTCAAGGACCGCCGTCAACTGTTCAGCTACAAAGTCGGGCGGTACCGGGTGAATAGCTCGTACGCCGCAGGTGTTCTGGGCGGTCAGGGCGGTGATGACGCTCATGCCGAAGCCGCCGAGCAGGGTGACGGTCTTGATGTCGGCCTGAATGCCGGCTCCGCCGCCCGAGTCGGAGCCGGCGATGGTCAGCACTCGGCCGCGGGGTTCGGGTTGGCGGCGGTTGAACTGCAGGGCCAGTTCCCGCGCCGCCAGCGCCGGTGAAGGGTCGTCCATGACCGCCGAGATGACCGCTAAAGCGTCGGCACCGCTGTCGATCACCGCTCCGGCGTTGTCGCGCTCGATGCCGCCGATGGCCACCAGCGGCAGGCCTGTGGCCTGCTTAATGGCGCGCAGTGTTTCGAGGCCGACCAGCACGGCGTCGCTTTTGGTGCCGGTGGGGTAGATGCTGCCGACGGCGATGTAGTCGGCTCCGGCTCGCTCGGAGACCTGGGCCTGTTGCACGGTGCGGTTGGAGGTGCCGATGATGCGTTCCGGGCCGAGGATGGCCCGGGCCTCGGCCACCGCCATGTCCTTCTGACCCAGGTGGACGCCGTCGGCATCGCAGGCGCTGGCCAGATGCGGATCGTCATTGACGATGAATAGTGCCCCGGCCGCGCGGCACAGTTCGGTCAGGCGCAGCGCCTCGCTCAGTTGTTCCTCGGTAGAGCGCTCCTTGGCCCGATACTGGACGATGGCCGTGCCGCCCTGCAGGGCGGCACCCACCTTGGCGAAGAGTTGTTCGCCCCGCGCACCGTCGGTAATGACGTAGAGGCCGTTCAGGTTTTCTCTCATTCTTTTTGCCATTACCCGGAAGTCTTTCAGCCGTTGCTGTTGGCCGTTACTTGTTCCTGAGATCTTGAGGGAGCAATCCACACCGCGGTGTTTAAAAGAAATCGCCACGGCCAGTCGAGGGGCGCGTGACGATAGAAACATTATCTGCTCTTGTCGCCGCTTCCCTCCGCCGGCATGATCCGGATCAGGTTCTAAGGGTCGCTCCGCCCCTGGCGGAACTCTCAGTATGTCACACCCCTAGCGGTCTGCTGATGCTGCTATTATATAGTACCGTCCCGGCTGGCTGCAAAGCTTTTTACCGCCAGAGGCCGGAATCCGAGACTCTATAGGAAGGGGGCTGTTTCTGTCAAGGCGACCGGCCGGCGGTGCTGACATTTGTCCTTTACAGCCTTTCGGCGTCGTACTAAGATTTCTATCTTTGTTTTTCTGCCCCAATACGGATTCCGCCGCCATGCATCATTGCCAGGGACATCGCCCTACCTACGTCGAAATCGATCTTGCCGCCCTGCAGCATAATTTCGTTCAGGCCCGCCGCCAGGCCGGTGAAGGGCGAGAGCTGCTGGCGGTGGTCAAGGCCGATGCTTACGGCCACGGTGCCGCCCGCGTTGCCCCGGCCCTGCAGCAGGCCGGTGCCGATCTGTTCGGGGTGGCGATGGTCGAAGAGGGGCTGGAGTTGCGCCGGGCCGGTGTCAGCCGCCCCATTCTGGTGTTGGGCGGGCTCTATCCCGGTCAGGAAGAGGAGCTGCTGGCTCACGATCTGGTGCCGGTAATCTTCGATCTGGAGACTGCGCGCCGTCTCAACGCCCGTGCGGCGGCTGACGGCCGGCGGCTCTCCTACCACCTCAAGCTCGACACCGGTATGGGCCGGGTCGGTTTCCGTCCCGAGGAGTTGCCGGCGGTGCTGGCCGCCCTGGCCAAGCTGCAGGGGCTGGTCATGGACGGTCTGATCTCCCACCTCGCCGTGGCTGACGAGCCGGACCATCCCTTTACCGCCGAACAGGCCGAACGCTTTCGCAGTGCTCTGGCTCAGGTCCGCCAGGCCGGTTTCGCCCCCCGGCATATTCATCTGAGCAACAGCGCGGCGCTCTTTTCCCAACAGTTTCCCGAGTGCAACCTGGTGCGGCCGGGCATCGTTCTCTACGGTGGCTTGCCGGCGTCCTGTTTTGCCGATCGCCTCGATCTGCGGCCGGTGATGAGCTTTCGCACCTCGGTGGCCCAGGTCAAGCAGGTCCCGGTCGGCACCGGGGTTTCCTACGGCCACCGCTTCGTCGCCGAGCGGCCCACGCGGCTGGCGGCGATTCCGGTCGGTTATGCCGACGGCTACAGCCGGAATTTGTCCAATGTGGGCCAAGTGCTGGTGCGCGGCCGGCGAGTGCCGGTGGCGGGAACCGTCTGTATGGATTGGACCCTGATCGACGTCACCGACATTCCGCAGGTGCAGGTCGGCGACGAGGTGACCCTGCTCGGGCGCGATAACGGCCAGTCCATCACTGCCGAAGAGTGGGCCCAGGCCATCGGCACCATCAACTACGAGGTCTTCTGCCAGATCAGCAAGCGGGTGCCGCGCGTCTATCTGGGCGGCTGAGAAAAAGTCTTTCGAAGGGGGATCAGTGCTGTGAGTGGCAAAGAGACGCTATTGGCCCTCGACCTGGGCACCACCACCCTGGCCGGAAGGCTCATCGACCGCAACGGCCGGACCCTGGCCGAGGCCACGGTGCGCAATCCCCAGGCCGCTCTGGGGGCGGATATCATTCGCCGCCTGGAACTGGCCCTGCACGGTGAAGGGCAGCGGCTGCAGGAGCTGCTGGTCGAGGGTCTGGAAGGTCTGCTCAGCGAGCTGTTGCGCGGCGCCGGCGTGAACCGTCGGAGCATCGGCGCCGCCGCTGCGGCCGGCAATGCCGGCATCTGCGCCCTGCTGCGGTGTCTGCCAGTGGACAGCATCCTCTTTCCGCCCCATCGACCGACGGAAAAACAGGGCCTGTATCTCGAGCCTTCCCGGCTCGGTCTCGATCTGCCGGTACCCCTCTATCTCTTTCCCCTGGTAACCGGCTATGTCGGCGGCGATCTGGTCGCTTTTCTGTTTGCCCAAGCCCCCCATGGAGACCACACCCTGTATCTCGATATCGGCACCAACGGCGAGTTGGCCCTTCATTCCGGCGGCCGCTGGTGGACCACCTCGGTGGCGGCCGGCCCGGCCTTTGAGGGGGGCGGTATCGGCTGCGGCATGGCCGCGGCAACGGGGGCCGTCAGCGGCGTGACCCTGGAAGATGATCGTCTGCGCCTTGAAGTGATCGGCGGCGGTTCGCCCCGCGGGCTCTGCGGCAGCGGCCTGGCCGAAACGGTGGCGGCGGCCCTGGAGGGCGGCCTGGTCGACGGTCATGGCACTATTGTCGATCCTCTGCAGGTGCCGAGCAATCTGGCCCGCTATCTGGGCGACGGGCCGGGCGGGCGCTGCCTGCGCCTCTATCGGGATGCGGCTGTCGACCTCTGCCTGACCCAGGAGGATCTGCGCACCTTTCAGCTGGCCAAAGGCGCGATACGGGCCGGAGTCGACTGTCTGCTGGCCCGGGCCGGGCTGTCCGCCGACTCCATTGCAGAGGTTGCGGTGACCGGCGCCTTCGGCTTTTCCCTGACGCCGCGGGTATTGAAAAGGGTTGCCATGCTGCCGGAAAACATGATAGATAGGGTACGCTTCGCCGAGTCCGGTGTGCTGTCCGGCTGCTGCCGGTTGCTGCTCGATTCGGCGGGACCCGAGAAGGCCCAGCGCCTGGCCGATACGCTGCATCCCTATCCGCTGTCCGGGACTCCGGCCTTTGAAAAAGCCTTTCTAGGCGCCCTCGATTTCTGAAAAACCGCCTACGGACGGTTTTTTTGTTGTTTTTACAGACCGTGCGGCTCTTCTGCGCTCTTCGCCGGGGGAACTGCAAGCGATTTTTAGCATCAATGCAGGAAAGGACTTTGCCATGGCCGTCATCAAGCGCGCCCTCATCAGTGTTTCGGACAAGACCGGAATTGTCGACTTCGCCAAAGAACTCAGTACCTTCGGCGTGGCTATTCTCTCCACCGGCGGCACCGCCGCCCTGCTGCGCAAGGAAGGTTTGCAGGTACAGGACGTCTCCGACTATACTGGCTTTCCGGAAATGCTCGACGGCCGGGTCAAGACCCTGCATCCCAAGGTTCATGGCGGCCTGCTGGGCATGCGGGACAATCCCGCCCATGTGGCCAAGATGGCCGAACACGGAATCGAACCGATCGACATGGTGGTGGTTAATCTCTACCCCTTCGAGGCGACGGTGGCCAAAGAGGGCTGCACCCTGGAGGACGCCATCGAGAATATCGATATCGGCGGTCCGACCATGCTGCGCAGCGCGGCCAAGAACAATCGGGACGTGACCGTGCTGGTCGACCCGGCCGACTACCCGGTGGTGTTGGCGGAGATGCGGGACAACGCCGGTAGCGTTTCTGCCAAAAGCAATTTCAGCCTGGCGGTCAAGGTCTATCAGCGCACCGCCGCCTATGATGCCGCCATCAGCAACTGGCTCGGCCGGCGCCTCGGCGAGGAGGAGGTCACCTTCCCCGAGACCCTGACCGTGCAGTACAAAAAAGCCCAGGAGATGCGTTACGGCGAGAACCCCCATCAGCAGGCGGCCTTTTTCGTCGAAGCGGATGGCCAGGAAGCCTCCATCGCCACCGCCCGCCAGCTGCAGGGCAAGGCGCTGTCCTTCAACAATATCGCCGATACCGACGCCGCGCTGGAGTGCGTCAAGCAGTTCGACGAAGGGCCGGCCTGCGTTATCGTCAAGCATGCCAACCCTTGCGGCGTGGCCCTCGGCGAAAACCTGCTTCAAGCCTATGAGCGGGCCTTTGCCACCGACCCCGAATCGGCCTTCGGCGGCATTGTCGCCTTTAACCGCGGCCTCGATGCGGCCACTGCTAAGGCGATTGTCGACCGTCAGTTCGTCGAGGTGATTATCGCTCCGGCCGTCACCGAAGAAGCGGCGGCCGCGGTCGCCGCCAAGAAGAATGTGCGGCTTTTGGAATGCGGTTTCTGGCCCGAGCAGCCGTCGGCCAGGCTCGATTTCAAGCGGGTCAACGGTGGCTTGCTGGTGCAGGATGCCGACCTGCTGCTGTCCAATGAGCTGAAGGTGGTCACCAAGCGTACGCCGACGGACAAGGAGATGCAGGACTTGCTCTTCACCTGGCGGGTGGCCAAGTTCGTCAAGTCGAATGCCATCGTCTACGGCAAGGACGGTATGACTGTCGGTGTCGGTGCCGGTCAGATGAGCCGGGTCAACTCGGCGCGCATCGCCGCCATCAAGGCGGAACATGCCGGTCTCGAAGTCGAGGGTTCGGCCATGGCTTCCGACGCCTTCTTCCCCTTCCGCGCCGGCATCGACAACGCCGCTGCTGCCGGCATTACGGCGGTTATTCAGCCGGGCGGCTCGATCCGCGACGAGGAGGTCATCGCCGCCGCCGACGAACACGGCATCGCCATGGTCTTCACCGGCATGCGCCATTTCAAACATTAACGGTTGAGGTTCGAGGTTCATGATCCAAGGGTTTTGTCGATAGTCTCCCCTGTGACGCTGCCGGAGCGGAGCGGCCGGCGGGCGAACCAGGCGGAAAACTGTCCGAGCGAAGCGAGTTTTTTTCTGCCCGCCCGGCGGCTGCGTAGCGCAGGGAACCCGCTAAGGGCGGGCAAGGAGCTGGGGCGCGTTTTTCTGCCTACTCTTTTGCCGCGTAGCAAAAGAGTAGGGCGGCGTGCGGGGGCGCCACCCCGCGGTATTGGGATTCAGTGCTGAGTGTTAGGTGCTTAGGTCGCCCGCCGGAGATGGCGGCGACTAGAAAGGGATAATCGATATGAACGTTCTGGTAATTGGCGGCGGCGGGCGTGAACACGCCCTGGTCTGGAAAATCGCCCAGTCCCCCCTGGTGGAGCAGATCTTCTGCGCCCCGGGCAATGCCGGTATCGCCGAGCTGGCCCAATGCGTCGACCTTCAGGTTGACGATATCGACGGCCTGCTGGCTTTCGCCCAGCAGCAGCAGATCGGCCTGACCGTGGTCGGACCGGAGCTGCCGTTGACCCTGGGCCTTGTTGATCGCTTTCGGCAGGCTGGCCTGACCGTCTTTGGCGCCGATAAAAAAGCGGCCCAGATCGAGGGTAGCAAGAGCTTTTCCAAGGATCTGATGGCCAAGTACGGCGTGCCGACCGCCGCTTACGGCACCTTCACCGATGCCGAGCAGGCCAAGGACTTCATCCGCCAGCAGGGCGCGCCCATCGTGGTCAAGGCCGATGGCCTGGCGGCCGGCAAGGGGGTGATCGTCGCCCAGAGCGAGGCGGAAGCCATTGCCGCGGTGGAGGACATCCTCTGCGAAGGGGCCTTTGGCGCCGCTGGCAGCCGAGTGGTCATCGAGGAATTTCTGGAAGGGGAGGAGGCCTCCTTTCTGGCCTTTACCGACGGTGAGATTATTGTGCCGCTGGCTTCTTCCCAGGACCACAAGCCGGCCTTGGATGGCGATACCGGACCCAATACCGGCGGCATGGGCGCCTATTCGCCGGCGCCGGTGGTGACCGAAGCGATCCACCAGCAGATCATTGAGCGGGTGCTGAAGCCGACTATCGCCGGCATGGCCGCCGAGGGCTGCGACTACAGCAGTATTCTGTATGCCGGTCTGATGATCAAGGACGGTGAACTCAAGGTGCTGGAGTTCAACGCCCGGTTCGGTGATCCGGAGACTCAACCGCTGTTGGCCCGCCTCAAGTCGGACATTGTGCCGGTTTTGTTGGCCTGTGCTCGCGGCGACCTGTCCGGTGTCGAGCTGGAGTGGCACGACAAGGCCGCGGTCTGCGTGGTCATGGCGGCCGGCGGCTATCCCGGCGCCTATGAAAAGGGCCTGCCCATCGACGGTCTCGCAGCGGCCGCAGCAATCGATGATTTGACCGTGTTCCATGCGGGCACCACAGAAAAAGACGGCCGAGTGGTGACCGCCGGTGGCCGGGTGCTGGGCGTGACCGGGCTGGGCACAACCGTGGCCGAGGCGATCGATAAGGCCTACCAGGGCGTCAAGGCCATCAGCTGGCCCAAGGTCCATTACCGTAGCGACATCGGCCGCAAGGCGCTGAATCGGTAGATTGTTGAACGTTGTCCGGACGATAGCCTATTTGGCAGCTTGCCGGAGCTTTGTTCGAACTTCGAGACCGCGGGGTTGCGTCCCCGCGCGACGCCTTACTCTTTTGCTGCGCGGCAAAAGAGTAAGCAGAAAAGCGCGCCCCGGCTCCTTGCCCGCCTTTGGCGGGTTCCCTGCGCTACGCAGCCGTCGGGCGGGCGGGAAAAAACTCGCTGGCGCTCAGACATTTTCCCGCCTGTTTCGTCCGCCGCCCGCTTCGCTCCGGCGGCGTCACAGGGGAAGGTAAAGATATTAACTGAAGCGGAGTAGATGATCAGGAACCAAAGATTTTCTTCGTGCCTTCGCGGCTTCGCGTGGAAAACAGAGTTTTCTGGTTCTAGCTCGCGCCAAGCCACAAAGAATATACAAAACAGGAGAGATATATAGTTATGAGTGACAAGCCACTGGTCGGTATCCTGATGGGTAGCGACAGCGATTATGAGATTATGGCTGAGGCGGCTCGGGCCCTGAAGGGTTTCGGCATCGCCTATGAGATGCAGGTTTCCAGCGCCCACCGTTCACCGGAGCGCACCGCCGGCTATGCCCGGGAGGCCCGTCAGCGCGGGATTCGGGCCCTGATCGTCGGTGCCGGCGCCGCCGCCCATCTGGCCGGGGTGGTTGCCGCCGAAACGACCTTGCCGGTGATCGGCGTGCCCATCGATTCCTCGGCCCTCAAAGGCCTCGACGCCCTGCTGGCCACGGTGCAGATGCCGGCCGGCATTCCGGTGGCGACCATGGCCATCGGCAAGGCCGGGGCGCGCAATGCCGGCATCTTTGCCGCCCAGTTGCTGGCGACCGGCGATGAAGCACTGGCCGCCAAGCTGACCGAGTTCAAGGCCGACATGGCCGAGAAGGTGGCGGTCAAATCCGCGGCGGTCCAAGAACGTCTGGCAGCCGACGGTCTGTAGTTTTCTGCGGTCCCAACGGCCGTGCGGAATGCAAAAGCGATCCGCACGGCCGTTTTTTCAGGAGCTGCCATGCCCGCTAAACCGCGTCCCCTGCGCATCCTCCGGGACTTTCTCTGTTCCCTCAAGCTGACCGTCGCCACCCTGTTGCTGTTGGCAGCGACTTCCATTCTCGGTACGGTCATTCCGCAGAACCTTTCCTCTCTTCAATACCGACAGCATTACGGCGACAAGGCTCAACTGCTCCAGGGGCTGCACCTGGACGATATGTACCATTCCGTCTGGTTTTTAGCCCTGAGCGGCCTGTTCGTCATCAACCTGGTCGCCTGTTCCCTGCGGCGCCTGCCGGCGGTATGGCGCAGTGTCAGCCGGCCACCGCTGGTGGCCGATGGCGCTTTGCTGCGCTCTCTATCCCATAAGGCTACGCTGCAGGCAGCCTGCTCCGTCGACGAGGCCGCGATCCGCCTGCAGCCGCTGCTGCGTCGGCGATTTGCCGGTCCACGGCGGACGATCGGACCGGAACAGGAGGTCTGCCTGTTTGCCGAGCGGCGCCGTTACGCCCGCTTCGGTGCCTATGTCACCCACCTGGCGATTCTGTTCATCATTCTCGGCGCCCTGATCGGATCCTGGTTCGGTTTCGATTCCTTTGTGTCCATTGTCGAGGGGGATACGGTGACCCAACTGCCGGCCAGCGAAGGGCAAGCCCCTGTCGAGCTCGGGTTCGGCTTGCGTTGCGACGACTTTTCCGTGAGCTACTACGAGGGCAGTGCCCGGCCGCGGGAATATCGCAGTCTGTTGACGGTTATTGAAGAGGGGCAAGAGGTGGCCGGTTACACTCGGGTGCCGGTGGTGGTCAATCGGCCGCTGCAGTACCGCGGCCTGACCTTTTACCAGTCGAGTTACGGTCTGGCTCAGATGCCTCTGTTCCATCTGCAGGTGCGCATGCCCGATGGTGCTGAGGTGCAGATGGCGGGCCGGCCGGGGCAACTGCTGCCCCTGGCCGACGGCGGATCGTTGCAGGTGGTCGATTATACGCCGGCCTTTCGCGATCTGGGCGGCGCGGCGCTGATCGAGGTGCTCACCGCCGACGGTCAACGCCTGCCGGCCATTGCCGCCATGCAGGAGTTGCCGGTCGATGAGAATCACGCGTCCCCCTACCGGCTGCAGCTGCTGCGGGTGGACGAACGCTACTATACCGGCCTGCAGGTGACCCGGGCCCCCGGGGTGCCGCTGGTCTGGCTCGGCTGTCTGTTGCTGGTACTCGGTTCTCTGGGTGCCTTCAGTCTGGCGCACCAGCGTCTGTGGCTGACGATTCGGCCGACGGCGGGTGGCTGTGAAGTGCAAATGGCCGGCAGCAGCCATCGCAATCGGCCGGCCTTTGCCGGCACCTTTGATCGGTTGGGCCAGGAACTGGCGGCGGAGCTCGAAGCAAATAACCATTCGGCGAAGGAGGATCGGTCATGAGCAGTGCGCAACTCTTCAACCTGGCCACGGCCGTCTACTTTGTCGCCATGGTGCTGCTGGCCCTCGTTCTGCTGCTGCGCAACCGGCGCCTCGGCTCCCTGGCCATCGTCACGGTCTGGTGCGGTTTCGTCGCCCACAGCGCAGCCATCGGCCTGCGCTGGCTCGAATCCTACCGCCTGCCCGGGGCGATCGGCCATGTGCCCCTCAGCAATCTCTACGAGTCGGTGATCTTTTTCGCCTGGTCCATTGTGCTTATCTATCTGATTATCGACCTGCGGCTTCGGCAGCGGGCGGTGGGAGCCTTTGTGGTGCCCTTTGCCCTGCTGGCCATGTGCTGGGCTCAGCTGCGGGGCAACGACGCCATCGAACCGCTGGTGCCGGCTCTGCAGAGCAACTGGCTGACCTACCATGTGGTGACCTGTTTTCTCGGCTATGCCGCCTTCGCCGTCGGCTGCGCGGTCTCGATCATGTATCTGGTCAAGGGTGCCCGTTCGGCATCGAAGCCCGCTGACACAGACGATCTGCTGCCCAGTCTGGAGGTCCTTGACGCCCTCAACTACAAGGCGATCATGATCGGCTTTCCCTTTTTGACCCTGGGCATCGGCACCGGCGCGGCCTGGGCCAATTACGCTTGGGGCACCTACTGGAGCTGGGATCCGAAGGAGACCTGGAGCCTGATCGTCTGGTTCATCTACGCCGCCTTTCTGCATGCCCGTCTGACCCGCGGTTGGAGTGGTCGCCGGGCCGCCTGGCTGTCGATCCTCGGTTTCGTCGCCACCCTCTTCTGCTATCTGGGGGTCAACCTGCTGTTGTCCGGGCTGCATTCCTACGGCGGCGGTTGAAGTCGATGACGGCGGACCTTCACGAGAACAGACAGGCGAACAGAGAGTTCGAGCTGCAGTCGGGGGAAACCCTCGATGATCTGCGCCTTGGCGGCCTGAAAATCATTCAACGAAAGGACGGCTATCGTTTTTCCCTCGACCCGGTGCTGCTGTGCGCCTTTAC
The DNA here is from genome assembly GCA_030613545.1 of Desulfuromonadales bacterium. Taxonomy (GTDB): domain Bacteria; phylum Desulfobacterota; class Desulfuromonadia; order Desulfuromonadales; family Syntrophotaleaceae; genus Syntrophotalea_A. Next base: position 12,760 of record JAUWLU010000022.1, read on the forward strand.
CCGGGTCGCCGCAGAAGAGACGGTGGTCGACCTCGGCAGTGGCAGCGGTATTATCCCCCTGCTGCTGGCGAAGCGATGTGATGCAGCGCGCATCGTTGGCGTCGAGCGGCAATCGGCGATGGCCGACCGATCCCGGCGCAGCGTACAGCTCAACGGGCTGGAAGGTCGAATCACGATTCTGCAAGGGGACCTGCGACAGATTCGCAGCCTGTTGGGCGCCGAAAGCGCTCAGGTGGTAGTGGCCAATCCGCCCTTTCGCAAATTGGACAGCGGCCGGCTGTCGCCCCGTTCGGAGCGGGCTCAGGCACGCCACGAAGTGGCCGGCGGTCTGGCCGATTTTGTTGCCGCCGCCGCTTATCTGCTCGGCACCGGCGGGCGCTGCTATCTGGTCTATCTGGCCGAGCGACTGGCCGAACTACTCGATCTGCTGCGGCAGGCCGGGCTGGAGCCGAAGCGATTGCGCTGCATTCACTCGCGGGCCGGGCAAGCCGCCCGCATGGTGCTGGTGGAAAGTCGCCGTGGCGGCGGGGTCGGCCTGACGGTAGAGGCGCCTCTGTATGTCTACGACGGGGAGCATTACAGCGCCGAAGTGCTGCGCTGCTATAGTGGTGGGGTGAGCTGAAGGTCTGAAACGGGACATTCAGGGCTTGCGGGCCGTGCTGCCATCAGACGGGCTGTCTTGCGACTCCTGGCGGGCCTTGTTCACTTGGGCCTGGCGGTGAAACAGGCGCTGCAGCCGTTGGCGCAGTTCTGCATCGGCCAAGGGGGCTACCGCTCGGGAGATCCGTTCCTCTTCGGCGGCGGAAAGTTGGGTTTGCTGCCAACGCAACGCTGGTACATCGATGGCAGCGGGGGCGGTGTCCTGGCGGGGCCGACCGCGGCGCAGATAGATGTCGCGAATCAGTTCCTCGCCGAGAGCGGCATTGAGCCGGGCGAGGATTTTCGGCTGCATCAACTGCAGTTGCTGCATCCAGACGGCGTGGTCGACCCAGACTTCCAGGGTGTTGTCGCGCATTCTGGACGGCCGGGCGCGGGCGGCGATCTGTGGACCGACCACCTTGTCCCACAGTTGCCAGGCGCGATAGCGGCGCATCTTGTCATCCATGCCCCGCTGTTGGAAAATCTTGCCGAGTACGGCACCGACGCCGTCGATGCTGCGGCTGCGATTGGATTTACTCATGATGCGATAGGGGCTCCAAGGCTTTGGCGCCGCTTTTGGCAGCGCCGTAAGATCTGCAGTCTATCCGTCCCACAAGGGCCTGTCAATACAAGGCGCTCCTCAATGCGGGGGCTTCGCGCCTGGTCTGAGGGGTTCGTGTTTTGCCGTCGACTGGAAGGCCGGATCCGCCAGGTTTTCAGTGCAAATGAGACAGGACAGGACTGTCGAACAGTCCATTTCGAAAGATGGCCTGTTTGCTGATTTTGCTGGGGTCTGTTGGCACGGGAGACAAGGCTGTGTCCCCGCCGTCAGCAGGGTTTTTCCCTTGACAAACCAGGGGTGCTTAAATATAGTTCGCATTTGCGCGATTTTGCGCAACCGGTGCGCCTTGTTCGGAGAACCATGTTCGACAACCTGTCCGAAAAACTTGATTCGGTTTTCAAGAAGCTGCGTGGCCATGGTGTCCTCTCCGAGGACAACATCAAGCAGACTATGCGCGAGGTGCGCCTGGCGTTGCTCGAGGCCGATGTCAACTTTCGCGTGGTCAAAGAGTTTGTCGCTACGGTGCGCGAACGGGCCGTCGGTAAGGAGGTTCTCAAGAGCCTCAACCCGGCTCAGCAGGTCATCAAGGTTGTAAGGGACGAACTCGGCCGGCTGATGGGCGAGGGCGAGGAGAACAGTCTCGACCTGGCGGCGCGACCGCCGGTGGCGATTATGCTCTGCGGCCTGCAGGGCGCCGGCAAGACCACCTCCTGCGCCAAGCTGGCCCTGCAGTTGCGGCGCCAAAAGCGCAACCCGCTGCTGGTGCCGGCCGATATTTACCGCCCGGCAGCCATCGATCAGCTCAAGACTCTGGGCAAGCAGCTCGATATAGCGGTGTTCGACAGCCAGCCCGATCGCGACCCGGTCCTGCTCTGTGAAGAAGCGCACCGCTACGCCGAACTCAACGGCTACGATACTCTGATTCTCGACACCGCCGGGCGTCTGCACATCGATGAGCAGCTGATGGACGAGCTGGTGCGGATCAAGGCCTCCTTGCAGCCCCGTGAGATCCTGCTGGTGGCCGACGCCATGACCGGCCAGGATGCGGTCAATGTGGCCGAGAGCTTCAACGCTCAGCTGGAAATCAGCGGCGTGGTTTTGACCAAACTCGACGGCGATGCCCGTGGCGGCGCCGCCCTGTCGATTCGCGCGGTAACCGGCAAGCCGATCAAGCTGGTCGGCATGGGGGAAAAACTCGACGCTCTCGAGGTCTTCCACCCTGATCGCATGGCCCAGCGCATTCTCGGCATGGGCGATGTGCTGTCCCTGATCGAAAAGGCCGAAGCGGCCATGGATCAGGATGACGCTCAGCGCATGGAGCAACAGCTGCGTCAGGATGGCTTCACTCTGGAGACCTTCCGCGATCAGATGCAGACCATCAAGAAGATGGGCAACCTCGAATCGATTCTCAAGATGATTCCAGGGGCTGGCAAGGCCATGAAGAAGATGGGCAACATGCAGATGCCGGACAAGGAGATGGCGAAGATCGAGGCCATTATTAATTCCATGACTCCCCGTGAGCGGCGTGACCAGCGCATCCTCAACGGTTCGCGGCGGCTGCGTATCGCCAAGGGCAGCGGCACGACGGTACAGGACGTCAATCAGTTAATGAAGCGCTTCGGTGAAGCGCAGAAGATGATGAAAAAGATGCAAAAAATGGGTCCCAAAGGCTTGAAAAGCCTCATGGGGCGCGGAGGCGGCCTGCCTTTTTAAGAACAAGGCATTCGCTAGGTAGGTACCTTCTTACTTAATAAGATATCCAGCAATCACAACGGGAAACCGTTCGACACATCCAGGAGGAACAGCACATGGCAACAAAAATCAGACTAGCCCGCGGCGGCGCCAAAAAGAAGCCTTTTTATCAGGTGGTGGTAGCCGATGAGCGTTTCCCGCGTGACGGTCGTTTTATCGAAAATCTCGGACAGTATGACCCGCGCCAGAATCCGGTAATGGTCAACATCGACGAAGATCGGGTTATGGAATGGCTGAAGAAAGGTGCTCAGCCCACCGACACCGTGCGGCGGCTGCTGCGCGACAAGGGCCTCTGGGCCAAGTTCAAGCAGGCTTAAGCAGTCTGAAAGCAGGTCGGCGGCCGAGGTGGGAATGCTTCTTAAGGAAGGACTGACCCATGAAAGAGCTCATCGAATTCATCGCCAGATCTCTCGTTGAAAAACCGGATGCGGTAACCGTCACTGAAGAAGAGGGCGGGGATGGCAGCACCCTTCTTCAGCTGGCCGCCGCGCCCGAGGACATGGGACGTATTATCGGCAAGCAGGGACGTACCGCCAAGGCTATGCGTACCCTGTTGAATGCCAAGGCCACGCGCGAAGAAAAGCGGGCCAGTCTGCAGATTCTGGAGTAATGACGAATTCTTCCACGGAGTTGCTCCGCCTCGGAGTAGTGACCGGCAGTCACGGTCTGCGCGGTGAAATCAAGCTGCGCGGTGAAGACCCTGATTTTTCGGTGCTGCTGGAGCACGATGAGCTTTTTTTACAGCAAGCCGGTGGCACGCCGCTGGCTTGCCGGATCCTTCGCCGTAGCTCGGTTCGGGGAAACCTGCTGGTAAAGCTGGCCGGGCTCGATAGCGTCGAGGCGGTGCAGGGCCTGATCGGTGCTGCGGTTCTGGTCGATTTGAACCGGTTGCCAACCCTTCCGCAGGGTGCCTACTACTGGCATCAGTTGCGCGGGTTGCGGGCCGTTGATAAACGGGATGGCGAACTCGGTACCCTCGATAATCTTTTTTCCACCACTGCTCACGATATCTATGTGATCAACGGTCGCTACGGCGAGGTGCTGATCCCGGCGGTGGAGCAATTTATCACCGAGATCGATTTGGCCGCCGGGCAGATTCTTTTCGACCTGCCCGAGGGTCTGGTGCCAAAAGCTGATGATCTTTGAATTACTGACCCTGTTTCCTGCTATGTGCGCTTCGCCCTTTGCCGACAGTATTCTTGGCAAGGCGGTGGACAAGGGGCTGATCGACATCTCCGCACATAATCTGCGGGATTGGGCCGAGGGCCGGCACAAGGTTACCGACGACGCCCCCTATGGCGGTGGCGACGGCATGGTACTGAAGCCGGAGCCGGTGGCCCGAGCATTGGACGAACTGCGCAGCCGTGGGCCACGGCCCCGAGTATTGCTGATGACCCCCCAGGGGGTGCCCTTTCGCCAGCACCAGGCCCAGCAGCTGGCCAAGGAAGAACGATTGGTTTTTGTCTGCGGCCGCTACGAAGGGTTCGACGAGCGGATTCGCACCCTGGTCGACGACGAATTCTCCCTTGGCGATTTCGTACTGACCGGCGGCGAATTGGCGGCCATGGTCATGATCGATGCCGTGGCTCGGCTGGTGCCCGGTGTGCTTGGCAGTAGCGGTAGCGCCATAAGCGATTCCCACGCCGACGGCTTGTTGGAGCATCCTCACTACACGCGCCCGGCTAAATTTCGCGATATGGCGGTGCCCGAGGTCTTGTTGTCCGGCAATCACGCCGCTATTGCTCGCTGGCGTCGCCGTGAGCAGCTTCGGCGGACCCTGCAGCGCCGGCCCGATCTGCTGGAAGGGGCCGAACTGAGCGAGCAGGATCGTCGCTGGCTCGAGGAACTACGGCGGGAACAGACCGGCGGTGCTTCATGAAGCAGCCGGCTGTCGCCGTAGCTCTGGTGCATCACCCCATCGTCGATCGGCGGGGCGATCTGGTCACCGGCGCGGTGACCAATCTCGATATTCACGATCTGGCTCGCACCTCGCGAACCTACGGGGTCGACCGGGTTTACCTGGTGACGCCCCTCGCGGAGCAGCAGCAGCTGGTGGATCGTATCCTGCAGCACTGGCGGCAGGGCCACGGAGCCAGCTATAATCCGAAGCGGGCCGAGGCCCTCAAACTGGTCACCGTGGTGGCCAGCCTGGAGGATGCCCTGGCCGACTGGCAGCAGGTCAGCGGGGGTGAACCATGGCCGGTGCTGACCGGCGCTGCACGTCAGGGCGGTATCTCTTTTCGGCGTTGCCGGGAGATGCTCACCGAGCGGCCGCTGCTGCTGGTACTCGGTACCGGTTGGGGCCTGGCGCCGGAACTGTTTGAACGGGGTTGGGCGGTGCTGGAACCGATTGTCGGGGCCGGCGACAATTACAATCATTTGCCGGTGCGCTCGGCAGCTGCGATCATGCTCGATCGGCTGCTGGGGGCGGCGGAACGCTAAACGTAGAAACCTGAACACAACAGCTCGTTGCTGAGGAGGAAGATATGAACGTTATTGATCGTTTGGAAATGGAACAGATGAAGAAGAATATTCCGGTCTTCAAGGCTGGAGATACCCTGCGGGTGCACGTCAAGATCGTCGAGGGCGACAAGCAGCGTATCCAGGTCTTTCAGGGGGTCTGCATCAAGCGCATGAACCGCGCCCTGGGTTCGACCTTTACCGTACGTAAGGTTTCCGGCGGAATGGGCGTTGAGCGTGTCTTCCCTCTCCACTCGCCGCTCGTCGACCAAATCGAAGTGCTCATGGTCGGTCGCGTGCGCCGGGCCAAGCTCTATTACCTGCGCAAGCTGCAGGGTAAAGCCGCTCGTATTCGGGAAAAGCGTACTGCATAACCGGATAGCTGGTTTGGTTAAGGCCTCGGCATATGCCGGGGCCTTTTCTATTGTTCAGCTGCTCGAACAGACATCCGGCTTTGGTCCTGTTATAGCCCTGCGGAGTGCGGCGAACCGTTTAGTCGGTGCCGATTTTGTGGGGCTGTTTTTGTATGATTCAGCGGTTCGCATAGAGAGATTATCGTGACTCTGGAGCTATTTCCGTCGGTAGGGGAGCATCCTCTGCATTTCGAAAGGCGCCTGCAGCGGCAGGGTTACAAGGTTGTGGCCGGTATTGACGAGGCCGGGCGCGGTCCCTTGGCCGGGCCGGTACTGGCGGCTGCGGTGGTGTTGCCGAAGCACTTCGAACTACCGGGTCTGACCGATTCGAAAAAACTCTCCCCGGCCGCTCGGGAACGGCTCTTTCCCCTGATTCGCCAGCAGGCCCTGGCGGTGGGCATCGGTCTTGCCGGCTCGGTGGAGATCGATCAGCTCAATATTCTGCAGGCCACCCTGCAGGCCATGTTGCGGGCTGTCGACCGGCTCAAGCTGGCCCCCGACTATCTGCTCATTGACGGCATCACCCCGCTACCCCAGGCACTTCCCCAGCAGACCCTGAAAAAAGGCGATAGCCGCTCCCTGTCCATCGCCGCCGCCTCGGTGGTTGCCAAGGTGGTGCGCGACCGGCTGATGGTCCATTATGACCGCCGCTTTCCCGGCTACGGTTTTGCCGGGCACAAGGGCTACGGCAGTGCCGCCCATCGCCAGGCCATTGCCGAGCTCGGTCCCTGCCCAATTCATCGAGCCACCTTTCGTGGAGTCAGGGAGCATGTGCCGGCTGGCGCAAGTCTTTGATCCGGTTGCCTTGCGAGACCCTTTCTATCTACTGCAGTAGTCCTTCACGTTTCTTCTCGGTCCAACCCGGCCCCCCCCTGTTCACTGATTCTGTAGCGATGGCTATGTCTGTCTATCGCCTCAGGCATTCCGTTCACGCAAGGCAGCCATTTTCTGCTCGGCTTCTTCGTGGCTCAAGACAACAGACTGGGGCTCAAGGGTGCGCCTTTCGTCAAGAAACATCGAAACTTCCACGAAATGGGTACCGTGGTCATAAAAAGTTACAATTGCACCATAGTCGATAAATTCAAAAACCTTTTCCAAAACATTCTCCTGCCGAGTGGCGGGATCATCCCCGCGGTTGTTAAACAGATTATTCTAAAACCCCAGGGATAAAATCAATAAGCAAATGTTTAGATATTTTTAGGAATACCTGCTTCGGCCTCGGGGCCGGTCCTTTTGCGTGGATCTGCCAAGGGACAACGGGAACCACTTTTCGTTGATCAGCCGCCGAGATCTTGCATGGTTACGGTGGTGTGACCATTGCCTGCTCGCCTTTTTGGCAGCGCACAATTTGTTGCAGGCTTCGAGGTGCGGGAAGTTCTAATTAAAGCAGAGTCCCCCCTTGGTCGAAAAATTGACAAAGTGCCATGCGCATGCTGTATTCCCAAATCACGATCAAGGGTTATACTGTTCCTATCTATGTTTTTAAGATAGAGGTTGTTATGCAACTGATTCGTTTAACCGTTGCTCAAAAGATTGCTGGGGGGTATCTGCTGGTGGTGGGGTTCTGCCTGGCGGCCATCGTCTATGCCCTGTTGGCTCTCAGCAGTCTGATGGGCCACTCGGAACAGTTGGTTGCCGTCGAATTCCGCACCTTCACCCTGTCGCGAGACCTGTCCCGTAGTCTTTTGGATCAGGAGCGTCTGGAAAAACAGATTCTGGTGCTGCGGGATGCCGTCATGCTGCCGCTGCTCGACAATCGACAGCAGGAAGTCGACAGCCAGTGGCGCCAGCTGGTCGCCATCCCCCAGGATGACCATTTCGGCCCGCTGCAGAAGACCTTCGCCAATTTCGACCAAGCCAGCCGCGAGGGCCGCGCTCTGCTGGCTGCGGAGCGTTGGGACGAGGCGGAACAGCACTCGTTGCAGACCCTGTCGCCCCGCCGCGACCGGCTGCTCAAGCGCCTCGAACGGTTTCGTCAGCGACGGGAAGAGGTCATGGACGAAACCATACGCCTGTTTGCCGGCGACCTTCGCCGGGGCTATCGCCTGACCCTGACCCTGGCTTTTGTCGGCATCGGCCTGGCCGCCCTGGTGGCGGTCGGGGTGATCCTCAAGATTCATCGGGCCATCGGCCAGCTCACCCGGGCCACCAAAGCCATCGCCTCAGGCAGCTATGACTACCCCCTTACCCTGGAAAGCCACGACGAATTCGGTCATCTGGCCCGGCACTTTGCCGACATGGCGCAAAAGCTTCGCGTTCTGGAACAACTTCACCTCGATGCCAGCCCCCTGACTCGGTTGCCCGGCAACCTGACCATCAAGAGCGAACTGGAAGGCCGCATCGCAGGCGGCCAGCCCTTTGCCCACATCTATGTCGATCTCGATTATTTCAAGGCCTATAACGACCGCTACGGCTACCAGGCCGGCAGCGATGTCATCTCCCTGGTTGGGGATATGGTCAAGGACGTCGGCACCCGTTACGGCACTCCTCAGGATCTGATCGGCCATGTCGGCGGCGACGATTATGTGCTGCTGAGCACCCCGGATCGAGCCGAACAGATTGCTGCGGAGGTGATCAAGGCCTTTGATGCCATGGTGCCCGAACTCTATAACGAGCAGGATCGCCAAATCGGCTATTTCAAGGGCGAGGACCGTTACGGGGTCGAGCGGGAATTCCCCCTGCTGTCCATGTCCATCGCCATCGTCTGCTCCAACAACCTGGCCAACCCTTCGGCCGAAGCCATCGGCCGCGAGTGCGCCAAGATGAAAGAACATCTGAAAAAGCTGCCTGGCAGCAATTTCCTCATCGACCGCCGCGAGCTACGTTGATTATGCGTCTATTCCTCTGCCTCTCTCTCTTGTTTTTGCTCACTGCCTGCACGGGGGGATCCCTGCCTGTGTGGCTGACCCCTGCCGATCAGCAGCTGTTTGTGCAAGGCATGGACGAAATCGATGCCAAAGGGGAGGTGCCCGACGCCTTCGCCACGCTGCAGCAGCGCTACCCCGACAGTCCCTGGACGGCAAAGGCGCAAGCCGTCCAGGGACTGTCGGAAACCATTCGGCAGCAGCAGCAGGCCCTCAAGCGACTGAAAGGAAGCCAGGCGGCCAGCCGCAAGCAGAACCAAAAGCTTCAGCGGCAGATAGAGTCGCTGGAAAGTGATCTCGAAGCATTGGAAATCGAACGAACAAAACTTCGGCAGCTGCTGATCGACCTGGAACAGCGCGGCCGATAATCGGGCCAACCCCG
>JAUWLU010000328.1 GCA_030613545.1 Desulfuromonadales bacterium
TCTTCTGACGCCGGCAGCGGCCGGTCCAGGGCGGCGCGGATCTGGTGTTCGAGGGCAGTCAGGTCGTAGCCCGGGGCCAGGGAACTAAGGGTGAGCCTACCGCTTTGATGATCGTAGACCGCGCTCAGATCGCCGCAGTCGAGCCACAAGGCGGGCAGGGGCCGGTCGCGCCGGGTCAGGCGCGGCAACTCTTCGAGCCAGCCGGCCAGATCGTAACCGAAATAGCCGAAAAATCCGCCGCAGAAAGGGACAGCTGTTTCGTTCTGCCGGCGACGCTGTTCAAGGATGTCGGCCAGGGTCTTGAGAGGATCGCCGGGCAGTGCCGTTGCGACCCCGTCCCGCAGCAGGCTCAGGCCATCGTCATCGAGGCGGTAGGATTCGCTGCGCCGCAGGGCGACGATGGTGTAGCGGCCGGTGCGGGGGGTCGGCTCCGGGCTCTCCAGAAAACCGGGCCCGTCAGGCGCCAGATGCCGAAACAGGGCCAGGGGATCGAAGCGGTCAACGGTGAAGGAATGCTGTTGCAAGGTCATGGGACAGAAGTGCTTTGAGTGGGGGGCTGCTGGGTTGCCCGGTACCGGGCGACCCCAAGGGCTGCTGCATGAGGCTCAGATCGCCAGTGGCGGTGAGTATATAGGTTCAGCAAATGTGGTGCAAGGCGTGTGGTTCTTTTATTTGAACACCGCTGCGTTGGCTCGCGGTTTTAAAGAGGGACTTCATGTTGCCGTAGGGTTTTCATGGGTGGATTATTTTGTTTTGAGAGGGTTGATTCTTTCAGGCCTGACCCTACATCCAGGCCCTTAACCTTCCCCCGAAAACCTGAACGAATCAATCAGTTCCGTTTCCATAAACTCAGCTTCATGTCGAGAATGGTAATCTTCTACCAGATTGGATGCATTGCGGTTGGACTGGCTTGCCAACGACTCATCTTTGCAGAAATGAACCCGGCAGTCGATTGGCCTGATAGCATAAATCCTGCACTTCCCGTTCTTGCCCAGGAACTTACAGGAATCTATGCCGGCTTCATAGAACCGGAATCCCCTGTGCTTTGCCAAAAAGCTATTGATCAATTCGATCTCCGGATGGGTGACGCCGGGTTCGCCCCCGCTGACGGACGGACGGCAGCACTCGGCATTGCACTTGTCAGACCGTCCGCATTTCATTCCGGACTTGGCTGCAATGTCTGCCAATCTGCTCCAGAGGACTTCCAAAGTCATGCTTGTTTTTCCCTCCCACGCGCATTGCCGAGCTGAGTATATACACTCTGTTATACCCATATCTCAATTAAGCCCCTCATCCATAAGGGGCCTTTCTCATGCTTTCAGGTCTGATCACGCAGTCCCCCTGTCGGGGAAGACGACTCCTGTATGGCCGCCCATGGCTTGGCACCACTGCTCTTGATACCATCGCTCGGGGTGGAGATCAACGCCATTTTGGACCAACGCCATTTGGGACAGATTTATTTATTGTTCATTAGGATCGGCTATGGCATAAAGTTCTCATGCCCCGTATCGGTCGACTTATAATTCCGAATTACCCCCACCATGTGATCCATCGCGGACACAACCGCCAGCCGGTATTTGCTCATGCTGAATGCAAAGCTGAGCTCAGCTGCCGGCTTTATGCATATTGCCTGATGACGAACCATGTTCACCTGGTTGTCGATCCTGGCGAGGATCAGGAGTCATTGGCAAAGCTGATGAAGAAGGTCGCCGCCAGACAAACGAGGTATGTGAATCGCCTAGAGTGCCGCACAGGCACTTTGTGGGGAGGACGCTATCGCTCAAGCATCATATGCAAAGAGACCTACCTCCTCGCCTGCTGCCGATATGTGGAGATGAACCCGGTCCGAGCTTGCATGGTATTTCACCCCTCTGAGTATCGCTGGACCAGCTACAGAGAGATAAACAGGCGAAGGTTCCGGGATAGTTGACCCGGATCCTGCCTACTTGGCCCTGTCGACGAATGAAACGCAGCGAAAACAGGCCTATGAAAAATGGGTGCTTTCGTCAATCCCAGAAGGCGAATGGGAGCGCATCAGGGAAGCCGTCCAACGGGGACACCTGACCGGAACGCATCAACTAGAGGAAGAAGTTGCAAAAA
>JAUWLU010000306.1 GCA_030613545.1 Desulfuromonadales bacterium
TCGAAATATCGAACCGGTGCTGATCGATACAGAACGGCTCTGCCATTATCGCCAGAATCCTTTCGGCCACCTTCTTCAACTCGGATACATCACTCAACCCGGGAATCAACATGATAAATTCCTCCCCACCGAAACGGGCCAGAGTATCGTTCTGACGAATACAGGAGGCTAATCGCAAACCGACGGCATTAAGCAGCTTATCGCCAAAGACGTGACCATACTGGTCGTTTACCTCTTTGAACCTATCGAGGTCGATAAACAGGAGGGCCGCCAGCCGTTCATCACGCTGGGCCTGGGCCTGGGCCAGGGCCTGGTGCAGGCGATCCATGAACAGAGAACGGTTAGGCAAGCCGGTCAAAGCGTCGTAGTAGGCAAGCTTTTTAATGGACGCCTCGGCTTTTTTGCGGGCTGTTATATCGAGTACCACCCCCTGATAATGGGTAACCTCGCCCGCATCATTTCTACGAAGCCAAAGACGATTCTCGATCCAGAACTCTTCACCGCGCCGGTTTAGAATTCGATACTCCACGGCCAAGGCTCCACCCTTTGGTGAGGTACAGTGGCTGGCCACAGCCGCCTGCACCCGTTCGAAATCTTCTTCATGAACAACGGAGGAAAACAGTAATCTCCCCTTGCAAAAATCCTCGGCATCGAAGCCGAATTGGGAAATATTCACTGAAACATACTCCACCGGCCAACCACTCTCTGCGCCCCACAAAAAAGCCACCGCGGGACTGTTGTTGACAATCCGTTCGAGATCTTCCCGTCTGGCCGACGTTTCGCGCAGCTCATTTTCGACACGAATGCGCTCGACAATTTGATGGTTCAACTCATCGCGGGAAGTCGTCACTTCTTTAAGGTTAACCACCATGCGATTGAAGTTGCGGGAGAGCTGGCCGATTTCATCCTGATCCGTCACATTGAGCTGCAAGTCGAGGCGGCCCTGACCAATCTGCTCAAACACCTCCATGGCCTTGTCCAGCGGCCGCACAATACCCCGTGCAACGTAGTAGCCGATCAGCAGCGATAATACGATGATGACCGATGCCACTCCGGCAATCCAGCCGATCATATTGGATAAGGCGCTGGCCATGTGCTGGCGGGCAGGATAAAAATCCTCCTCATAGGCCGACACGATAATAATCCAGTCCCAGGGCTCAAAATAGGAAAACGCTGCCATTTTGGCACGCAGTTCCTTATCGCCGGGATTCTGCCAGGCATAACGGTGCAAGGCCACCGGTATCGCTTCCGCACGATGGTTGTTGTCGAGGGATACCGCCAACTGCAGAAATTTTTCAACATGCTCCCTCTGTGCCACATCCTTGGCCAACAAAAGATTTTCGCCGTCCCGCTGCCCATCCTTGGAAATGATGTATTTGCCCCGCTGCTCTCCCTTGCCACCGATGACCGCTACATAACCGCTCTTGCCGATAACGATATCCATAATGCCGCGACGCAAACTGGTGACGTTCTCCTGCTTCTGGCCGACGTACAGGGCACCGATCACCTTGCTTCCGGCAGCATCCCAGAGCGGTTGATAACCGGTCAGATACCAAGCGTTTACCACATAGGCGCGGCCGGTGAAAACTTCCCCCTTGAGCAAGGTTTCGATCACCGGGTTGGAGGTGCCATCAGGATTATGCCGCGGGATATAGGTCCCGATAGCCCTGTTGCCGTTCAGGTCGGGCACGGTGGTAGCGACCCGCAACATGTCTCCAGCTTCGTTCATCCGTTGAAAAACGGTACAGGTCACGCCCAGCAGCTCGGTTACCTCGTCGACAATGGCGGTCGGGGTATTGAGGTCGGCATTCTGCCCAAGCCAGCGTCCGTTATAGAGGACCTTCGGCAGGGTCACCTGGGTTTTGCCGCCGCTGAACTGATTGACAACCTGCCAGACGACAGGGGAGCCGTCGAAATCCAGGCCCCCTTGACGGGAACCGACATCCGCGGCCACCTTTAACCCGTGAGCCAGCATCTGCTCGAGGGATTCCTGCATGACACGGCACATAAGAGAGACATTCTGGGCGACTTTTTTCATTTCACTGCGAACCAGCAGGGCGACTTCGTCACCGATATCCCGCTTCAGAACATTTTCCTGATAAAAAGCGATACCGACAATGGATGCAGCGGTCAATAAGACGAGCAGCAGACCCATGCCGGTTATTTTGGTTCTGATCTTCATTTATCTACCTTTTTTGATTATCCGTTGCGGCACCGGCTGTTCGCCAAGCATTGATGATGCTTTCGCAAAAAGTCATGAGATGGCTAAGCAAAAATTTCGACCTACAAGGCGTAGTGGTTTTTCAGGGGTGAAGGCATGCATATGGTATGTCGAAGTCCTGAAAAAGTGCTGCAACGCTGTAGGGCGGACTTTTTGCGACGCCAT
>JAUWLU010000208.1 GCA_030613545.1 Desulfuromonadales bacterium
GTGCAGCCCAACAAGGCCATCGTCGGCGCCAATGCCTTCGCCCACGAGGCGGGTATTCACCAGCACGGCATATTGATGGAAAAATCGACCTACGAGATCATGACCCCCGAATCCATCGGCCTGACCCAGAACAAGCTGGTACTCGGCAAACATTCAGGCCGCCACGCCTTCGGCCGGCGGCTGACTGAACTCGGCTACGAGCTGAATAAGGACGATCTCAACAAGGCTTTCGTCCGCTTCAAGGCCCTGGCCGACAAGAAGAAGGATATCTACGACGAGGATCTCGACGCCATCGTCGCCGACGAAATCATCCGAATCGAAGAGCGCTACAAGCTGCTTGAGATGAGCATCGCCTCCGGCTCCTTTGCCGCGCCGACCGCCACCGTAGCCATGGAGGGCGATGGCAAGGTCAAACAGACCGCCCTCATGGGCAGCGGTCCGGTCGATGCCACTTTCAAGGCCATCAAGAAGCTGACCAAGAGCCAGGCCAAACTGATCGACTTTACCGTCGGTGCCATCACCGGCGGCACCGATGCCCAGGGCGAATGCACCGTGCGCCTGCAGCTCGACGGTCGCGAGGTGCTCGGTCAGGGAGCGCATCTCGACATCATCGTAGCCAGCGCCAAGGCTTATATTAATGCTTTGAACAAGCTCGTCAGCGTGATGCAGCGCACCGCCGGCGGTCTTTAATGAACAGGCCCCGGTCTATGATCGGGGCTGCCGATATCCAAGGAGTAAGTAGATGGGACAAACTATCGCAGAAAAAATCTTCGCCGCGCATCTGCGCGATGAGCCCTTTGACGGCACCTATGTGCTCGACCTCGATCGCGTGCTGTGCCACGAGATCACCACGCCGGTGGCCATCGCCGATCTGCAGTGGCGGGAAAAGGACCGGGTCTTCGACCGGACCAAGATCAAGGCGGTCATCGACCACGTCACCCCGGCCAAGGACAGCAAGACCGCCATTCAGGGCAAGATGCTGCGCGACTGGGCTGGCCGCCACGACATTCCCGACTTTTTCGATGTCGGCCAGAACGGCGTCTGCCATGTACTGTTTCCGGAAAAGGGCTTCATCCGCCCCGGTTACACGGTGATCATGGGCGACAGCCATACCTGCACCCACGGTGCCTTTGGCGCTTTTGCCGCCGGGGTCGGCACCACCGACCTCGAAGTCGGCATCCTCAAGGGGGTCTGCGCCTTTCGCAAGCCGGCCAGTATTCTGGTCAATATCAGCGGTCAGTTGCAGGATCAGGTGGTGTCCAAGGACGTGATCCTGCACATCATTCATCAGCTCGGCGTCAACGGCGCCACCGACCGGGTCATTGAATTCCGCGGCCCGGTGGTCGATGCCATGAGCATGGACGCCCGCATGACCCTGACCAATATGGCCATCGAAGCTGGCGGTACCAGCGGTATCTGCTTGCCCGATCAGGTGACCGTCGATTACCTGTGGCCCTTCATCTCGAAGGAATACGCCAGCAAGGAAGCGGCCCTGACCGACTTCAGCAAATGGCATTCGGATGCCGATGCCGAATACGACCGCATTCTCGACATCGATGTTACCGATCTGGCGCCGCAGGTCACCTACGACTACAAGCCCGATTGCGTGAAGAGTGCCCGCGAGATGCAGAATGCAACCGTGGATCAGATCTATATCGGCACCTGCACCAACGGTCGACTGGAAGATCTGCAGCAGGCGGCGGCAATCCTCAAGGGCCGCACCCTGGCTCCGGGCGTAAGGGGCATCCTTTCGCCGGCCTCGCCGAAGATTTTCCGCGAAGCCATGGAGCAGGGCATTATCGCCACCTTTATGGATGCCGGCTTCTGTGTCACCAACCCGACCTGCGGCGCCTGCCTCGGCATGAGCAACGGTGTGCTGGCTCCCGGCGAAGCCTGTGCCGCTACCAGCAATCGCAACTTTCAGGGCCGCATGGGGAAGGGCGGAATGGTCTATCTCATGAGCCCCGCCACTGCTGCCGCCAGCGGCATCAAAGGGGTGGTCACCGATCCCCGCGACCTGTAATCGGGCCTTCAGTCTTTAACAAGGAGCAACCAAGCCATGAACAGAACCTTTGGCGGGCCGGCGATCTATCTCGACCGGTCCGATATCAATACCGATGAAATCATTCCGGCCCGTTACCTGACCGAGGTGACCAAGGACGCCCTTAAGCCCTATCTGCTGGAAGACCTCACCCTGGATGGTTTCGATCCTCAGGGCGAAGTCTTGCAACAGGCGGCGGTCATCGTCACCCGCAAGAACTTCGGCTGCGGCTCGTCCCGGGAACATGCGCCCTGGGCTCTGGAGGTCAACGGCATCTACACGGTGATCGCCGAAGGCTATGCCCGCATCTTCCGTCAGAACATGTTCAACTGCGGGATGCTGGCCATCGAACTGCCGGCGGCCGATATCGACCGCCTGTTCGCCCTGCAGCAGCAGGGTGCGGTGGTGATCGAGGTCGACCTGGCCAACCAGCGCCTGACTGCCAAGGGCGCAGGCCCGGAACAATCCTTTGCGTTCCCTCTGACCCCCTTTGACAAAGCTCTGGTCGAAGCCGGTGGCTGGGTCGAATTCGCCGACGCCCGTTATTGATGACGCTGCCGGTTCAGCGCCGTGTTTATAAGGCACTGCGGGCCAGTCAAAAGATTTGACAATCCTCTGGCCGGGCTCTATAGTAGCGCCCAGCGAGGGGCCCTGATGTCCCGACCAGACAGCTTTTTTACATAACTCGACTTAGACCTAAAGAAAGGAACAGTCAGAGATGAAATCCTACAATATTGCCCTGATGCCCGGAGACGGCACCGGCCCTGAAGTAGTGCGCGAAGGCATCAAGGTCCTCGATGCGGTATCCGCTGCTTACGGTTTGAAGCTCAACTACGAAGAGTACGACTTTGGTGGCGAGCGCTACATGCGTACCGGCGAGTGTCTGCCCGACAATGCCGTCGATGAGCTGAAGAAGCACGACAGTATCTTCCTCGGTGCCATCGGTCATCCCGATGTCAAGCCCGGTATCCTCGAGCTCGGTATCCTGCTTAAACTGCGTTTTGCCCTCGACCAGTACATCAATCTGCGGCCGGTCAAGCTCTATCCCAATGTTGAGACGCCCCTCAAGGACAAGGGTCCTGAGCATATCGACTTTACCGTGATCCGGGAAAACACCGGCGGTATCTACACCGGCATGGGCGGTGCTGCTATGGTCGGCACCCCCAATGAGGTGGCCACCCAGGTCATGGTCTACACCCGGCCGGTAGTCGAGCGCTGCCTGCGCTATGCGTACGAATACACTCGCAAGCGCAACAAGAATAAGACCTTGACTCTGGTGCATAAGTGCAACGTTCTGACCCACGTCGGCGACCTCTGGGTGCGGGCGCACAAAGAGATCGGCGACGCCGAGTTCCAGGACATCAAGCAGGACTACAACCATGTCGACGCCTGCACCATGTGGATGGTTAAAAGCCCCGAGTTCTACGATGTCATTGTCACCTCCAACCTGTTTGGCGACATCATCACCGATCTTGGCGCTATGATTCAGGGCGGTATGGGCATCGCAGCCGGCGGCAACATCAATCCCGAGGGCGTTTCCATGTTCGAGCCCATCGGCGGCAGCGCCCCCAAGTATACCGGCAAGAATATCATCAATCCCCTGGCCGCCATCTGCTCTGGTGGCATGATGCTTGAAACCCTCGGCGAAGATGCCGCGGCGAAAGCCATCGACAAAGCGGTCAACGAAGCTATGGCTTCGGGCAAGATCAAGAGTCTTTCGGCCGGCAAAATGGGTATGAGCACCTCCGAAGTCGGTGACTTCGTTGCTTCCCTGATCAAATAGGGAGCGTACTGTGCTGGTTTCAACCCATTCGTTTAGATAAAGGATGTAATCCCATGGCCAAACAATGCAATGTCGCCGTAGTCGGCGCCCCCGGCGCCGTCGGCCAGCAGCTGGTGGAAGTGCTGGCTGCACGCAAATTTCCCCTCAAGGAGCTGCGGCGGCTGGCGGCCGAACGGGCCGTGGGGTAGTTTCGT
>JAUWLU010000199.1 GCA_030613545.1 Desulfuromonadales bacterium
GCCATCCGAGCATCAGCGGTGCGACCCGGCTGTGCTACGGGAAGAAGGACAAACCGACCGATCCCGGCAAGGCCAGCATGGGCAAGCCAGCATTGGGGACCGGTATGAGCGTAAAGATGACGCATGGTCAACAGCATCATCCGCTCCACCAGATCGCGGGGCGTATCCGAGGCCGGTGCGGCTGGTGCTTCGAGGGCAAGAGAGCCACTCGTCGGCGGCACATAGCGGGCATTTGCGGTACTGTAAACTCCCTCCGTATCTGGATTGGGCTCGTATGTGCAATTGTCGTACAGCACTTCAAAGGGGTGGACATGGCTGTCCGTCAGTCGGACCGACGCTGCGATTTCCCGAATAATTGCCAGATAACGGTCAACGGAGGTCTTATCCATCAGCATGCTTGCTCTCCATGGCCAGTTCGCGCAGAGCCGCGCGGTTAATTTTCCCTCTCCCGCAGCGGGGGAGATCCGCCAGCGGCAGCAGCCGCCGCGGCATCATGTAACCTGGAAGCCGGTCACGCAATCGTGCCAGAATAAACGCATGGTCCGTGCCCCCTTTCCCCTCGATAAAAGCGACCAACTCCTCAATGCCGCCCCGGTGCGCTGTGACTACCGCGGCCTCGCGAATCCCATCGATCGCCCGCAGCGCCTGTTCGATCTCACCCAATTCAATGCGATAGCCCATGATCTTGACCTGCTGATCCTTGCGGCCGATAAACTCGACATTGCCGTCGCCCCGCCGAAATCCCAGATCGCCGGTGTGGTACCAGGTCTCTGCAGGCACGCCGGCAGGCCTGACAGTAAAGAAAGCACGGGCGGTACGTTCCGCATCGTTCAGATAGCCGGCCCCCAACCCCGGACCGGCCAGACACAGCTCCCCCACCGTCCCATTCGGGACTGGAAACAGGTTTTCATCAAGCAGGGCCGCCTTCATCCCTTTGCAGGGATGGCCAATGGGAATACGCTCTCCAGGGTCTTGCGGGACACTTTTAACCGGGTAGCAGAGGGAGATCCCAGTCGCCTCGGTTGGTCCGTAGACGTTGTAGAACGATTTGTCCGGGAAGGCTTCCATCCAGCGGACGAGGGTGCGAGCCGGCAGCGCGTCGCCGCCAAAAAGGACGCGGCTCATGGCCGGAATTCGTCCGGGAGCAATAACGCCAGCCCGCTCCATATAAAAAAGGAGCGAGGATATACCCTTCCAGATTGTGACCCGCTCCGATTCCATGAAGCCGAGCAGTTTTTCGGGAAAAAGGGTCAGGGTGTTGTCTGCCAGGCAAAGAGTAGCCCCGGCCTTTATCGGGCACCAGAGGTCGAAGGTAGACATGTCGAAATGAAAAGGAGCCGTGCCAAGAATTCGATCCTCATTGTTAATAGCAAAGTATTCAACCGCCCAATCAATGTAGTTGCATATATTGCGGTGGGTGATCATCACTCCCTTTGGCGTTCCGGTCGAACCTGAGGTATACAGGACATAGGCCAGATCATCGGGCCCATTGCTGTACGTGGATGGCCTCACCGGACTGGCCAAGAGATCCTCTATTGCCGCAGCGGCTTCAGCGCCGGCGAGGGGCAGCTCACAACGGGGAGCGAGAAAGATTCGGGGTATAGACGCCTTCACGGCCGCCGCCAGGGGAAGGATTGTCTGACTGTCGCACAACAGGGCTGTCGGCTCGCAATCGGCCACAATCTTCCGCCACCTTTCCGGCGGAGACTTGGGGTCGAAAGGGACGTATACCGCATCCGCCTTGAGAATCCCTAGAATAGCCGGAAGAAAATCGATTGAACGACGCAGGCAGACGGCCACCCGGTCCTGGCGACGAACTCCATATTGCGCCAGCAGGGTGGCCAGACGACTGGAACGGTCGACCAATTCAGCATAAGTGATGGACCTGCGACCATCGGTGCAGGCCACCTTGGCTGGCGACACCGGGGAAGGATGCAGGTAATGTTGTACGAGGTTTCCATCCATGATTAAAGCCCCATCAAGCGGGAGATGATGGCCTGTTGCATCTCGCTGGTACCTGAGTAGATAGTGGCGGCAACGCTGTCACGCAGGTCTCTTTCGATTTCGTATTCCTTGGTAAATCCATAGCCACCGTGGACCTGAACAGCATCCAGGCAACTTTGTTTCAGTCCCTCGCTGATGAACAATTTGGCAATGGAGGCCTCCATGGCTGCCCGCTTCCCCTGCGTTTTAAGGGTCGCAGCCTTGTACAGAATCAAGCGGCCAAGCTCAAAGGCAACCTTCATATCGACAATTTTGTTCGCCACCGCCTGATATTTGCCGATAGGCTGGCCGAAAGCGGAGCGCTTTTTGGCATAGGCAATAGAGGTTTCCAGCACCCTCTCCAGGGTTCCTAGGTGTGCCGCCGGGAGCAGACTCCGTTCCCATTCCATCGACTCGTTGAAGATAATCGCCCCCTGCCCTTCCCGGCCAAGCAATGTGGCCTTCGGCACATGACAGTCATCGAAAACGAGTTCCCCGTTCTGCAGAGTACATAGCCCCATCTTCTCGATGGAGCGGCACCGCTCAAAACCAGCGGTTTCTTTCTCGACCATAAAGCAGGAGATCCCGCTGAGGCGGCTGCTCTCTGGATCGGTAAGGGCGAAAACGATCACCACGTCAGCAATCGGTCCGTTGGAAATGAACATCTTCGAGCCATTCAGAACATAACCATCCTCGGTCTGTTCCGCCCGAGTGCGCATGGCCCCTATGGCATCGGATCCGGCACCGGGCTCTGTTATCGCTTGAGCAAAAATCTTTTCTCCCCGGCAAAGCGCAGGCAGGAAGCGTTGCTTCTGTTCAGGGGTGCCGAACAGGTGAATCTGCAGGCCACAGAGGATCTGCGTAGCAATGGCATGCACCAGACCTGCATCCCTGCAGCTATAGCCGAGAGCCTGCAACACCACAACGGTGGTCAGGAAATCACTTCCGCAACCGCCGTACTCCTCCGCAAAGGGCAGAGCCATGATCTGCATGTCGGCACATTTCCGCCACGACTCGAAAGGGAAGCTCCCCTCTTTGTCGTAGCTGGGAAGGTCATGGTCGATTTCCTGGCGGGCGAAGCGAATAACCGCGTCTCGCAAATCTATCTGTTCTTCGCTCAAGACAAATTCCATTTCAGCCCTCCGCATTCATACCGTTTTTTTTGTCAACTAAAGTGGAAATAGCAGCGAGGGTGGCGAAGTTTTCGGGAAGCAGTTCGTCCCCTTCAATACGGACGGCAAACTTCTCCTCCAGAAACCCTAATAGAACGATGATCCCCATAGAATCGATAATTCCTTGATCGATCAGCAGATCGGTGTCGGTAATGGGTTCGCAATGTCCACCGCAAATCTCGGAGGTAATGAACTGTCTGATGTTGTCGATCGTCCTCATTACGTCTCTCCTCCTTGGCATGAAGAATCTGCGTCGTTCGGCGTCTCTCCTCGGCTATCTGTTCTCCCGGGCTCAAAAGTTTTCCGATTTTTCCGCGCTTTTGCAAGCATGGTCAAAAATATGAACCAAGCGGTGGTCCTTGGTTCAATCGGTATGAAAAGTATATCAATCATCGATACAGGCTCAACCTAGGCGGCCGGAATATCAACGCAAGAGGCTAAAACATTGAATAACGTTCCTGCGTCTGCAATAGAATCGGCGGATTTAGCACCTGTCTCAGCACATGAGACGCCTCACTGAATGGTTTTGCAACTTGCGCAATATTTCATGCCGTAAACAGTGAGTTGCATCGGCCTCAATTTGGACAATTCAGGCTGTCCTGCAAAAGTCCAGCACCATCTACGGGGAATTTCTCTGGGCACCCCACATAGTCCGATGTGTATTTAATGTTGCTAACCCTCATAGAGAAACTAAAATTATTAATAATTGATGGCGTCGCAAAAAGTCCGCCCTACTGCGTTGCAGCACTTTTTCAGGACTTCGACATACCCTATGTATGTCTTCACCCCTGAAAAATCACTACGCCTTGTAGGTCGAAATTTTTGCTTAGCCATCTCATGACTTTTTGCGAAAGCATCAATAATTACTTGGGTCTGGTTTCGTAGAATTCAGGTGCCTCCGCAATTCTTGCGCCTCGTTTCCGACTCGGAAACCCGCCCAGTGTTCATCCGGAGTTTCCGGATGAACACTAGATAGATGGTGACCTTATGCATTTTGTAGTTTGCATTAAGCAGGTTCCGGATACGATGGACATCAGGATTGACCCGGAGACCAACACCCTGCAACGCGACGGTGTGGCTTCCATCATCAACCCCTTCGACATGTATG
>JAUWLU010000099.1 GCA_030613545.1 Desulfuromonadales bacterium
CGCCTGCGGCGGATTCCCTGCGCTGTGCAGTCGCCGGGCGGGCGGAAAAAAACTCGCTGGCGCTCACACATTTTTCCGCCTGTTTCCCCCGGCAACTGCTCCGTTCCGGCTACGGCCCAGGGGAGGGTACGGCGAAGAGCAGTTCAAATTCTCTTGCGCATTACGATTTACGCCTTACGGGTCTTCCCCCCTGTGAGTGCCGCCGAACGCAGGGATTTTAATCCGGAACAGAAGGACGGATGTTTGAGCGCAGCGAGTTTTCGTTCTTCCCGGATTAAAATCCCGAAGAGAGGGAACCCCGCAGGGGCCAACGGGGGGCGGCCTTCTTTTGCTTACTTTGCTTGGCCGTCAAGAAAAGTAAGCCGCCTGGCCGGGCGGGACCGGCCGAATTGAAATGCAGTTGAGGATTTTTCTACCCTTGATCAGCGCAAAAACTCAGCCGGACAAAACTGCCGGTATCGCCCCTGAATTCCAGAGCTGCGGTTCCGTTACGGCACCACCTTTAATCGACCATGCTTCCGCAGCCAATCCACCACCTCCCGCGGCAACGGATCGAGAGCCAGGGCCTCGCCGACGCTCAGTTCGCCCTTTTCCAGGCGCGTCAGGCTCTCCAATTAAAGCAGCAACAGGCGTCAGTGCAACGATGTGTGTTGACGTCGCCGACGATGATGGCTGGGCTCAGAGGGGGCTCAGACTGGAAGGGGGCCGCTATAGCGACGGGCCAGCCGAGTCGGAAGGCCGCTGCGTTCCGCCTGCAAGGCTCGGGGCAGATAGTCAAGAATATCCCCGGCGGTCATGCCGTCTTCGCCGAGATTCTCAGCGGCCAGGTCGCCGGCCAGACCGTGTAGCAGCACCCCTTTGCAGACCGCTTCGACAAGGGGCAGACCGAGGCAATAGGCGGCGGCGATGGTGCCGGTCAGTACGTCGCCGGTGCCGGCCGCACCCATGCCACTGTTGCCGGACAGGTTGATGAAGACCCGGCCGTCGGGGGTCCCGATCAGGGAATGGGGTCCCTTGAGAACAATAACGGCTTGCAACCTGGACGCCGTCTGCTGCAGTACGCCAATTTTGTCCTGTTCGATCTCGGCGATGCTGCAGCCGGTCAGGCGGGCCATTTCGCCGAGATGGGGGGTGAGCACCGTCGGTGCGGACCGCTGTTGCAGAATCTCCGGTTCGGCGCACAGGGCGCTCAGGCCATCACCATCGACTAGCAGCGGCCGGTCGATGGTCGCCGTCAGTTCGCGAACCAGTTGCTGGCTCTGAGGGTCGAGGGACAGGCCGGGGCCGATGACTACGAAATCCTGGCTGGTGGCAAGTTCCAGCAGGGACTCGTGGTTGCTCAGGGCGATGCTGCCGGAAGGGGTCGGCTGCTGGGGAACAAAGACAATCTCGCCGCCCTGCATGGCCAGAAAGGGTACGATGGCTTCTGGCGCCGCCAGTCGGCTGTAGCCGCCGCCAGCCTTGAGAAAGGACAGGGCGGCAAAGCGCGGTGCACCGAGATAGCCGGCCGCTCCGGCGATGAACAGCGCCTGGCCAAAGCTGCCCTTGTGGCCGGTGGCATCCCGTGGCGGCAGGGGGGGCGGATTGTTGATCGCCACCTGCAGTTGCTCATCTTCGGTGAGGGCCGTAGGAAAAGAGAGGTGGCTGACGTGCAGTCTGCCCCCCAGGGCAAAGCCGGGGTAGAGCAGATTGCCGATTTTCGGCAGGCCGAAGGTCACCGTGGCCGTGGCGCGAATCGCCGCTCCCAGTACCTGGCCGGTGTCGCCCGCCACCCCGGAAGGGATGTCGAGACTCAAAACCGGTTTTCCGCTGTTATTGATCCGCTCGATTACCTGACCCTGCAAGCCGCTGATCTCGCGGCTCAGGCCGGTGCCGAAAATGGCGTCGACCACCGTATCGCAGCGGACCAGTTCATCGGCCAGACTGTCGCAATCGACGAGTTGGTCCATGTTCAGGGGCAGGCGGCGAACGATGTCGAGATTGAGCCGCGCCGCACCGTTGAACCGGGCCGGGTCGCCGAGCAGATAGACTCTGACCTCAGCGGCCAGGGAGTGAAGCTTGCGGGCCAGCACCAGGCCGTCACCGCCGTTGTTGCCGAGACCGCAGAAGATCAGCACCCGCCGTCCGGCGACGGGTGTCATATCCTGAAGTGCTGCACAAGCCGCCTGGCCGGCATTTTCCATCAACAGCTCTTCGGCAATGCCGTACTGTTCTATGGCGGCGCGGTCCATGGCTCGCATCTGTTTGACGGTGCTGACGTTCATCGGTAGTTCTCCGCAAGGGACTGGGGCTCAGCGTTTGATCGGCAAAGTGATGACTCGGTTGCGACCGGTTTCCTTGGCTCGGTAGAGGGATTGGTCGGCGGCTTCCAGCAACGATTCGGGAGACCCACCATGGGACGGTACCGAGGTCGCCATGCCGAGGCTGAAGCTCACGCAGGAGTCGGCCAGAGAGCCGGAATGGGGAATCTCCAGGGTGGCGATGGTCTGCTGAATGCTGGTCGCCACCCGCTTTGCCCCGGCGTGGTCGGTGTCGGGCAGCAGAATGATGAATTCCTCGCCGCCGTAGCGGGCGACCAGGTCGGTAGGGCGCTGTAGCGATGCCTGAATGGCTTGAGCTATTTCCTGCAGACAGCAGTCGCCGGCCTGATGACCATAGGTATCGTTGTACTGCTTGAAGTAGTCGACGTCGCACATGATGATCGAGACAGGCGTCTGTTCCCGTAACATCTGTTTCCAGCAAAAGTCCAGATATTCATCGAACTTGCGGTAATTGGGAATGCCGGTCAAGCCATCAACCAGGGAAAGCTCCTGCACCTTCTGGTTGACCAGCCGCAGGGCTCCTTCGGCCTTGGATCGCTCTTCGATTTCTTCGCGAAAGGCCTGATTGAGACGTTCCAGTTCAATGGTGCGCTCCTTTACCCGCTGATCGAGCACCTCGATCTGCTGGCGACTTTCATCGGCCAGGGCTTGGTTGTCGCGAAAGATCTGTTCGATATTGGCGAACCAGGGCCGCCACACGGTCGGGATACGGGAATCGATAAACGGGGTTTTGCGCCGGTCAAGGGCGTCGATGAAATGAAGCATCTGCTCCGAAGGCCAGACGATGTGCCGGTGATTGAGAAAGGCCATGGTGCAGATCATGCCCAGCAGCACCAGCAAGGCGGTCAGCGCGCCGCCGCCGAGTTGGGCGACAAAGGCCTTGGCCAGGGGTGGCCGCCGCTGAAAAAAGACGACTTGCCAGGGAGCGTTTTGCAAAGGGGCGCGCAATACCGACCAGGAACCGAATTTGCTGAGTTGCCAGGCCGGCAGCGATTCCAGATTTGCAGCCGTTTGTTGCAGCTCGCCGGGCAAGACCTCTTGCAGGGTAGGGATTGTTGAGCTGGCGGTGCTGATGAGGGTCGGATGGGCCAGCACCTGCCGGTCGTTGTTGATCAGCAGCAGGAGCCCTTTATCGGCATCGAAATCCCGCACCAGCGAGCTTAAGAACTCGATAGACAAGTCGATGGCCACGGTGCCCAGAAAGCGTTTGCCGTCGTAGACCGGGGCCGAGCAGGTGGTCATCAGGCCTTTGCCGTACTCGTCGAGATAGGCCCGGGTCCAGAAGGTCTGGCGGTCGGGGTTCTGCGCCGGCAGGCCGAGGCGGTAGAATTCGTGCTCTTTCAGTTGGGGACGGTAACGGAATTCAGTGGCTGGAACCCAGGGATAAATATTGATGAAATCGTTTTTGGAGAGGTAGTAAACCCACGACAGGTCGGTGAAGTTTTCGGCAATAGCGCGAAACCGGTGATTGAGATCGAGGGCCATGTGCAGTTCCCGGTAAACATCGGGACTGCGCCGCTGAATACTGCCACTGCCGGTCAGATTGCCGACCATCTCTTCGGTCAGTGGCGGCCGGTAGTCGTCCAGATGGAAATAGTCGCCTTCGAGGTTGTCGCGCAGTTCACCAAAGGCCAGCGGGGCTGGCTGGACATGGGACCGGGAACGGCTGGCCAGGTCGGCTTCGGCGCTGAGTTGCAGAGTACGCACCTGGCTGCGGATATTGCCGAACAAGCCGTCGATGGAGTTGGCCCGCTCACGAAAATGGTTCTGCAGAAGGTGTTGTTCTGTTTTGTTGTTCAAACGGTAGTTCTGAACCAGCAGAAAACAGAAGGCCAGAAAGACGGTGAACAATAAAACCAGCATCAGCAGACTGTGCCGGGTATGAAAGGGGACCAGGCCGGTTCTTTTTGCAGTGGTGTCGTCCACGGTTATGATCGCCTGTTGCTGAGGGGTAATCGATATCTTCAGGATGTCGAATATGCGATAATATTAGGTCTTTCATGGAAAAATGTAAACCTTTTTGGCTCTGTTTCGACCTCCGCAGAGGTTCAGCCGAGTGGCAGCGGGGCAGTTGCCGACCCGGCTTCTGCCAGAACCAGTTGGGTTACTTCCTGTAGCTCGCGAATCACCTGAAAGGCATCGTTGAAGTTGTTGTTCGGGGCCAGTCGGTTGGGCATGACCACACAGCGCAGGCCGGCCTGACGGGCGGCTTCGAGACCGCGGCGGGTGTCTTCGATCACCAGGCATTCCTCGGCCCGCAGACCGCTGGCCTTTAGCGCCTTCAGATAGGGCTCTGGGTTAGGTTTGCTGTGCTGGTAGTCTTCACGGGTCAAAATAAAATCGAAGAATCCCAGCAGGCCGTTGTTGCGGTGGATAAGGTCGAAGTGATCCCGGCGGGAACTCGTCACAATGGCCATGGCGACCTTGCCGTGCAGGGCGGCCAGCGTCTCTGCGGCACCGGCCATGGGCTCGGCGCCGTTTTGCAGCAGATCGGCGTAACGTTCGTTTTTACGCCGTCGCAGCACCTCCACGGTCTGGGCAGGGATGCCGCGCCGGGCCGCCAGACCGATGGGGCTTTTACCCAGATCCAGTGTCAGGTGGACGAATTGCGCCAGGCTCAGCTCGATACCGACCTGACGCAGGGCATCGCGGCTGGCCTCGAAGTAGAGGTGCTCGGTGTCGACCAGCACGCCGTCGTTGTCCCAGAAAATCGCTTTGATCATGACATCATCCTGCAATGAGTGGCCGACAGATAGTCGGCTCTATTATGGCACGAAAAGGCTGCGGAAAACAGCCTTTGCCCCTGTTTGCTGGTGGGGCGAAAGAGTTCTGCTAAGCTGATTGCAGGGAAAGTCCTTCGCTGAAGCGCAGAGCGCGACACGAACCGCGCAAACCAAAGGACTGCGTAGAATATGCTACAGCTTGATCCGACAACCGTTACCGCATTGGGGGTATTGTTGCTGGGTGGTTACCTGGTCGGCCAGGCTGCCCGGTGCGCCGCCTCTGGTGCGCCGCTATCTCGGCTGTGGTCTGCTGCCTCAGGCCGGGGTGACGGTCGGGCTGGTACTTATGGCCCGGACAGGGGGTGATCCCCAGATCTACCAGTTATTGCTCAATGCCGTGCTCGGCGCGGTGATTATCAACGAACTACTTGCTCCGCCGCTGGTGCGCTATGCGCTGCTGCGAGCGGGAGAAGGAGTAGAGAAGTGACCCATGACGATCGCTGAATTGCTGGCGGCCATCGACGGCCGGCAATTACCTTTCGTGGCCGAACAGGAAACTATCGCCGGAGTGTTGCACGCCATGGTCAAGTTCCCCCATACCCGGCTGATCTATGTCGTCGCCCCCCAGGGGCGCTGCACGGGGACCATCTCCCTCGGAGTGCTGATTCGGCACCTCTTTGCCCACGGCTTCGAGCCGGCGGTCCATAGCCGGCACCTGATCCCGATGATTACCTCCCAGACGGCCGCGGACATTATGAACCGCCAATTGATTTACGCTGTCAAAGAGGATAAGGTAGAGACAGTGGTTCGACGCATGATCAAGGCTGGCGTCAAGGAAATTGCAGTGCTGGACGAAGGTCGGCACCTGATCGGCGACCTGACCATGCTTGATCTGCTCAAACACTATCATCTCGGGCCTGACGTTCCTTAGCAAAGTCGGATTAGGGCGCTAGGGCGGCAGGACAGGAGCCTGCCGGACTTAGGAATGATGGCGTCGCAAAAAGTCCACACTACTACGTTGCAGCGCTTTTTCAGGACTTCGACATACACTATGTATGCCTTCACCCCTGAAAAACCACTACGCCTTGTAGGTCGAATTTTTTGCTTAGCCATCACATGACTTTTTGCGAAAGCATCAGGATTAATCACCCGCGGGCTGGCACAACAGCGGCCCGCCATCGGTATCGACAAGGAGATCCGTTATTATGAAAAAACTGTGGTTGTTTATTGCTACGGTAGGCGTTTTTGCTGTAGTGGTGGTGATTTTTGGCTTGTCCAATCTCGGACCGCTGATCAAAAAAGCCGTCAACACACAGGGACCGAAGATTACCGGCACCGAACTGAGCCTGGGGGATGTCGATGTCTCTCTCCTGTCAGGGCAAGTCACGTTGCAGAAATTTCTGCTCGGCAACCCGCAGGGGTTCAGTTCCCCCCATGCCGTGGCCGTCAAGTCGATCTTTGTCGACGTCGATGAAAAGTCCCTGACCGGGGAGACGATCATTATCGAACGCATCGAAGTGGTCGGGCCGGATATCTATTACGAAAAAGGCCTCGGCAGCGATAATTTCAAGGCGCTGCAGAACAATATTCGTCGGGCCGCCAGCAGTGGCAGCTCCTCGGCCCCGGACGAGAGCGGTGGGGGCGGTAAAAAATTGTTGATCCGCGAACTGTTGATCCGCGATGGTGAGGTGCACCTGGCCATGAAGGGACTCGCCGGTCAGGAGATCAGTGCCGCGCTGCCGGTTATCCGGCTGCAGAATATCGGCGGCAAGGACAGTGGAGTTTCGCCGGCCGAGGCGGCTCGTGAAATCTTCGCCGCGCTATATGGCAAGATTTCCTCGCCCGATGTGAGAGGCGTGCTCACCGAGGGTCTGCAGAGTCTGCAGGGCGGCGCAGAGCAACTTGGCCAGCAGGCCGTGGAACAGGCAGGAGAAAAGGCGGCCGGGGAGGTCGAGGCGGCCAAGGAGAAACTCAAGGGCCTGTTTAACAAATAGGACGGCTTGTCATAAGAAAAGGGCCGGCTCCACCGCTTGGTGGGGCCGGCCCTTTTCTATGCAGAAGGCAGAAAGTCGTGACCTACGGTTTCGGTGGCAGATCGAATTCCACCAGGGGGCCGGAAAAGGCCTGTTCCACCGGGCCATAGCAGCGGTAGCTGAAGCTGTCGAGCTTGAGAATGCCCTTGTTGCGTTGTTTATCGATGTGCAGGCGCATACGTCCTTCGGCGAGAATGGCATCGGTGGAAAAATTAAACTGCCGAAAGGGTTGCTGCGGGCTGAGGGTCAGCCGGGCAAAGGACTCTTCGTCCTTGACGAAGTCGATGTTGACGGTTTCGCTGCCGTCGGGAATCAGCCAGCGCATCTGAATGCAGGCGAAGTGCTTTACGCCGCGGGTGTCGGCCTGTGCGCTGCCTGCAGCCAGGGTAGCCAGCAGTAAAACAACGGCAAAGATCTGCCAGACTTTCATTTTGTCCTCCTGAAAAACATGCATGACAAAAGCGAACTGTCGATCCTGTGACTTGCACAGCAACAGGGTCGACAGTTAGAGGTGGGAGCTTACTTCAGCGCGGCAACGGGATTGTGCCCATGAACCCGGTCTTTCACCACCAGGGTTGTCACCGGTGCCTGGGAGTGTTTGGTGAACAGCAGGTCATGGCCGAGACACAGGCCCATGGCGATGTTGAGCTCGGTGCCCTGTTCGGCCAGCAGGGAGGCCTGGCCGATCGGATTGCAGGCGATGCCGCGATCGCCTGGTACCAGAGCCTCGGCCGGGATGCGGCAAACTTTGCAGTCGACCCGGATCACCTCAAGGGTTTGCCCCAGGCGTTGTTCCAGGTTGGCAGCTTCCTTTGTCACGGCGACGCAATGGGCTATGCCGATTCTTGTCCAGCCGGCTGCCGCGGCAAAGCGCAAAATCTCTTCAATTCGGTCGACACCCCGGGCTTTGGCGG
This sequence comes from Desulfuromonadales bacterium, assembly GCA_030613545.1. Taxonomy (GTDB): domain Bacteria; phylum Desulfobacterota; class Desulfuromonadia; order Desulfuromonadales; family Syntrophotaleaceae; genus Syntrophotalea_A. The sequence goes on from JAUWLU010000099.1 coordinate 7,992, forward strand.
CCGAAGCCAGCTTCATCAGCTGCCGGTCCTGTTCATCGTACAGGGCCAGGCAGTCTTGAGCTGTTTCTACCTGGTCGGTAATGGCTATAGCGCTGTGGTTCACAT
>JAUWLU010000039.1 GCA_030613545.1 Desulfuromonadales bacterium
CAAAAAGTCATGAGATGGCTAATCAAAAATTTCGGCCTACAAGGCGTAGTGGTTTTTCAGGGGTGAAGGCATACATATGGTATGTCGAAGTCCTGAAAAAACGCTGCAACGCAGTAGGACGGACTTTTTGCGACGCCATCAATTAAAAGCCGCGCCGATCGAAAGGCTGTGCCACAAGTGTGGCAAAAGCCGCCCCACAAGTGTGGCATCTGTGTCTTCCACAGCATCGCGGTGGAGTGGAGATTCCACTCTGACTGGGTGGATTTATCGTTTTTTTGTAAAGATCTCTTTATAGCGAATGGCCCAATAGCAGACCGAAGGAAGGCGACAGAAGCTAGGAAAGACCAACTCCAAAACATGCAACCAGCACGTCAACCCCGGTGTCTGAGCCACTGTATCGCAGGCCGTTGCTGGCCAGGTACGCCACCGGCCTGCGCCACAGAAAAACCTGGCCTTTTCCATTATTTCCCATTTCTCCTTCCATCTTGAGCATATATTGTCACAGTTTGTGCAAGAATCTCACTGCAAACGTCTGACACCGTGCAGATGTTTGGGCAGCGACCAAGATTTTGGCGCAACGCACTGTTTAACATTTCTTTTGTGTCAGGATAATGACCAGATCACCGGTTTTGACTTGAACAGCGCAGTTCATATCTTTTATACGGAGCGAAAGCGATGATGGAAGACACACCCAGCCAAGATATTTTGCTGGAAAGCGGCACCAATGAAATGGAAATCCTGGAATTTTATCTGGGAGAACAGTCCTTTGGCATCAACGTCCAGAAGCTGCGGGAGATTATTCAATACGAACCCGAAAAAACAACCACCCTGCCGGAGAGCAAACCGTCGGTGATGGGAACCTATCTGGTGCGGGGTCAGTCCATCTCTTTGATCGATTTGAACAAACATCTCAACCCCCAACAGGCCAACGACCAAGGCCCGGAACGGCCCATCGTGCTGGTATGCCACTTCAACCGCAAGGTGACGGGCTTTATGGTGGACGACGTCAATCAGATTCACCGCATCAGCTGGGAAGACGTCCGGCCGATGGCTCCCTTTATCGATAAGTTCCGGCCCCGCTTCACCGGCAGCATCAATGTCGGCAGCAAGGAAATTCTGATCGTCGATCTGGAACACATTCTTACCGAACTCGATCCTGAGCTGAGTCAGGTCTTTGCAGGCACGCCGGCTGAAAAACAGGACACTACGGCAGAAAGCCTGAGTAAAACCGAGCAGCGCCAGCAAATCAAACTCATGCTAGCCGAAGATTCGTCTATTATTCGGACCGGCATTCAGCGGGTATTGATCAGTTCAGGCTACACTCAGTTGACTACTTTCGTTGATGGCGACGAATGCTATCGAGCATTGAAAACAATCCACGAGCAGGTCGACTCGGAAGAGGAATTCCTGCAACAACTCAACATGCTGGTTACCGATATCGAAATGCCGAAGATGGACGGCCTGACCCTGTGCCGCAAGATTCGCGAAGAGTTGGGCCTGAAGAATCTCAAGGTAATCATGATCTCCTCGCTGATCACCGATCAGATGGCCTCCAAGTGCGCTTCGGTTGGGGCAAACGGCTCCATCAGCAAACCGCAGATTCCGGAACTGGTGGAGATGGTCGACCGGTTCTGTCTGTGATTGCGTTGCAGCAACGCTGTGGGGCGCAACCATTTAACTCTAAAGCTTTTTCGATACCGAACCGATCTGAATAGTAACAGACCTTAAAACAGCCCTTCCACCTTTTGGGCGTGCTGCTTTCCCTCCTAAGTGGCACGCCATTTTTTTGCCTGCTGCGATGATCTCGGGTCGGGCCGCAGCAATCAGCGCCAGTGGCCCTGGCATGGTCTGGGCGAATGCCACCTCGCCCTTGCCTGAACACCGCACGGTCTCTATAATTTCTCGGCGTGTTGATCGCTGCTTAAAACATCTGACACATCTATCGAATTCGACAAGGAGTATCGCCGTGAGCGCCTCTAATCCCCTGATCCAGATGGAATCGTCCCTGGGCGAAATCATTTTTGAACTGAACGCGGCCAAGGCGCCCGTTACCGTGGCCAACTTTATCGCCTACGCTCGGGCAGGCCACTACGACGGCACCATTTTTCACCGGGTGATCAAGGAATTCATGATCCAGGGAGGCGGCCTGACCCCGGAACTGGCGGAAAAACCGACTGGCGAACCGATCAAAAACGAAGCAACCAACAAGCTCAGAAACAAAACCGGCACCATCGCCATGGCCCGTACCTCGGAGGTCGACAGCGCCCGAGCCCAGTTCTTCATCAACACCGCCGACAACAAGTCCCTGGATCATGCCGGATCGAAACCGGAAGTCTACGGCTACGCGGTCTTCGGCGAGGTAATCGACGGCATGGATGTGGTCTACACCATCGAACAGGTGGCCACCGGCAGCGTCGGGGATTATCAGGATCTGCCGCAAGAGCCGGTGATCATCGTAAAGGTCACGGTGATCGACTGATGTTTTTTTGTTTGCGATAAGTTAGCCGAGGCTCCCCGGCTCGGTTATGCTTTAAACAAAAGCACTAATTGTTGGTGACCGTGCCATGCAGGGGAGGCCCTATGAAATCTTGGTCAGTTATCGCACTATTTCTGCTGTTGCCGGCTCTTGCCGCTGCCCTCTGCCAACCCGATGAAGGCATGACCAAGGATGAGGTCTTTGCCGAGTGCGGCCCGCCCGACTATGCCGAGATCGTTCGAGGCGACGAGTCGGACACCGCCATACCTCTGAGCACCAACGACGCCGTACTTCTGAAAGGCGACCACCCGGTGGTGCTTTGGCAGTACGATCTGTTTGAAGGCGAAGACAGCCGTATCATCATGTTCCGCCACGGGCGGGTGCTCAAATGCTGTCTCCCGCAGCGGCATTGACCCCCTTCCCTCCCTTGACAACTTGTTTTTCCCGCGCCCGGCGGTTTAATGGAAAAGCACTCCCTGCCAAGGAAGCTCCCATGAAGCGACACTTCCTGCTCCTCGGGCTGCTCGCCTGCCTGCTGCCCGGCCGGGCCCTGGCCCTGCCCCCCCATCTGACCGGCATTGCCCCGGCCGTCGCCAACCCCGGCACTACAGTGACGGTATCCGGCGGCCCCTTCGAAAAGGGGGTGCGGGTGCTGTTCGGCGAACAACAGCTTGCCCCCGCCAGCGTGACCAACAGGCAGCTGACCTTTGTGGTGCCGCCTTTGCCCGAGGGGGACTACCTGCTGCTGCTGCAAGTGGGGCAGGAGACCTCCGAGCGCGGCCTCTTTTTCCGCATCGTTTTGCCGCCGCCCGAAATCCTCGCCCTGAGCCCGGCGCAGGTCGCGGCCTGTGCCGCCGGCGAACAGCGGCAGGTCGAGGTGCAGGGGCGCCACCTGCGGCCCGGAGTGCAACTGCTGGTGGACGGCGTGGCCCTGGCGGCCCGCCGCAGCGGCGACCAGCTGACCTTCACCGTACCCGACCTGGCACCGGGTCTGCACCAGATCCAGCTGGGGCTCCCGGACGGCCGACAGTCCCGGCCGGCGGCTCTGCTCATCGACAGCACCCCCACCATCGCCAGCGTGACCCAGGGGGAGGAATACGTCAATTACTACCAGCTGATCATTTCCGGACAGAATTTCTTCTACCATTCGACCCTGGTGGTCGATGGCCGCCCCATCCCCTCCTCCTATCCGGGCACCGTGCAGGCCGACAACGTCACCTACGTCGACTGCCATACCCTCCTCTACCAACGCTACCCCTACAGCAAGCAGCCGAAAACCCTGTCCTTGCAGGTTATCGATCGCGACGGCAAGGAAAGCCCGGTCTTTTCCCTTACCGCACCCTGAGGCCCTAGCGAAACTCAATCTTATAGTAGAGATCGACGCCACTTTCGGTGCCGGTCTTCGACTCGACTTCCCAGCGTTCACCGAAGCCGTAGCGCAGCCGCAATTCGCTGGAGTCGGTGTAGAGCGACTGGCCGTAGCTGAGGTAAAGGTTGGGCTGCAGATATTTACCGATGACCAGCATCGTCGACTGGGTATCGTCCTCGCCGGCTTCAACCCCCAGCACATCGATGCCCAACTGGCTCTTGATCTGCTCCTGCACAGCGCTCGCTTCCCCTTGGGAGAGCAGCGCCGCCGAAGCGCTCATCAGCAGATCGGCCTCGCCGGGGTTCTTGGCCATGGGCGAGCCGAGGACGATGTAGGCCAGCCGGTCACTATCGGCCATGGGCGGTTCGGAATAGAGTTCGACGATGGGTGCTGCCGGGGTGCCGGTGACCCGGACCCCGGCCTTGACCTTGCCGACGGTGCGCAAGGCGAGGATATCGAGGGTCGGCTCCTGGACCGGCCCGCCGTTGAACTGGAAGTTGCCGCGGGCGATTTCCAGGCGCGCGCCGTAGGCGTTGTAACTCCCCTCGGCGACGGCGATGCGGCCGGTGGCGGTGACGGTTTTCAGCTCCTCGGCTTGCAATGCCGAGCTCTGCAGTTCCAGTTCCCCGACCAGACGGGCCTTAAAATTCTCCGTGTCAATTCGTACGCCATCACCGAGGATCAGTCGCAGCTTGGCGTCGACCGCCAAGGCGGCCTCCTGCGGCGCCTCTTCCTCGGCGAGCATGACCACATCCTCGCTGGGCCCGAGATACGATTTCTTGCCGCCGCCACGGGCGGTAAGCTCGGGAATCACCACCGTGCCGCTCAGGGACAGCCGCTGCGGAGTGCCGCTCAGGGTCAGGCGGGGTTCGGCCAGCATCTGCAATTCCGGCAGGTTGACGAACATAAACCGCTCGCCGTCGAGGGTCGCCTGGTACTCGACGGGCCGCCAGTCCTGGAGGCGGATGAAGCCCTCGCCCCGCAGCTGCCCCTCCCCGGAGCGCACCGAAAAAGAAGAAAAGCGGATCCGGTTCCCCTCCAGCCGGGCATCGACTGCCGCTTCGCGCAGTTCAATGCCCGCCGCCGGCAGATAAGCGCCCGCCTCGGCCAGCTGGGCCCGTCCGCTGAGGGTCGGCTGCCGCCAGCTGCCGCCGACGGCGAGCTCCACCTCAAGCTGGCCATGGCTTTCCTGCAGCACCCCCGGAAAGAGCACCCCGACCAGCCCCCATTCTTGGGCGCGGCCTTGCAGCGAACATTGAAGGGGACCTTCCGGGTCGAAAGCCAGGGGCAGGCGGGCCGGCAAGGGCAGCCGGAAGCGACCGTCGATGTGACCGGCCTCGCTCAGGGCCAGGGCCAACTGCCCTTCCAGGCGGGGACCCTGCCAGTCCCAGGCAACCTCGGCGGTACGCAGCGGCAGGGAAACCTGTCCTTCGGCGGCGCGCCACTCCAGGAGGCCGTCGCGAATTGCGGCCTGGCCGGTTGCCGTCAGCGCCCCGCCCGGCGCCCAGCTCCCCTGGGCCCGGCCCGAGAACTGGCCCGCGGCGGCCAGTCCTGGCGGCAGCCAGGGCTGCAGTCGGCCCATGTCGAGGGATTCCCAAGTCAGACTCCAATCCCCCTTGGTTGGGACAGCGAGCCGCCCCGGCTCCTCGGAGCGGCAGAGCCCCGTGAGGCGCCCTCCTCCGTCCAGATCCAGGTCCAGATCAGCGCTCAACCCGGTGCGGTTCCAGGACACCTGGGCAGCGCCCCGCGTCAGCTTGAGGGTCAGGTCCTGGTACTGCAGGCGGCCGGACAACTCTGCCCGGGCATTCACGACCAAGGCCGCGGCAGCAGCGAAATCGAACTGCCCCCGGCCGCTGCAGCGGCCTGTCAGGCTCATCCCGGCCAGATAGGGATTGGCCCGGGCCAGATCGAGCTGCCGCCAGCGGGCGTCGAGACGCCCGCGCAGGGGCTGCAGAACCAAATCCGCTGCCAGCTGCAGTTCTTCACCCTCGCGTCCGGTGAGGGCCAGGGCATCGACCTTCAGCTCCCTGGGGGAAACCGCCACCTCCACCGGCTTGCGCAGGTGCCAGGGGCGATCGCCCTCCTCCAACTGCAGACGGTCGATGCGCCCCTGCCAACGGCCTTGGCGATAGCCGCCACCGGCGGCGAGGGACAGGCTGCCCTGAGCCGACCGCAGGGCCGCCGTAGCCTGGTGACGCTCTGGGGTTCCCACCACCTGCAGATTGCCGTGAACGGCGGGCAGGCCCTTGGCCCGCAGGCCCTGCCAGACCAGGTTCGCCTCTCCGGCCATCCCGGCGGAGTCGCCGCGGACCACCAGTTCCAGGGCGTCGGCGGTCACCTCCCGGAACCGCAGTCCCTGTCCCTGGCCGTGCAGCGTTCCGCTCCAGCGTTGATGCTGCCGGCGCACCCAGCCGCGGGCCTGCAGCGCGCCAGCGCTCTCGGGCAGCAGGCCGGTCAAATCCCGCACGGCGAGTTGGACAGCCAGCCGTTCCCGCAGCCTACCGGCGGCGCTCAGGGTCACTCCGTCGCCGACCAGCTCCAGGGCTGCCAAATCGAGATCGTCCCCTTGCAGGCGGCCATCCACCCGGCCCTGCAGTGTTTTACCGCGCAGCGTACTCTCCCGCAGTTGCCCGCTCAGCTCAAAACCCGGGGGGCCCGTCTCCGGCCGCCACCAGCGCCCATCGAGAACCAGGTTGATGTGCCCCGGCCAGGCCGGATGAAGCCGGCCCGTATCGAATCCCTCCCCGTCCAGCTGTCCGCGCACCTCCAGCCCCCCCTGCCACTGCAAGGCCACCGTGCCCTGCAGCGCCCCATCCAGCCAGCGGCCGCGCAAGGCGGTAAAATCCAGGCCCGCCCGGCTGCCGGCAAAGGGGCTGGAAAGGGCTGCAGCCCGCCAGTCTTCCGCCCGGTTGACGGCTTCCAGGGACCCCTGGAACCCTGCCAGGTTGCCGGTCAGACGCAGCCGGCCGCTCAGGTCGGTGACCAGGTCAAACTGCGGCGCCAGGTTCCAGTCGGCAACGGTCAAATCGAGATCGAGTTCCGGTCCGGCCTCCACAAAGCGCAGCCCCGCCCTTCCGCTAAGCCGGCCGGCGGCCCCGATCTCAGTCAACGCCAGATCCCGCAGCATCAGTTCCCCCGGCGCAAGCTCGATCCGGCTGGCCAGCCGCAGTCCTCCGGTGGCAACGGTCACGGCATGCAAGCGCATGCTTCCGGCGAAGTAACCAGTCCGGGGAGCGGGCTGCAGTTCCACCGTCAGGTCGAGCCGCCCCGGGCCCCCCGCCAGTTCCCTGAACCGACTGGCCAGGGTCAGTTCCAGCCGGCGCCCCGCCCACCGCAGCCGCCCCGTCACCCGGTCCAGAGCTAGGGGAGCCTGGTCCGGCCGCCGCCAGATCAGCCTTTGCAGATGCACCCGCTTGACCTCGGCCTGCAGCCACGCCAGCCAGAACGGCAGCGCCGGCCATCGCACAACCGGGGGACCCTGCCAGGCTTGCTCCGGGCGATCGGTTGCGGTCGTATGCAGGGTCACCCCGGCCGCCGCCAGTTCGGTCACCTTGATCTCGCCGCGCAGCAGCGCCGCCGGCTGCCAGCGCAGGCGTAGCGAGGCGATGGCCGTCGATCCGTCCTGCCACTCCACCTGCAGCCCCGCCAGCCTGAGTTCCTCCACCAGCCGGCCCTCTACCTGTTGCACCGTCACCGCCCCCGCGGTCCGCTTCACCAGGGCCTGCACCAGCCAGCGAGCGCCCTTGGGGGTGGTCAGCAACCAATGGAGACCGCCGCCGAGAACCCCGAGGGTCAGCAGCAGCAAGGCACCGACCAGATATTTTCGATACTTTTTCACCATCCGTACCCGATGCTCACATGAAAACGGACCGACGAGTCGTCCTCACCGATCTGGTGGGCGACATCAATACGAATAGGGCCGATGGGCGTATAGCGGCGGATGCCGACCCCGGCCCCTTGGGCCAAGTCTAGCTCGGAAAAGGAGTCGAAGGCGTTGCCGACATCGTAAAAGAGCGCCACCCCCCAGTTTTTTCCCAGCGCCCGTTCCAGTTCGATGCTGCCCACCAGCAGGTGCTTGCCGCCCACCACATCGCCCTCGTCGTTCTCCGGCCCCAGGGATTCGTAGCCATAGCCGCGCACGCTCTGATCGCCACCGGCGAAAAAGCGCAGCGAGACGGGGATATCTTGGATCGGCTCGTTCTGGGCCGTCGTCGCCCCCTCGATGCGGGCGAACAGGGCCAGACGGCCCGGCAGCGGCAGCAGGGCGTTGCCGGAAGCCAGTAGCTGCAGCAGGCCGGTATCGGAGCCGACCAACTGATGGCCGCCACGCAATTCCAGAGCATACTGATAGCCCTTCTCAGGCCGGATCAGATCCCGATAACGCAACTGCGAGAAACGAATACCCGGAACCAGCATCCTGAGGGCGTCGTCCTCCCCGCCCACGGTAAAATCCTCGTAAAATAACTGGGTATAGATCGAGCCCCGCCGGCCGCGGCCAAAACCCCGGACCCGCTCCACCTCAACAAAGATCTTGCGAGTATCAAAGGCGTCGACATCCTCCTGCTCAAAACCGGTGCGCAAAGCGGTAAAGCTGTCGAGCCTGTCCATATCCGGCATAATGTAGGTGACGGCGGCCAGGGCCCGCACCTGCGACAGATTGAGCTCGACGTTCAGTTCATGGGCCCGCCGTCCGACGTTGACGTTCTTGAACAGCAGGGAGATGCGCGCCCCGGTATCGGTGCCGTAGCCGATCCCCGGCCGCAGCCGCTTGCTCGCCGCCGGTTCCAAAAGGACATCGACGGGAACCTGCTCCTCTACCGCCGCCTGACGATCCGGCACCAGCCGAACATTACTGAACCGATCGGCATTGAGGTAGTTGAGCTGGGTTCTCCCCAAGCGGGCGGGTAAAAAGGGCTCGCCGCTCTGAAAGGCCAGAAAACGGCGTAAATACTGCTCTGGATAGTCCTCGGCCCCTTCGATACGAATCTCGCCGAACCGGTAGCGCGGGCCGGTCTGCAGCACCAGCTCGATTTCTGCCCTGTTGTCCGCCGCATCGATACGGATCAGGTGCCGGGAAAAATCCGCATCCAGGTAGCCGAGCGCTACGGCCTGGGCCTGGAGCCCCTTCTTTGCCTCTTCGTAGACCCCCTGGTGGAGCACATCCCCGCTCTGTAAGGGAAAGTTCGCGGATAATTCCTTGAGCCGCCTCTGTCCGGCACCGGGCCCCTCGAGCACCACTCGGACCTGCGAAAGTCTGACCGGCGCGCCTGGCTCGATAGTGACCTTGAGCAGCAGGGCATCCTCCGCCACCTCCTTCAGCTCCGCCTCGATCTGCGGGGCATAATAGCCGAAATGGGCCAGGGCGCGGCCAGCCTTGTCCGGCAGCTGGCGCACAAAGCGCTCCAGCCAGCGCCGGTCGACCGTACCGTTTTTCACCAGGCCGGGGGGAAACGCCAGTGCGGCCTCCACGTTGGCCCCTGCCTCGCCGGCGATGCCCTGCAGCTCGAGGCGCAAGGGCTCGGCGGCCTGCCCCCGGCCGGCGCAGACCCAAACAAGCCAGGCCAGCAGCAACAGCCCTCGTGTTATGGCACGAACGGGCATGCACTTCTCCGTAGCTAGTGACGTTAGTTAGTTTCCATCCGGAAACTGACCCTGTGCCCCTCCGGGGTTTCCGGATGGGCACTAGTTAGATGGGGCCATCTTCAATTTTAGACGGAAAAAAGGATTTTGAAAGGCCAGGGAGGCCTTAGGACAGCGGGAGGGGCGCTGGCCGACTCGTAATGTGGCTAGAGATGGAGCTGAAAGGAGGGCACATCGTCCGGTGCGCTTACTGGATCGGCAGCCTCCACCCGGTTACGTCCTCGCTGCTTGGCCCGATACATGGCCTGGTCGGCCCGTTCGATCAGAAGCGCCGGTGAAAGCTCGGCCTGCGGCACCAAGCTGGCCGCGCCCACGCTCAGGGTGACGTAGCGGTCGACAGACGAGGCCCGGTGGGGAATCTCCAGCAGACGGACGGCATTGCAGATGCTTTCGGCCACCGTCAGGGCACCCGCCTGGTCGGTGTCGACCAGAATGACGACAAACTCCTCGCCGCCGAAACGAGCCACCAGGTCCGCCGGCCGGCGAGCGCTTTTCCGAATCGCCTGGGCCACCTCCCGCAGGCAGCGGTCGCCCTGCTGATGGCCGTAGCTATCGTTGTAGGGTTTGAAAAAGTCGACGTCGCACAAAAGCAGGGCCAGGGGCCGCTGCTGGCGAAGCAGGCAGCGCCATTCATGGTTCAGGCGGGCATCGAATTGGCGGCGATTGGCCAGCTGAGTGACCGTATCCTCGCCGGAGAGGCGCTGCAGCTCGCCGTTGGCCGCCGCTATTTGCGCCGACTTCTGATCGATCTCCGCCATCATGACGTCGAACTCGTTGGCGAGTTGGCCGATTTCGTCCCCGCGCCGCAGCTGCAGGCGCGCCGACAGGTCACCGCCGGTGTGGATGGCGTGAGCATGCTCCTTGAGCCGGCAGATGGGCCCCAAAACGATGCGCTGCAGCGCCGTCGACATGAGCATCACCAGAACCAGGCTGGACAGGGCCAGAAAGAGCACGGCATGGTGCCTTATCGCCTGCACCGTCTGGAAGATCCTGCGCGGCGTTTCGAGGCGCATAAAAAATGCCGACCGGCCGTTGAGATCAGCAAACGGCTGATAGCTGATCAGACGCTGCGGGTCGGACTTGTCGAACCGCAGCGGTCCCTGGTCGACCGCTGCCGTACTCCGCTGGAAGGTGAAGGCAAGGCGGGTCTGTTCGGCCAGCCTCCCGAGCAGAGCGGCGTTCAGCAGGCGGCCCATGACCATGGTGCCGCGCACTGGCCCCCGGTTGTCGCTGGTGAGGATCGGGCGCACCGACAGCAGCAGCGGCCCCCTTTCGGTGGCTACCACCCCGGTGCGCTTCAGCGCCGCCAACTCCTGGCCGGAAGCTGTGGGCAGGGCCAGGGCGGCGGGTAGGATTGCCCCCCGAAAGAGGGCCAAGGGCAGCTGTTGGCCCTGTTCCAGTTCATGGCTTTCGCCCCACAGCCGACGGCCCTGCCGGTCATAGAAGAAAATGAGGTTAAGACGATTGTCGAGGAAGGTGCTCAGGGTGAGGTTGCTGGCGATGTACTGGGGGGAGCGGGACAGGACGAATTGGTAGGTATCATCCCAGGCCGCCCAGTCGAAGCAGAAGGTGTCGAGGTGGCGGATTTCATTTTCGATGGCCTGACTCACCCGCAGCAGGTCCTGCTCGGCCTCCTGTTCCTCCAGCTGCAGGAAGCCGGGGAAGATGAACCAACGGTGAATGGCGTGCTCCGCGCCACTGAACAGCAGCATGGCGCCGAGCAGAACCGAAAGGACTTTGCATCGCAGAGACACGGAACCGACCTCGCTGGCCTCGGCCCGCTAGCGGAATCGAGGCAGAGAAAATACATATTCTATCGCTCGCCGGCCTGCCACTGGCCAGCCTGTGCTATCCCGGCGACAACCGCCAGCGGTTATTCTCCGAGAAATAACCAAAAGAAAGCAAAAAATGGGCCACTCTGCAGCGCGCCGCCGAGCAGGTTGTCACAGCAAACCAAACCTCCTAGAAAAACAGTCTCATGAAAAACAAACATGACTATTCCGCAGCGCAGCTTCAGCAGACAGGCCGGCTTGCAGAAACAAAAAAAGTGTGGCATGCCCCACGGGCCAGTGACACACTTGTGGGGCATGCCACACTTAAATACCCCGGCGGGAGAATCCGGTCACCTAGCAGGCTGTTGAAAAACAGCCTGCGGAGCCCATGGATGAGCGACCAAAATCAGCCAGAATTTCCCAACAGGATGATTTTGTAAGGCTTGAGAAAATTCCATTTTCTCAAGCCGGTGCTGAAAAGGCCACGGATGGACTTTTTCACCAACCTGCTAGTCCTGCAACGCCTGGTAGTTGTCCGCCCTGCTCCCGTTCTGCTTCCAGAGATAAAAGGGCAGACCTGTCAAGGCAATGAAGATACCGAGCAACGAAGTGCCGGGGTTGGCCCAGCCGATCTGCACCGCGATCCACAGATAGGTCGCGACAAACAGCAGCGGCAGCAGGGGATAGCCCCAGGTCCGATAAGGGCGATCCAGATCTGGTTGCCTACGACGCAACACAAACAGCGCCACACCGCTGGCGATACTGGAAAGAAGCATGACAAAGACCACATAGCCGAGCAGCTGGTTGAAGGTGCCGAGCAACACCAGCAGACAGGCCAGCAGGGCCTGGCTGAGCACCGCACAGGCCGGAGTGCGATAGACGGCATGTACCTCCTTGAGCCGTGTCCAGAAGACGCCATCCTCGCCCATGGCGAAGGACACCCGCGCCCCGGTGAGAATGGTGGCGTTGATACCGGCGGCAATGGCCAGCATAATCGGCACCGACACCAAGCCGGCGACGACCGGACTGAAGAGAACCGTCATTGCTTTCTGGGCGACGTTGACCGTGCCCTGCAGGCGTTCGATGGACAGGGCGTATAGATAAACCAGGTTGATCAGCAGATAGACCAGGGTCACACAGAGGGTGCCAAGAATCAGCGACAGGGGCAGATTACGCCGAGGGTTTTTGATCTCGCTGCCGATGTAAGCCGCGGCAAACCAGCCGCTGTAGGTAAAGATCACCGCGATCATGGGGGTAGCGAAGAGCTTGCTCAGCGAACCGGTCGGCGGCGCGGCGGCAGTCCGATGCTGCCAGCTGCCAGCATCGGAACAGAAGCCGAAACCGATGAGAGCCAGCAGGGTCAGCACGGTGCCGAGGGTGAAGACATTCTGAGTGGTGCCGCTCAGCCGAATGCCGCGGTAGTTGACCCAGGAAAACAACAGGATCACCGCCACCGCCAGCAGCTTGGCTTCAGCGCCCCCGAGCCCCGGCACAAACAACGCCAGATAACTGACCAGACCGATAGCCAGAGCGGCAATGGAGCCGGGGTTGATGACCCAGAACAGCACCCAGCCGAGCAGGAAACCGGCCCAGCGACCGTAAGCCGCCTTGAGATACTGGTAGTCCCCGCCGGCCAGAGGATACATGCCGGCCAATTCGGCATAGGTCAGGGCGCCGCAGATGGTCAGCGCCCCGCCCAGCAGCCAGATGCCGAGAAACAGCCAGGGATGGGGCAACTCGCCGGCCAGAAAGCCGCTGGTGGTGAAGATGCCGGCGCCGATGACGTTGCCGATGATCAGCAGTAGGGCATCGCCAAGGTTCAAGCGTCGTTGCAGTGGCATGCGATCACTCTCCGGCCAGACAGGGGCCGATGTAGATCAGACCGAGAAAACGTTCCGTTTCGCCCTGGGCCGCCGTTAGCACTCCACCCAGGGTGGTGGCCAGCTGATGTTCGCGGCTGCGGATGCCGGCGTCATAGACCAGCCGCACCGGCGTTGCATCGGCATAGTGGCGCTGTAGTAGCGGCACCAGTTGCGGCAGGTCGTGAATGCCCATAAAGATCGCCAGGGTTTCACCATTTTTGGCCACCGCCTCCAGCAGCGCTCTATTGTGCCGCAGCCCCTTTGGCGCCGTAAGCACTATGGCCCCGTTGGCACTGACGTCGCGATTGATGACCGCATTGGCGGCGTTGAAAGAGCTGAGGCCGGCCACGGTCTCTATCTCCGCCTCGTCGAGATATTCCCGAATCCAGCGAGAACTGCCGAAGATCTGCGGATCGCCCCAGTCGAGAAAGGCCACGTTCTTGCCTTCATCGAGAGCCTGGCGAATCTTCGCCACCCCGGCGGTGCGCTCAACATTGCAAACCTTTTCCGCCTCGGTCGGGTCCATATCCGGATGAGCCTTGCGGAACATGTGCTTGATGAGCAGCAAGGGATCGAACAGGTTCGGCTTGTCGCCGAGATAAGGCGCGAAACGCTTGACGATATCGGCCGGCGCCACCAGCACATCGGCTCTGGCCAAGGCGCCGATGGCCTCCAGGGTAATGAGATCGGTATCGCCGGGACCTACACCGATGACCGAGATCTTGGGCTGCGGCTTGAGATCGATCACCTCGATACGGTCAACGGCCAACACGTCGCGGTCGTCGACCAATTCATCCGGTACGATGATGCGAAACTTGCCGCCGCGCTGGCCCTTGAGCAGCTTGCCGTCGACACTCTTAGCCAGGATGATGCGCTGGCCCTTGTCGGCAAGTTGCAATTCGCCAAAGGAAAAGAGCGCCCGGTAGCCGTCTGGAGCCGAAATCAACAGCGCCTTGGTCAGATCGTCCCCGGCGCCGGCCGCTTCCAGCAGCTTGACCAGGGGCGTACCGACATAGTTGTGCAGGCCGTGATAGCCCATATGCACCCCGACCACCTTCTTGCGCACCTCGATCTGCGGATACTTCTTCAGACAGCAGACCTTCAGCTCCTTTTCTACCGCCCCGCTAATCACCAGTTCGTCGGATTGCAGCTTGACCTTGCGATCGACTTTGATCGCCGGATGCAGGTCGATGACCTCGATACGGGTCACCCCTTCCAGACAGCGGTCGGTGTAAAAGTCGCTGCGAATCAGCAGCTTGGGCAGCTGACCCGGACGGGCATACTGCTCAAGGGAAGTCTGATAGATTTCCGGGCCGTGACATTTCTGGCAGCGGGCCTCGGTCATCATCGGCTTGACCGGTGTGGCGGCAAAGGCGATGGCAACTTCTGCCGCATTGCTGTAGTAGATCTCGCCCCAGGAGAGGACCACCTGCTTGCCGGAAGCACCGGTCACTCGAATGGCCAGATCGATCTCCTTTTCAAAGGGCTGGTCCTGCTTGACGATTTCGGCCATATCCAGCAGGGTGCGCAGAGGCACCGCCTGATGGAGATAGACGCCATGGAACTGCCGATCGCGGCTGACCTCGTTGAGCTGAATCTCTACCGACTGAAAGCGGGCCAGGTCCTCGACGGTCAGCTTGAGGGGGTTTTTCACCTCGCCGGTAATGGTCATTGCGTGCTGAAGAACCGGCGCATGATCCATGGCTGAAGCCGTGCTGCAGGCCAGCAGGCAGGCCACCATCGCGTAAAGCAGAAGAGCGGGTCTTTGCATCCTATTGTCCTCCGTTGCGAATCTTGCGAATTTGCGGAAAGTACCAGAGCATCAGCAGGCACAGCACCGTGTTGCCGAGCAGGATCAACAGCAGGCCGGGATCTTTTTTAATGGTGATCTCCAGGGGCGGCAGCTTGTTAACGCCGGGCTTGCCGGCCATGCCGAGATGCAGGGTGTAGCCCTGCCAGTAGATGGGCTCGAGAATAGCGATCCGGCGCTGTTCGATGCTGGCGCCGTTTTTCAGTTGCAGGGTCGCCGTGCACTGCTGCATGACCCCTTGCAGAAGCGGCTCCTGCCAGTAGCTGTAATGGCGGTCGAGCAGGGTGATCTGAAGGTCATCCACCGCCACCTGCTCGCCGACCACCGCCGGCAGGCGCTGCTTGCTGCCAGTAAATTCGGTCAGGGCATGACCGCCGACAATGAACAAAAAGCAGAAGTGCATGATCGACGGCGCCAGCAGCAGGGCGAAGATGGCCCGCCGGTGGTGTTGGCGCCGTTTCCACAAAAAGCTCACCCGCTCCAGGGTACAGGCCAGGGTGTTGGCAAAGAGCAGAAACAGCAGGCCGAACAGGGTGAAGAGCCACCAGCTGTGACCGTCGCTGCGGGTCATCAGCCAATCGGGAAAGAGCTGCACGTTGAGTTCGCCGAACACCGGCATGAGCTTGGCGTAAATGCTGCCGATAAAGAGATTGACGGTGAGCAGGCCCAGCAGCCACAAAGTCAGGCGGATGCTGGCCATGGCCGTCCAGAGCCGTTTAATCATTGCCACCCTCCGTCAGCCTGAGCTTGCCGCATTCGTTGGGGTTCGCCCCGTGCACCTGCTGTTGGGCATTAGCCCTAGCCTTGCCTTTTTCGGAGCCGGAACCCGGTTCGAGGACGGTCAGATGGGCCGCCACCTGCAAGGCATAAGCGACCAGCAGCACCACCAGGGCCCCGGACAGGGCCCAGCGGGCCTTTTTGCGGATATCGAAGGCGCGGTCAAAATGGGTGTGCAGGTAGCCGCAATAGAGGCACCAGATGGCCGCCGACTGCAGATGCCGTTCGCCCCAGTGAAAGGGTCCGGCCCAGCCGAGATAGCTCCAGATGGCGCCGATTATCTGAGCCAGGCTGTAGCAGATAAAGCCCCAGATGGCCAACTGGTTGAACAGCGTGTCCTCGTCGCGGCGGCGCAACTGCCGCCATGCGAACCAGCCGCTGGCCAAAAAACAGCCGATGGCCAGCACCTCGAAGAAGAAAAACAGCGGCGACGACCAGGTGGCGGTAAAGGGGCCGGGCGGCGGGATCCGTACCGGCAGCGCCAGGGTGATCAGCATCGACATGGCCACCAGCCAGCTCATGGAGGCCGCATCCTGCCGTCGGCCGCGCAGCAGACAGAACAGGGCCAGCAAAGCCAGGCACCAGGGCAGAAACAGAGCGCCGTTAAACACCCCGTCGAGGGAGAAGATCCCCCAGCGCCAGCAACGGCCAAGCAGACTGGCCGTCTGCAGGACAAAACCGAGCCCCAGCAGCCAGCAACTGCAGCGGTGCCGCTTCAACAGGTGAAAGAGAAGGCTGCCGGCGTAAACGCCGGCAGCCGCATTGAATAACATAGAGGAGGCAGTTGCTACGGTCATGCTGTTATATCCTTTTCAGTCCGCGAGTATCCCTCGCACCTGTTCGGGATCAGTAGATTAATCTCAACCCAGCAAGGAAATTACGGCCAGCCTCCACATAACCGCCTCGGTATAATCCCGGTCCGGCAGGTTCTCGACCTCGACAAAGGCTTTGCCTTCAACACCCCAGTATTCGCCGAGATTCTGTTCAAGACGGGCGTTGACCAGGAAGAAGTCGGGACCCT